>JANQQT010000037.1 GCA_028284925.1 Phycisphaeraceae bacterium | reverse complement strand
AGGTGAGGGGGTGGCTGGGGTATCGGAATTGGTGTTTCATTTAGGTAATTGGGAAACGGGGCAGTTGTTGACGGTGTCGGGGGTTGATGATTTGGTTGAGGATGGCGATGTGGGCTATGAGGTGAGTTTTTCCGGGGCGGTGGGTAGTGATCCTGTGTGGTCGGAAGTTGATTTGGGGTCAGTGCCGCTGGTGAATATGGATGATGATCCGATTGGGATCGCGGGTGTTGTATTTGAAGATCGAAATGAGGATGGGATGTTGGATGGAGGTGATCGGGGATTGGGGGGCGAGCGGGTTTATCTGGATATCGATGGTGATGGAATGGAGGACGCGGGTGAGCCGTTTGTGTTGACGGATGAAGATGGGGCGTTCATGTTTGTCGGGTTGGAGGTTGGTTCGTATGTGGTGAGGCATGTGCCTCAGGTTGGATGGGGTGCAACGGGTCCGGCGAATTCACGAATTGTGGTGAGTACGGGGGCGCAATCGGTCGTTGGGGGTGTTGAGTTTGGCGTAAGTTATGTTGATGATGCTTATGAGGAGAATGACGAGTTAGCGGCGAGTTTTGATTTGCGGGGACATGAGCGACGGTATCTATCGCAGGTGAATGGGGTGGGGTATGGTTATGATGAGGACTGGTATCGGATCAGCGTGGAGGCGGATGATTGGTTATTTGTGGATTTGTTTTTTGACGGCGGGTCGGATGATATGGATTTGTGGTTGTATGACGCGGGTGGAGAGTTGAAAGCGCGGTTTGAATCGGCAGGAGATTATGAGCATGGTGAGATTCAACTGGCGGTTGGCGGCGATTATTACTTGCGGGTGGTGAATTCGGGGGCGGGAGCATCGTATGACTTGTTGTGGTACTCTTTTGGTGAGGATGCGAATGCGGGGGTTTATGTTTCGCCGACGGAGGGTTTGGTCACGACGGAATCCGGTGGTGAGGCGCGATTTGATGTGGCTTTGGATACGCCGCCGACGGATACGGTGTTTATGTTGTTGTCGTCGAGTGATGTTGGCGAGGGGACGTTAAGTACGACGGCATTGCAGTTTACTCCCGGCAACTGGTATGTTCCGCAGACGGTCATTGTAACTGGTAAGGATGATGCGGAATTTGATGGTGATGTCGGTTATGAAGTGGTGACACAACCGACGGTCAGTAATGACGGTGCCTATTTACAGTTGGATGGCGCAGATGTGTCGGTGACGAATCTTGATAATGAGGGTAAGAATGATATTGATGTGATCCCGGTGGCGCGAATGGAGGGAATGGGTGTGGATTATCTGGCGGACGCACCGGGGAGTGATGTTGAGGGGGTATTTACGGTGCGTGAAGTAGGGGATTTTTATGTGGAGCTTTGGGCGTTGGCGGATGCGTTGGCGATTTCCGGGACGATGACATTGGCCTCGCTTGAGTTGGGTTTTGATGCGGATGTGGTGTCGCCTTTGGCGATTGAATATGGCGATCATTTTGATGAGGTGTTGTTGTCGGACATCGATCTGGTGGGCGGGTTGGTTGACTTTGCGGTGGGTCAGGGTGTTGCGCAAGAGGCGGAGGAGGATTATGTCCTGATAGCCCGTGTGTTGTTTGGGGCGCACGCGGCGATTGACGCAACGGGTGAAGCGTTTGGGCCCTTTGAGGCGGGATTGAGTATTCGAGAGGGTTCGATGGGATTTGAATTGGGAGGAGAGGCGGCTGATGAGGTGCGTATTGGGGAGACGCCGGAGGTATGGAGTCGAGGGGTGATTTTTGATGTGGATAATAATGATGTCGTAAATTTTGCCGATTTTGGTTTGTTCCTGGGGTCGATGGGTGAGGTGGTAGGCGGGGGTGGCGGGCCTTATGTGACGTGGGCGGATTTTGATGCAGACGGTGTTGTTGATGAAGGGGATCGAGATTTGATATTGGATGCGTTAGGGAAGGCATTTGAATTGATTGAGATCCCGGAGGGGGCGCGGACGGAGGGTGGTGGTGGTGTGGTAGACCTTTTAGCGGAAGTGGGTGGAGGTATGCCGGTGTAGGTGGCCGGGTTTGATTTGGGTTAGGGTCGGGATATTGAAAGGCGTGTAATGAAACGACAAGCAGGAAGTGAATTGAGGCGCCGGGCAGGCTGTAGGTTGGTCATGTTGTTGTTGGGAGTTTTGTTGGGAAGTCCTGGTGTTGAGCGATCGTATGGATGGGATGGCGGGGTTGATGTGGGTGTGATTGATGCGATGCGCTTCGGGTTGCCAGATTTGGGGCCTGCGGTTGCGGGCATGTGGAATATCCGAGAGATCTATCAGGCGGGTCGTACGGAGAGTGATGCGCGCGTTGCGGCCGAGCATTTTCGGCAGGGGCTTGGTGAGGCGATCAATTATCGATTGCCGGTGATCAACTTGAGTGATCCGGGATTTAGTCGGGGGATCGTGCCGGGGAGTGATGCGTTTGCGTCCAACGATTTGCAGGGGCCTTTGAATTCGGATGATGATCATTTTTCGACTTATGGTCAGGCGCATATTCTTGTGCGCGAGCCGGGACTTTACACATTTGGCTTTCACGGGGATGATGGAGGTTTTTTGCGTATCAAGGGTCAGGAAGTGGTGTCATCGACGACACCGTGGTTTAATACGCTGTCGCATGATGGCGAGGCTCATGCGGGCGATACGATTGCGTTTGGTCCGATCGCAGCGGGTTCGACCCATACCTATGGTGTTTGGGATTTGAAGGCGGGTGTGTATGAGATCGATATGTTGCATACGGAGGGCGGGGGTGAGGCTTATATTGAGGTTTTTGCGGCAAAAGGAGCGTATTCGACGTACAACCCGCATGACTTTCGATTGGTGGGTCATCAAGAGGATGGTTCGAGTGTTAAGGTGTCACGACCGGGCATGGCCGGGCAGTGGACTGTTTTTACGAGTGAACCGGATGCGCATGGTGCGATAACGAACCTCGCAACAGGCTTGAGTGCGGCGACATCCGGGGAGTTGGTTAAACACGATTTCATTAATTTTCATGATCCGGGTTACAGTTCGGCAGGTCGTATACCTGGAGATATCGCATTTGATACGAATACGACCGGCGATGACGACAACTTTGGGGTGTTCGCGTTTGGGTTGTTGGAGATTGCGGTTGCGGATACTTATCACATTGGTTTCCAGAGTGATGATGGGGCGTGGTTGAGAATTGAAGGGGCGGTGTTTAGCGGGTTGACTGAGAATGTGACGGGTATGGGCGTCATCGATGACGGGGGAAGGCGGATCAGGTGTGACTGTTTGATTGAAGACAGCAGCACGGTGGGAGAGGTATTTCTGACCGCGGGTACGTACCCTATTGAGGTGGTGTTTTTTGAGCGCGGTGGGGATTCAAGTTTTGAAGTTTTTGGATGGGGGTCGAATTCAGGACCGGTGGCATTGACGGACGGCGGGGCCATGGGCAGGACGGTTCGCGACTTTGCGGTCGTTGAATTGGTTGGAGAGTTTGGGGACGCGGACGGCGACGGTGATGTTGATAACGATGATTACGCGATATGGCGTATGAATTTTGGCGAAGTGGTGGGTGATGGCGCTGCGTCGGGAGATTTCAATTGGGACGGCGCGGTGGATGGTTTCGACTTGTCGATATGGCAATCCCACTATGGCCAAGGGCAAGAGGTATCCGGTGACGGTCTTGTACCGATTGCCATTATTCCTGAGCCTGCGATGTGTTTTTTTATTGGTTTTTGCGGCGTTCTGATGAGACGCGGTTGAATGCAAACTATGGCATTGTTGTTTGTCGATGGGTGATATTTTGGCGCATAGTCATACGTTTTTTGTCAAGAAATATTATGGCGTTCGATTGAATGGTGTCATCATCCAGGTCTGTACGGTCGGGCGAATCGCTGGAATTGTTTTTTGAAGAGGTTTGCAGCTTTTGTATGCATTTGGGGGAGCTAATGCCAGAATAGGGATTGGGGTTTGGAGTGGGGCGCTCATGGGGCACTCGTTTTGGTTTGCGAAATTTCATGGATTTGCCGGGTTAGAAGGTTAAGTTTGTGTGCCTCAGGTGAGGCCGAGGTTTTTTTGGGCGAGTTGGCCTTTTTTTCGGATCCATGTTCGGGTCTGGTTTCCCGCGATGGCGTCGACAAGGCTGCTCGCGTCGATGAGTTGTACGGGTTTGTTTTCGAGCCAAAGTCTTTTTGCGGTGACGCGTGATGCCATGCCGGCGGCGATGAGGATGAGAGGTGAGTCGTCGTCAGCGGCGGACTGGAGTTTGGGGTACCAGTCATTCATGGCGTAGTAGGCGTTTGTTGGGGGGATTTGAATGTGATGGTCGATTGGGCCGAATACTTTTTGGATCGGGGCGGGGTCGACGGAGCCGACGAAGATTTTTTTTCTGGGCTGGATGTGTTTTTGGAGGAAGTTAAGGAGAGGTACGGGATTGAAGACGGCGAGATATGAGAAAGGGTTGAAGTTTGGGAATGTGCGCGTGTCGGTGTGGCGGGCGAGGATTGACTGGATTTTCCGGTCGTTTTTGAACCTGGCGAAGATGCCGTCTTCCATTCCGGGTTCCTCCTTGTATGCGCATCCGACACCGCGGAGGTAGTTTTCGTGTTCGATGGTGAGGGCCTGGATTAATTCGTTTTGTAAGGCGCTTGAGTTCTGGTGAAGCATTTCTTCGGGCTCGCCATCGATGAGGAGGAAATCGCCATCGCCGAATCTTGTGTAGGAGAAGGGTTGGTCACTTTGCAGCCGGGAGGATATGAGTTCGATGGTCTCCAGGGTTGACATGATGTAGAAGTTGTGGGATTGCGCGGCTGGTGTTTTGGTTTGTGATTGGGATTCGTCGCCTCGGAGGCGGTAGGTGTCGTAGGTTGCACGGTCGGTTCCGACGGAGACTTGTTTGTAATGGAAGACGAAGCTTGCGGGGACGACGATGGGGCCTGGATTGAAGCGTTCCTGTATTTCGTCCTCGCCGCCGAACTGTTCATTTCGGGGGTTGAAGGGTTGGTTGCTGCGGTTGTGTGCGGCCATTTTGAGGAAATCGAGCTTGAAGGCCATGCAGAAGCCATTGATGCGGCTGACTTTGAAGGGTTTTTGGTTGACTAAGGATTGGACGGTATCGGCGATGTCGGCGGGGTTGTCGGACGGTTGGTAGTTGGGGATGAAATTTCGGACGTTTTGTGTGTCGACATGTCCAGGGCCGTTGGTGATCGGGCCGCCCATGGCGCGATTGCGTGGTATCATGGCGTTGATCATGGTGTGGCACCAGTTATTACTGAAGAGTACATCGTTGTTGACGATGAGGAGGTAGTCTGCGTTTTCGGATAACTGATATGCGCGGTTCCAGAGGGAGGTCAGGCCGAGGGGTTTTCGGTTTTGCCAGTAGCTGACGCCGCGGTGTGAATATTTTTTGGCGATGTGCGGGGTGTCATCGGTGGAGGCGTCATCGAGGAGGAGGTAGGAGAAACGGTATTGGTCATCATCCTGTGTGTGTTGGAGGAGGCTTTCGAGCGCCTGGTCGGTGTATCGGCTTTGGTTTTGGCATGTGATGGCGATGGAGACGTTGAGGGGGCGATGTGCTTTGTGGAATTCGCCCGAGGTGGTTTGGGACAGCATGGCGGAGGGGTTGTGGACGGATGAGTGTTTGTCGCCGGCGAAGAAGGTGGTTCGATCGGGTCGGCGACAGAGTGACGAGTATTTGCCGATGTGCTGGATGAGTCCGTTGGGGTTCATGATGATTCGGCGGTTGGTGCGTTTGGCCCATAGCTTGAGGATCATGTCGTGGCATCGACCGGATTGTACTTCGCGTTGCCATTCATCGGGTGGATGAGAGAAGCTGTTGGTGAACGCAAGGGCGAGGGCGGGTTGGAAGATAAGGAAGCAGCTTCCCCAGAAGGCATCGTGTGGGATTTCGGGGTAGTCGCCTGATCCTATTGAAGCGCAGTTCCAGAGGGTGAGGCAGGCGTAGTCTCTGCTTGTTTCGGGGATGTTTTGGATCCACTGGTCGAGTGCGAGGAGGGCGTTTTTTGCGAAGATGATGTCATCCTGCATGAGGATGGGGTGTTGGGCGGTAGAGGCGGCGTGTTGGAGGGCGCGGTTGGCGTTTTCGTTGAGGGTGAGGCGGCGAGGGGCGTGATGGATTTGGATTTGGGGGTATTGTTTTGTGATGGGATCCAGGAAGGAGGTATCGGTGGAGCCGCTGTCGAAGATGGAGATTTGGAGGAAGTCCGGGGGGAATGCTTTTGCGGCGGCGATTTCCATGAGGCTGTGGATGGATTCGTGGAGGTAGTTGCTTTGTTCATGGGCATCGGTTCGGGAGTCGTTGGGGACATCGGTGATTCTGTTTAAGGTGGTTACGGCGATGTGGTAGCGTGTGGGAGGGGTGAAGGGTTGCGGCGATGAGGTGGATGTGGGGTTTTTGATTCCGGCGAAGTAGAGGTCGGATTGGTCCGGGTTGTGGGACCAGGTGATATCGTGGAATTGGTTGTCGGCATCGAGGAGTTGATGGATGTTGGATTGGCGGTTTGGGGTGTTGGGAGAGGTGTGGGTGAGGATGAGGAGGCCTTGTGGTTTAAGGAGTTTGTTTGCGAGGTTGAGTTTTTCGGTGAGGTGTTGGTCGTGTTGATCGTTGTGGTGAAGGAGGACGACGTCGAAGAAATGGTTTGGGGCGGAGAATTCGTGGGGGGGGATGGTGACATCGACGAGGGGAGTGTTGGCGGGGTTGACGGTGATCTGGTCGCATTGGTCGAAGAGGTTTTGAACGGTGTTTTCGGGTGTGGGTTTGTGGCGCGGAGGTAGGCCGAGGTTGAGTATTCGGTTGTGATGGAAGAACCAGGGGAGGCGTTTGTGGATGGATGAGAGAAAGTCGTATGTGTTATGATGTGCCATCAGGCGGATGCCTTTCGTGGAAGTTGGTTGTTGTTGGTTGGAATTGGATTCGGGTATCGACCGTTGGGGAAGTGCGTGTATGGAAGGGTAATTTATTTGATGAACCTGATGAATGCAAGATGGCGTTAATGTTTAAGTTTTGGAGTGTTTTCGATTGAGGTTTTTATGGAAGAGTTGTGTGTGAGGACGCTTGGGGAGTGGAGGGATTGGTTGGAGAATGAGGGCGCGGAGTCGCGTGGGGTGTGGGTGACATTTTTTAAGAAGGGATCGGGGGAGACGGGATTGGTGTATGAGGAGGCGGTGGAGGAGGCGTTGTGTTTTGGGTGGGTGGATAGTCTGGTGAAATCGGTGGATGAGGTGAGGTATTTGAGGAAGTTTACGCCTCGGAGGAAGGGGAGTATGTGGTCGTGGATTAACAAGGGTAGGGCGGAGAGGATGATGAAGGCGGGGCGGATGAGGGAAGCC
>JANQQT010000024.1 GCA_028284925.1 Phycisphaeraceae bacterium | reverse complement strand
CCCACCTACTCACCCTCCTCCTCATCACACCCACCCTCCACGCCGATACCCAAACCCTCCGCATCTTCATCTTCGCCGGCCAGTCCAACATGGTCGGCTCCGATTCCAAAGTCAAGGACATCCACCGCTTCCCACCCTACCGAGGCCTCGAAAAACCTCAACCCAACGTCAAATTCTCCTACGCCATCGGCAGAAAAAACAAAACCATCTCCAACGGCTGGGCCCCCCTCCAACCCGTCAACAACATCGTCGGTCCCGAACTCTCATTCGCTCGAAAACTCACCCGAAACATCAAAGCGCCCATCGCCATCATCAAAGTCGCCGCCGGCGGAACTCACCTCGGCGGGGACTGGAACCCCGACCAACCCATCGGATTCAAGATGTACCCCCTCCTCCTCAAAGTCGTCAGCGAATCCCTCGCCCAACTGAAAAAACAAAACATCAAATACCGCATCGAAGGCTTCATGTGGCACCAGGGCGAAAACGACATGTTCAACAAGGAATACATGCCCAACTACGGCAAGAACCTCAAAAACTTCATCGCCAAATGCCGACGCGACCTCAAATCACCCAAACTCCGCTTCTACATCGGCGAACTCTGCACCAAAACCATCTGGGGCATGGACCTTCGACCACGCATGTACGCCATCAGCCTCGGCCAGAAACAGGTCGCCAAAAACGACCCCCTCGCCCAATACATCCCCACCTCACACGTCGGCGTCGAAATCGGCGGCGGCGTCGGTCTCCACTACCACTACGGCACACTCGGTCAACTCCAGCACGGCATCAACTACGCCGATGCCTACCTCAACAACATCGGAATCAAAACCACAACACCACGCCCCCTCAAATCCTGGCCCCTCAAGAAATCCAAACCCATAAAACTCTTCATCCTCGCCGGACACCGAAACATGGAGGGCGAACGCGCCTTCATCCAGGATCTCAAACCCAACAACCCCCTCCTCAAAAACAACCACACCGTCCCCTACAAATACTCCATCGGCGGCGCATACAAAACCTCCACCGGCTACGAACCCCTCGGACCCGCCGGCTGCTACAGCACCTTCGGCCCCGAACTCTCCTTCGCCCAAACACTCCAATCCCAAAACACCCAAAACTTCGCCATCGCCAAATTCACACACTCCGGCTCACAAATCATTGACTGGACACCCAAAGGCTCAACCGCCAAAACACGCCACATCTACCCCCACTTCATCCAATTCATCAAACAATCCATCCAACAACTCAAACAAAAAGGCCACACCGTCCGCCTCGCCGGAATCTTCTACCACATCGGCGAAAACGACATGTCCTTCTACCCTTACCGCAAGGATGCTCCCAAACGCATCCGCTCCATCATCACCCAATCCCGCATCGACCTCGCCATGCCCAAACTCGAATGGTTCCTCTCCCAGCAACCCCCCACCGATGACAAACGCGTCAACAAAATAGACCCCGTCACCCCCATCGCCAAATTCTCCGCCGCCGACCCCCACACCACACACATCAAAGCCTTCAACCTCCCCAAACAACCCCAAAAACTCGTCATCACCACACAAGGCATCCTCGCCCTCGGCAAACTCCTCGCCAACACATACCTCCAAAAACACTAACGACCCACAAAAAACTCCCACCGTCACCTCCTGATACTGCGCAGATTAACCCCCGGCGCCCTCGCCGGGGGCGCGTCGCGGAACATAGTCGTCGCGCGCTCCAGAGGACGATAATGACCAACTAGATCCTACAAACACGAACACCCATCAAATTAACATTGACATCCACCTTGCCCTCCTCACTCCACCCTCCCCCCCAACATCCCCACCATCTTCTCCCCCATCCCCTTACCGATTAGATAATAAGTCTCCCAGTTCCTCATCCAGTGGAACCCCTGCCCGGATGGCGACTCCTCCCGCTTCCTCTGAAAACCTCGCGTCTCCACACCCGCCACATTCCCCTTAAACTTCGGATACTTCTTCGCATCCGCCAACGCCAGCTGCGCCGTCATCAACTTCTCCACCCGCACCTTATACCGCGCCTTCTTCGGAATATCCCATCCACCCATCCCCGTATTCGCAATCACAAAGGGCATCCCCTTCACACCCAGATCCTTCCGCATATCCTTGACAAAATTCACCATATTCTTCTCATAAGCATCCACCGCTTTCTGATTAATCCGGTCATTCCAACCCTGATGCCAACCAAACCCCACAATCTCAAACCCCTTCCCCTTATAACCCGGATAATACTTCTTCAAATTCCCCGTCACCTCCTTCACCTGCCTCACCACCTCCGCATAATGAAACCCCTTATCCCCATCCTTCTCAGGCTTCGTATACTTCTCCGAACTCGGCGGCAAAAAGTTATGAATCAACGACCGACCACCCCACGCACACTTCACAATCAACACCGGATCCTCAAAATAATCTCCCACCACAAACCCAAACCCATACTCCGGCCCGATATGCCCCTCACTCGCCCCATAACCCACCGTCAACCACCCCTGTTTCTCCTTACCCGCACGCGAAATATTCACAATCCAAACATCATCCCGCACCACATACTTCCCACCCTTCGTCATCAAATGACCATGCGCCTTCGCATTCCCCTTCACATACGATTCCATCGTCCCCTTCTCACCCTTCAACGTCCCAAACCCCACCATATTCGACTGCCCCGCCAACACAAACACCTTCAACTTCCCATTCGCCGCAACCCTCTTCTTCCCCTTCACCACCCCCTCAACCTGCGACCCCACCACCATCAAAACCACCACCGACAATCCAACCGCAATCAATTTCTTCATAACATTCCTTTCTAAAATTCAAAACGCCCCACCCACCACCAAACCCATCCTACCACAATTCCTCCTCCCCAATATCCAATATCCCAAACCCCACTTCC
>JANQQT010000130.1 GCA_028284925.1 Phycisphaeraceae bacterium | reverse complement strand
CGTTCTGGTCGAGGGGTTCATTCCAGAGCGGGGCGGGGAATTCGGGTGGGCCGACCCATACGCCGTTGTAGGGTGGTTTGGAATCACCCCAGCGGGCGGATTCGGGGATGGTTGCGAGCTCGACGATTTGTGCGAGGTCGAGCCAGCGATCTGCGATGTTTTCGGGGGTGAGGGGGCCATCATTAAAGAGGAGGGTTTGGACGCGATCGCCGAGATCGCGTCGGAAGTCGGGATTTTTGCGGAGGTGTTGGAGCAGGAAGGTGGGGCCCTGGCCATCGTTGGCGCCGGTCATGTCGGTTCGGAGTGGACGGTTGATGCCGACGATGGAGAGGATGTGCTCTGAATCCCAGGGAGAGAAGAACCATTTGCCGCCATCACGGTTGTGAAACGCGTACCAGTTCTTGTTGAAGAAACCCCAGTCCTGATTGTAGTTGTAGAGGTTGATGATGGCGTAATCGATGAAGGAGGGGATGTCTAGGAGATTTTGGATTTGTTCGTAGGTGGCGGGGTCGGCGGCGCCGGGTGCGAGGGAGAGGAGTGTGTCGAAGGTGGAGCGGTCGCCGTTTAGGACGCGGCCGGAGTTGAGGGCATCGTAGTCGTCATCTTCGCCGCCGAAGTGGTCGGAGGCGTAGTCTTCCTGGGGACGTTCGGTAGGGTTGTAGAAGCCCCAGTAGAGGCCATTGATGTAGAGGTGGACGAAGTTTCCGTTTGCGCCGGGGTTGCCGAGGTCGCGGTAGATGTCACGGAGGAATTGGTCGCGGATGAAGGAGGAGTCTTTGGGGTGTTCTCGTGGGACGGTCCATGCGTCGCCGAAGTTGGCTCGGAGTACGAGCTGGTCGAACCGGTCGACGTCGGATTCAGGGAAGAGTGGGTAGTTGAGTTTTGCGTTTCCGTATTCATCGCGGAAGTAGAGTCGGAAGGAATGCTTCATGGATTCGGAGGGTGCGCGGGAAGCACCACCGTGGATTCGGATGCCGGCGTCAACCTGGAATTGCTCGCCTGTTGCAGGATCGAAGTATTCGACGGAGACGGGGCGTTCCCAGGCTCTGCCTGAGGCCTGTGGGTTGGCATAGATGCCGGTTGGCCCGAACATATCCTCGGTGGGGAGGACGAGTGACATGGTGGGGAGTGAGGCGAGGGCATCGTTGAATTGTGGGCCGAAGACGGGGTCGTTGATGGTGCGCTGGTCGATGGCGTAGTCGGCGCCGACGTTGTTCCAGGTGGTTGGGAATCCTGAGGGGAAAGCGGGTTGTTGTTGGATGTCATCGGGGAAGATGTAGGTTTGGGTGTCAATGTTGGTGGGGTTAAAGCCGTCTTTGTAGGCGGCGGCGCGGAGGGTGGTGGTTTGTGTGATGTTGATGGGGGTCGTGTAGAGGGTTCCGTTTGTGGGAGAGGGATCGGAGCCATCGGTGGTGAAGTAGATTTGGGCGTCGGGTGTGAGTGTGGTGATTTCTACATCGAAGGGGTCGGTGAACAGGCCGCGGTCGATGGAGAAGGATGTGTCCTGGATGAATCCTGCAACGCCGATCGTGTCGTTGATGGCGCCGGGGGTTGGGGTGTTGAAATATTGGAGTTGGTCGGTGTCGAGGTTAATGATGCGGAGGTTTGGGCTGATGAGGAAGTCGTTGTCATCGGCGGCGATATTGAAGCCCTGGATGGCGAGGGTATTAGTGCCGATTTGAAGCAGGTCTTTGTGTTGGGCAAGGTTGATGGTTTCCGTGAGGGAAGCTTTGGCTGTGGCGGTCGAGGTGTGGGTTCGGGAGGCGGGGGCATTGCGTTGGGCGATTTCTACCCCGTTGAGGTAGGCGATGAAGCCGTCATCGTAAGTCATTTGCAATTCGAAGATGTCGATGTCGGCGAGGATTTCGGGCGTGACATCGAAAGGGGCGCGGATGAGGGCGGTGGGCGAGATGTTGAGCATGGAGGATTCGAGGTTGGTGCGGATTTGTGATTCGGCATCGAGGATGACGTTGTCGAAGTTGAGTTGCGCGCCTCCAGTTTTTTCGATCTCTACGATGAGGGGTTGGCCAATGTGTGGGCTGTTGGGGCCGATTTCGACGGTGAAGGATTCGGACTGCCATGTTCCGGGGTCGGGGTTTGCATTGAGTATTTCTTGGAGGGTTGTTTCGCCAGCGCGAAGTCGCATAGCGTAGGTAGTGGCGCCGCTGTCGGCTCGGGCGCCAAAGGAGGCCGAGAGTGTGTACTTGGTATTGGCCTGGACGGGTTGATTTGCGGTTTGGAGATAGCTGCCGGTATTTATGAAGGCGACGTTTCTGCCATCGGGGATGGGGGTGTCATTGTCGGGGTTTTGGTCTGTGGCGCCGGGGAACTGGGAGTCAGCGGGATTGAAATTGCCGGCGCCGGTGGCGGCTCCGGATTGGGTCCAACCCGGTACGGCGTTGGTGAAGGCTAGGTCGTTAAGCGCGGGAGATTCGAAGGAGCCGTTGATGAAGAGGGGGAGTGTGATGGGGTCTTTTGCTTCGAACTT
This sequence comes from Phycisphaeraceae bacterium, assembly GCA_028284925.1. GTDB lineage: Bacteria > Planctomycetota > Phycisphaerae > Phycisphaerales > Zrk34 > JANQQT01. The sequence goes on along the minus strand of JANQQT010000130.1, from coordinate 5,830 downwards.
GAAAGTTCCAGCGGCGTAGCGATTGGTAGGGCCGCCGTCGGGTGTGTTGGGGAACAGGCCTGCCGTTCCAAATCGACCGCCTCCGGTGAAGGTGAGCGTGCCGGAGCCGTCATCGGTGGACCATGCAGGTGGGTTTCCGCTGCTATTGCCGTTTCGTTCCGTCGCGGCGTACCCAAAGGCGTTGATGGTGTATGGTCCGGGGGAGAGGGTGAGTGGTTCGGCGAGTTGTTTGAAGCGTGAGCCACCATCGAGTGTTCCAGGGGAGGCGTTGGTGAAGGTGGCGGAGGCCAGGACGGAGAGGCCTGTGTCGTCGACGGGGGAGGCGGGTGTGCCGGCATCGTTGCGTGACCAGAGTTGTGCGGTGAGGTTTGCGTTAATGCCGTTTGATCCGTCATCGAAAACGCCGAGATGGGTGATGGTGACGGTTTGGTTGACGATGAAATCCATTCCGAGAGACCCGCCGAAGGCTTGGTTGCCCGAGGTTGCTACGGAAACCTGATACGCGGTGGTAATGACGGGAGGAGCGGGTGGAATGATTTGATAACCCACACCCAGTTCCGCGTTAAGCCATGACGAATCGTCGAAGGGCTCAGCGGAGCCGGTCCAACTTGGAGGGAGGGGGGATGTGGGCACGAGGATACTGGCTGGTGATCCGATGTCGACAAGGCTGGTTATCGTTGCAGGTATGCCATAGGAGATATCGGGATGTTGGTTGGGGAATTCAGGATTGAATTGTTGGATGATCGTTGCGCCATCTGTATCGACAAGTGCAAGATACTCGCCATCGGCGTCGAGCCTGAAGTTGGTGTGGAGGTTTCCATCGGCATCCGGTACATCGTTGCCGGATGCAAAGACGATGATGCTCTGACCGGGATCAAGGGATTGGGGCGGGAAGGACCATTTGTCGAGGTCTGTGACGTCATCGGTCAGGTGGTGGTTGAGCAGATCAATGGGCTGGTCGGAGGTGTTGAGGATTTCGATCCAGTCTTCGAACTCGGGCGGGTTGTTGCCATCGGGGAGGCTTGAATCGTTGGAGGCCATGAACTCTGATATAACGAGCGACGCAGAGAGTAGCAGTCGCGGCTCGAGAGGCTCGAGAGGTAATGGATGATTGTGCACCATTATGTCAATGGCTTTTGATGATTGAGAACGATAATTCATGGATTTCATCTCTCATCAGTATCAGTTGGTCGCAAATAAAGCAATAACGGAGTGATTGAACACACAACACTATTATACACGGACATCCTGTTCGAAAACCGTGACCGACCGACAATCCTGGCAGTAGCGATGCTTGGAAGTTGGATAATCAGATTCGGTTGTCCGATTCGGCATTGAACTTTACCTGTAGTGGCTCGGCGATTGTTACACCTCCTATCATGGTGCTCGTCTCAGCGCCAAAATTCTACATGCCATCCAGAATCCTACAAATCATCGACGCGGTGGCCATCGCAATTGCTCAGGCCTACATGCTTGCAAGGAGTCGACTGGTTACCCATCCGTCACCGGTTATTCGACTCATGGCGCAAAGAGATCATATTGATTTTCAGGCCAAGCTCATAGAGCGTATCGCGCACGTCTATCAATCCGAACGCGAACGAATATCGGCGAATCGTCGTTGGCAATACAGTCCGGAGAGCCGTCTTGAAATTCTTCAGATCATGCGGCTGACCGGGTGGTCGGTTGACGAGGCAGCCAGAAGATTTGCTCTTCATCCCAATACGATCCGAAGTTGGATGAAAGCGCTCTGTGAGCAGGGAGATTCAAGTCCACTCTTCACTGCTCCTGTTTGGAATCGAATTCACGATGGAGTACGATGGGCCGTGCATCAGCTTCGGCGCCTTTGTCCCGAACCGGAGTTTGGCACGCGCACGATCGCTCGGCACTTTGTGCGTGCGGGAATCCTGATTCATCGATCAAGCATTCAGCGAATTATTCGTGAAGACCCGCCGAAAGGGCGGCCTGGCAAACTGCCTTTGGTTCCAGCCGAAGGTTGCGAATCGACGCATCTTCTTGCGCCAAACCGAACGAACAAAGTCTGGCATCTTGACTTAGTCGAGGTTCGCTTTCTTTGGATGGTCTACTCGGTTGCCGCCATTGTGGATGGATTTACACGGCGGATCATTCAGATGAAAGCGTTTGTGGGCCAGCCGAAAGCGAACGATGCTCTCCGAGTCATGAGAAGTGCTTGTAAGGCCGGCGACACGCCAAATTCCTGATTACCGATCATGGCAGCCAGTTTGGTGCAGCATTTAAGGAAGCAGTCGAAGGTGGCGGAATCAGACTTGTCAAAGACAAAGTGTCAAAGACAAAGTGCGCTGTCCGTCGTTCAACGGCAAGGTTGAACGGTTGTTCAAGACCGTGCGCATATGGCTGAGGCGAGCACTTCTTCCATTGGCAAATAGCGGTCTTCAAACGCGAATGGACCGGTTCGCCGAGTGGTACAACGAGCATCGTCCACATTCGGCGTTGGACGATCGCACGCCCAATGAAGTACATGCCGGCGTCGAACTACCGGAGCCGATTCCGTTCCGTGCAATTGAATCCATTGACGTTTTGATCGATATCGATAAGCAACCCTATCGGGGTGATCCATCGTTATCCGTGATCTCGATCTCTGTTGCCAGAAAGGAGGCTGCGTGAATCTGATTCACATTTGATTGGAACTTGACGGATTCGGCGGAGAACTTCTGCGCACTCGAATTGGCTGATGTGTTCAGTTGTTCTTCGGACTGTTGATTCGTCGTGGTTTTTACGGAACAACAATCGGCTGAGCCGGTACAGTTACGCAAAAAGGTACGAACTCCTCCGGCTGGACTCGAACCAGCAACCTAGCGGTTAACAGCCGCTCGCTCTACCAATTGAGCTACAGAGGATCACATGTTGCCAGTCCTAATTATCGACCGGCGAGGGGATAACTTTAGCAGCGAGATCATAGGCGTCAAGTCGTAGGAGGGGTGATTTTCTGGCAATGCGGCGGTGAAACAGCCAGACGGAAATGTTGATAAATCGCTGTTTCGGCTGAGGAATGCGCGAAGACTGGGCGGACTCAGACAAGGCGTTGTTAAGTAAGCTTTACTCGTCCCTTACCTTTGACGATCGAACCCATTTTGTAAACGGTCTGTCCTGCCTTTTCGAGACGTTTCTTGACGGATTTGGCAAATGTGGGTCGTACGATCAGGCAAAATCCGATTCCCATGTTAAAAACCCGATCCATCTCTTCAGGCTCGACATTTCCCTGGCCTTGGAGGAACTGGAAAATGGGGGGGACAGGCCAATTTTTGCGTGCGACTTTGGCATCGAGATCGGAGGTGAGGGCGCGGTTGAGGTTTCCGATGATGCCACCGCCTGTGATGTGGGCCATAGAGGAGACAACCTGTTTGACGCGGTACTTTCGAAGGACGGAAATGATTGGTTTGGTGTAGATCCTCGTAGGTGTCAGAACGATCTGGCCGAGCGTTTCATCGGATTCAAGCTCAGGGTAGCAGTGTGAGAGATTGAGGCCTTTGTTATCAATGATGGCGCGAACAAGTGAGTATCCGTTGGAATGCAGCCCTGAGGATGCGAGTCCGAGGATTACGTCACCTTTTTCCACGCGTGTACCATCAAGCATGCGTTTGCGTTCGACGACTCCGACGGCGAATCCAGCCATGTCGAAGTCGTTAGGGGCATAGACGTCCGGCATTTCGGCTGTCTCGCCGCCGAGTAACGCACAACCGGCCTGGTGGCAACCATCGGCGACTCCTTTGACCATGTCGGTGGCCTGTTGCGGGTTGAGATGGTTTACGCCGAGATAATCCAGGAAGAAGAGGGGTTCGGCTCCGGTGACGACAAGGTCGTTTACGCTCATGGCGACGAGGTCGATACCCACGGTGTCGTAAATCCCGGCTTGGGCGGCGAGTTTGACTTTGGTGCCGACACCATCGGTGCATGCAACGAGGACGGGGTCTTTGTAGTTGCGTTTGAAGAGCTTTTCGTTGTAGTCGAGGCGGAAGAAACCTGCGAATCCACCATGCTTTTCGATGACGCGCGGGCCATAAGTGCGTTTCATGTGCCGCCGAATCATGGAGACCATCTGATCGCCGGCTTCAATGTCGACACCGCTCTGGGCGTACGTCATGGGTTTGGAGTCAGACATGTGGCCAGTTTAGCAGAGCTGAGGAAGGTCGCCAGCAAATGGGGCACAAGTTTTCGGACGTGTTTTGTCGGTGTGAAGGGAGGGTGTATCGCAGTTTGTGTTCAAGTTGAGTAAACTCTGGGCATGGTACTGCGGCGGCACATTCTGGATTGGTCGGAGGCGGCTTTGCCCCAGGTGGCGCAGTGGTTGGTGGATCAATTTGAGGTGGGAGTTGGTCATCGCGAGGAGATGTTTGTTGATATGGGAGGTGTGTTGTGTGTTCTTCCTGGGCGTCGTGCGGGAAGGCGATTGGAGGAGCTGCTTATCGACGCGGTGGAAGAATGTGGTGGCAGGCTCCTCTCGCCTCCGGTTTTTTCGACGGGGAGCAAGCTTGTGGACCTGTTGTTGAAGGAGTTGCCTATTTATGCGAGCGATATCCAGCGAAGGCTAGCTTGGATTGGGGCATTGAAGGGAGCGGATGAAGAGACCGTGGATATTTTTTTGCCGCACAGGCCTCATGTAGATGATCTTGCGGGATGGCTGTCGGTTGCCGAGCAGTTAGATGCTCTTCATGCTGAGTTGGCTGGTGCGGGACTTGACTTTGCGGGGGTTGTGCTTCGAGCCGAAGGTGAAGTGGGCGGTATTGCGATGCCGGAGTTTAAGGATGGGGATCGGTGGCGTGCGTTGAGTGAAGTCAGGCGGTCGTATTTGGAACATCTGGCAAGTTGGGATGTTCAGGATCGGCATGAAGCCAATAGGAGTGGTGTTTCGCCTGAGCGGATTCGGGTGGACCGGCATGTTGTATTGATCGGGGCGGTTGATCTGAATGCAATCCAGCGTAATGCCGTACGAACGGCTGATCATCAGGGATGTGAGATCGATGTGTTGGTCCATGCGGATAAAAAACTATTGAATCGGTTTGATGAAATGGGTTGTATCCGGGTTGAGGCATGGGTGGATGCCGAGATTGATATTGATGATGGTCAGATTATGGTTGCAGACCGTCCTGTGGATCAGGGGGATGCGGTGGTCGCGACAATTGCCGAACTCAATCGAGCGTATGGAGCGGAAGAGATAACGATTGGGATCTGCCAGGAGGAAATTGTTCCGCAGTTGGAACAGCACCTGTCCACGTATGGATTGCCTGTTCGTTTTGCTGCGGGGCCAAGTGCGGGTAGAACGGCGCCAGCGCGGTTTCTGGGTGCTGTTGCAAACTGGCTTAGTGGGAAGAGGTTTAGCGACTTCGCAACGTTGCTACGGCATCCCGATGTTGAACGTTGGTTGACGGAAGATTACAACGCGCCCCGTAATCAATTGAATCGATTGGTTAACGATGTTGGCGAACATGAGATTGTTGGAGATCGGTCTGTTGAAACGTTACTCGGTGGAATTGAAGACTGGCTGAGTTTTCTGGATCGATATTACCAGAGTCATTTGCTCCGGGATTTTTCCGGAGAATGGCTGGGGGATTCGCCGGAGCGTGAACGTTTGAAGACTATTTACGATGGGGTGCGGACGCTTCTGGCGGAATTGGATGATGTGGCCGATCATCGGGCGATGAATGATTGGGCTGAACGGATTAGTATTGTATTAACGCGTGTTTATGGTGAGAGAGAGTTTGATCGACGCAATCCGGGTGATCGTATTTTTCTGGATGGCATAGTACATCTTTCGGTGGGTCTTGAACAACTTCTGGAAATGGACGAGCGGTGT
>JANQQT010000001.1 GCA_028284925.1 Phycisphaeraceae bacterium | reverse complement strand
AATCCGGGGGGAGGGGGGCAGGTGGGGCCACAGGGATATGGCGAAAGAGGTGGGAGTTATGCGGAGGCGGGATATGGGCAGGGGGGTTATGTGTATGATCCGAGTTTGAATTATACGGAGGGGGCCTTTGGCGGCGTTTTCTTGGCTATGGCACTGCTCATGTTATGTATGTTGGGTACGTTTGTCGTGGTGCGCTTTTTTCCTACCGCCATGCCGCTTGATGTATTGATCTGGGCAAGTCGAGTTTCTCCACTGGTATCCATTGGGTGCATGATTTTTTGGAGTGTATTGCTGTTTCGAATGTGGTCCGTCATTCGTGACGGTCGACCGCGAACAACGCCAGGCAAAGCAGTCGGATTTCAGTTTATCCCCCTGTTTCATTTGTTCTGGGTATTTGTGGCATGGGCGGGACTGGCGACGGATTTGAATCGTTATGCGAGGGAACACGGAATACAAGCACCGGTTGCGTCGGGACTTTTGGGATTGTTGAGCTCACTTGGCATGGTGACCTATTGGGGGTTGGCATACTACGCGTTAGGCAAGTACGGCAATCGCGGTCAGAATGTCGTTGTCAGACTATTTAACGATCCAGTCCTAGGTTGGGTCGCATTGGGTGGGGTGAGTCTGATGCTGCTGGGACTGATATTTTATGGCCTGCAATGTAAAAATACAGCGATTGCGATTTTACGTGCGAAGAAGTATTGGGCGGCGGGTGGGAGGTAGGGGGTCTTTAGGTGAATGGAATAGAGATTTGAGAGGTGTTTGAATGCTTCGTTTTCGTACATGCTTGCTGACTTGTCTGATCCTGATTGGTTCTTCGGAGTTTTTTGGCACGGAATCGATTCGCGTTTACGGTCAGATTGTTCCCACGGCGCGGAAGCCGGTGAAGGTAACGCCAGAGGTGATCGCGGGGATGCGGAAGGAGTTGGGGGCGATCTATAAGTTGAAAGCGAAGGATGTGAAGGCGCATCCGGCCAGCGCGGCTTTTCCCGGTTCGGTGGATGCCAAGGCGAAACGGATTACACGCAAGGTCAATATCCGTTTTGATCCGAAACGCTGGCGGGCGGATTGGGGGTATGGGAATCCGCGGTCGAATGTGTGGCACAGCACGGGACTGTATGCAGCGCCGGGTGATGTGATTCGGGTGAAGGTCGGAAAGGCATTGGCGGGGAGGGGGTTGTATATCCGGATCGGGTGTCATCGGGATCGGTTGTGGCGTAAAAAGAGTTGGCGGCGAGTACCGGAGGTGACGCGGCGATGGCGGGTGGAGAGGGAAACGCAGGAGATGGCGAGTGCGTTTGGAGGGCTGGTTTATGTGGAGACGCCGGTGGGGTTTGGGACAGATTCGTTTGAGGTTGAGATTTCGGGTGCGGTTGCGACGCCTTATTTCAAGTTGGGTGAGACGGATGTTGGGAAATGGAAGAAGGAGATCAGGCATTTTCCGGGACGGTGGGCGGAGTTTGCGACGGAGAAGCTGGTGATTACCGTGCCGAGTGCGGCGGCTCGGAAAGTGGATGATCCGACGGAAGTCTTGAAGTTATGGAATCGAGTGATGGATGCGGTGGCCGATCTGGCGGTCTGGCCGCGTGATCGATATCGGGCGGAGCGGTTTGTAGCGGATGTGCAGATTTCAGCAGGGTATATGCATTCGGGTTATCCACTCATGACGGGGTTGGATGTAGTGGATACGTTCTTGAACAAGGAGAGACTGGAGAAGAATTCACACGGAGGGATTTGGGGATTCTTTCATGAGATTGGGCATAACCATCAATCGCCGGACTGGACGTTTTCGGGGACGACGGAGGTGACGGTGAATCTGTTCACGCTGTATGTTTATCATGAGGTGTTGAGGAACATGAGGCCGCGAGCGCAGTTGTATGGGAAGCGGCGGGAGCGAACGTTGCGGCGTTATCTGGACGGCGGGGCGGATTTTGAGAAGTGGAAGCGTGATCCGTTTTTGGCCTTGTTGATGTATATGCAGTTGCAGGAGGCATTTGGATGGGAGCCGTTTAAGAAGGTTTTTGCGAAATATTTGAAAGTGCCGCGTGAGAAGAAGCGGTGGAACAATTTGAGGAAGCATGATGAATGGATGGTGAGATATTCGCGGCAGGTGGGAAAAAATCTTGGGCCGTTTTTCCAGGCGTGGGGTGTGCCAACGAGTGAGGAGGCCCGGAAGTCCATCGAGAAATTGCCGAAGTGGATGCCAAAGGATTGGCCGGTGAGGTAATCGGGGGAGGGCCGGTTGGAATGTAATATTCCGGGTATGTCTAAACGTCGTTAATGCATCGGAAAACTTCCGGGGGGGGTTAGGGGCCGGAGCGATAGCGGGTGTGGTATTTTTGGTGGAGTGACCGGCGGTGTTTTTCTTCTGCAGGTGTGAGGGGATGATGGGCGGGCAGAGGGGCTAGTGTTTCACCGGTTTTGGTATAGAGGTCCATATCTTTGCACCAGCCGGAAGTTCGGAGGATGAAACGTCGTTTGTGGTTGGTAGGCGGGGGCGAAGTTGGCAGGGCAAAGTTGAGGTGTACTTCTTCACCCGGTCCAAAGGTGGCGAGGGCGGAGTCTTTCCGGTTGACGAGTTCGGTGACGTTGCCGAAGCGCGTGTAGTAGCCGGTTTGATGCCGGGTATCCCATAGGGGGACGCGTTTGTTGTAGTTGTAATTGGGCATGTGTGTGGCTGAGGTTGTGCGGTGGGCGAAGCCAACTTCCTGGAGGATGGCTGACTGAAGTTTGAGCGCGTTCGGCTTGATGTTCGGCAGCGAGTCGGCCCAGGCGATGGCAATGCGATCGTAGTAGATCTCAAGATTGGTGATAAGGCGAAGGCGTTTGGTTTTTGGAGGAAGTTTGTCAGAGGGGATGGGGACGGCGGATTCACGGGGGAAGCCTGCGGGGTAACCGAATTGGGGTAGGATGGTATGCCAGACTCCTTCCTGATCCTGGGCCTGTAGTGTTGGGGGATCGTAAGAGGCTTTGGCTTGATGAGCGGCAAACATTGTCTGTGAATAGGGATATTCGACCCAGCCGTTGAAGATGAGGATGGGGTTCTTGCGGGCATTGATGGGTTTGGGAAAGGTGAGTGTGATGATGTTACGTTTGGTTCTGCCGAGGAAACGCCGATCTTTGGGAGGGATGGGAGCGAAATGGTGGTCCGGCTTTGATAGTTGCCGGGTGACATCCGAATGGTGATTGGTTTTTGCATGAACGAGGTGCATGATGTGTTGATAGAAGATGGGGTTGCGTGTGGGGACGGGGTCGCTGGTGGCCATGCGTTCGTCCAGCGTCATGTGCCATGATGGAGGAAGGTCGTAGTAGATGAGTTGTGTGTTGTCGAGGTAACATGCTTCCTGCATGGGTTCGCCAATTTTAAGTTGGTAGGCGTTGTCGCGCGGTTGAAGGAGATGGAGAGGAAGAAGGAGGGATTCGTTGGGGCGTGGTGTGGCGTATTGGTTTGGGCCGAGGGCAAAGCCGATGCCGCCGACACCGAGGATGTCGGTGACGAACTGGTATTCCGACCCGTTCCATGCAAAGAGTACGGGGCATGATGCCATTTGGCGCTGGATCTCTTCAATGCGGTGGTGTTGGTTCGCAGCCAGATAGATTTCGGTCTGTAATACGGCGTCGGGCCATGTCACTTTCAAGAAATCAATCTTATTTTTCATGCCGATTCCAACTGGGACGGGTTGGAGTGATTGTCCTCGTAAGGTTGACGCCTTGTATGTGTCGCCGACGATCCAGCGCGAGTCGATCCGTGCGGCGAATTTAACACCGATCCCCGAAGCGTTTGACCGCATCTGATCGGCTTTCTTGTGTTTGCCCGAAAACGACAGCGAAATGAATTGGTGACGACTACCGTTTGGCATCTTAATGGAAGGGGGATTGCCGGAGGCGAGGGAGATGATTGAGTAACCATTTGACGGCGACAGGTTTGCCAAGGCTGACGATGCGGAAGGTAGGGAACGAAATTGTCGCACGCCCGTTCCGGTGGTATCCATGGCGACCAGATGACTGCCTGGTAACTTGTCGCTGGGCTGATCCGGTGTCTTCACCAGTTGATCTTTCGCCAGAATCCACCGGGTGATGCGTTGATCGTGACCGGTATAGATTTCGACACGGCCATCGGCATTGGCATCCCATGCAAAGGCTGAGGTGATGGCTGAGGAGGTGAATTCCGGTGAGGTGAGTGTCTTATATTTCCAAAGTCGGTCGTTGATATAGACTTTATGCGATCCTGTTTCGTTGATGACGATGAGGTCCATATCGTCATCCTGATCAAGGTCGGTTACGATCACGGCCTTGGAGGGCGAGGATGTTCCGGCGATACCTTGCTTTTGGGCGATCGCCGTGTATGTGCCGTCCAAATTGTTATTCAGTAATTCATTCGGACCATCACGGTTAACGAGGAAAATATCCAGATCACCATCGTGATCCGCATCGACCCAAGCGGCATCCACGGTATGCATCTTACCTCCCGATGTTCCGGTCGATTTGGTTACATCAAGGTAATGGCCTGCCTGGGTCTGCTTGTACAGGCGATTGGAGCCTTTGCGGCAAAGGTAGACGTCTGTCAAAGTGTCGTTGTCGAAATCGCCCCATAGGGCAATTGTCACGTCAGGTACTCTTGCAATAGTGTGTTCGTGTTGAATCGTAAAGCGGCCGTCGGTGGTTTGTATGAGTACGGCATTGGGCGCATCTCCATCCAATGCGTTGGCGATAAAGATGTCCAGCATTGAGTCACCATTGATGTCTGCAATGGTGATGTTTGGCTGAATGTCTTTTATACCAAAGTTGCGCCAGGGGTAACGGGAGGGCTCGGTCAGCGGCAGGGGGGTAGAGGGTTTGAACGGCGGTTCGTCGGAGCGTTCAGGTAATGGCTCCGGTTTCTTAAGACTCACCAGTTCCACTTCCGCCTTCGGCCCCATCCGCGTGTACTTGATCTCAGCGGTCTTTGCCTGTGGATTGGAATCGAGTTTGTTGAACTCGGCACGGGCTTTCTCGGATGACTGTTCATCGCCCATTTGCAGGTAGAGCTGTGAGAGCGTGTAATGGGCAGAGCGAAGGTAGGGATCGCGCTGGGCAGCTTTCTTGAGCCAGCTGAGGGCGAGTTGGGGCTTCTCCTGATCGATGTAGCATTGGGCGGCGTAGTAGGCGGCGAAGGCATCGGAAGGGTCAGCTTCGACGACCGCCAGAAATCTGGGTAAAGCGTCGTTAAATTTGCCTTGGAAGAACAGGAGGACGCCGGAGCAGTATTGGGCGCGGAGGTTGTCGGGTTGAACCTTGAGGATCTCGGCGAATAGTTCCAGTGCCTTGGCGGTATCCTCTTTGGGCGGCTTCTGTCGATTTAAGGTGGCGATGGCAAGATTGGTCTTGGCGGTGATCCAGTTGGGATGCTGGTCGACCAGCTTCTGGAATGCGTCTACGGCCTTGGCATATTCAAATCGCCCCATCAGGGCAACGGCGTGATTGTGGGAGGTGATGAGTGCGGGGTCCGTAGGTGTAAATGATTTGAACGGGGGCGGCGTATCGTCGAAGTCCGTATTGTAAACGATCACGGTGATGATGGTGACGATAATGCCACTGATCAATATGACGTAGGATGCGAAGTGGGCGGGGTTTTTGGTTTTCATGGCTTAGAGATTGGGGTATTTGCCAGGCGCAATTTTCCGGTGTACATCAAACCTGTTACGGTATCGGCTTGGCGAGCATGCGTTTGATTTGTGCGATTCGATCTTTCGTGGGTTGGGATTGCGGGTTCAGTTTCAGGGCCTCCTTGAATTGCACCAATGCTTTATTCGGCAATTTGGCCCTGAGGAGATAATCTGCGAGTCGAAATCGCAAGGCGAACAGGTCAGGGTCTATTAGGATGCCGTCCTGCAGTGCCTTGATCGCCCCCGGAATATCGTTCTGACCGGCCATGCAAAGTCCAAGATTCAGGTATGCCATGGTGAAATCGGGTTTTAGAGCAATCGCTTTTCTATAAAGCTGTTCACCCTTTTTGAACTCTCTGGCGTGGATGTGGACGATACCTTTGCGAAACATCGCATCGGGTGATTCTGGACTGATGGCCATAGCCTTGTCGAAGGCTGTTGCCGCGTCTCGAAGATTTCGGAGGCGAAGGTGTGCGCGTCCGAGTTTGATCCAGGCATCCTGGGATTTTGGGTATCCTCGTGTTGCTTTCTTGGCAAATTTGATTGCTTTGCCTGTGTGTCTCAAATTCAGTGCCAGGTCGGCACTGGAGAGTAGATGCTTGAGACCTGTACGATGGGAAAGAACACGCTCGCGAAACGGATCGGGCCAGGGGTGGGAAAGTCCTATTCTGTCCGCGCTTGCCTGAACTTTCTGCGACATGGCTTCGTTACCGAGACGAAGGTATGCCCTGGCCATGATCAGTCGGGCGTGTCTTCGGCCCGGGGCGTGAAGCAGGGACTGTTCAAGGGCTGTGATGGCGGCACGATCGTCTCCCCTGAGATAAAGGAGTCGGCCCTTGGCAAGCAGGGCGCGGCCGTCCTTGGCCTGCTTTTGCAGAAATTTGTTGAGATGGGTTTGCGCCAGATCGAGTTTGTCAAATTCAATGAGTTTTTCGATTAATACGAGGTGTGGCGCAGTGGGTGATCCGTTGGTGAGATTGGCTGATTTCTCGAGATGACCCAAGGCCCTGGTTTGGTTCCGATCCATCAACGCCATTGCAAGACAGTAATGCCAAATCGCCATGTTCGGTTTTAACCTGACGGCTTGATCGAAACACAGGGAAGCCTCTTCGTAAAGCTCATGTGCCAGGCTGACCATGCCCAACTCGCCCCATGCTTCATGGGATTGTCGATTCCTGATAATCTTGGCTCTGGCGGAGTCGAATGCCTGGGCAATGGCGAAATCCAGATTGTTCGATGGAGTTTCGGGAGGGTTGATGGTTGCGGTGGAGTGAAAGGAATTGCCTTTAGAGTCGTCGGGAAGGTTCGGTGCCGGGAGTTGATCGCTGGGTTTAGAAGATGACTCCGGCCAGAATATGGCCAGGCTAATCACGATAATCGCGAGCAAGGAAAGCGCGACAAAAATTGTGGCGGAGTTCTTCATCCGGCGTTCAGTTGCTCTCCGTTTCCTCTCTCCAGCGTCAGGAACTGGTTGGCTCGTACGCCGGGAAACTTTTCGGTGTATCCATCAGGCCAGGCAATACTGATCTGATCCACAGATTCAACTTTACCCAGACCAAAATGGGCACGTGGATCGTTCGAGCAGAGGTAGGAATAGCCAGGATTGACGACTCGTCGGAAGCTTTTGTCTCCAACCCGAACGACAATCTCCGCTCCATAGGCGACGCGATTCAGTTTCGGATCGACTGCTGTGATGGTGAGAAATGATCCGCGCGTTTTGGCATAGTTGTAATAAAGGCTTGCCGGTGAATCGACACGCGTCACGAGCATGTCCTGGGCGCCATCGTTGTTGAAATCTCCCACCACCAGGCCTCTGGATACGGCTGCCTGTTTTGAGAACGCCGGGTTATCGGGTGAGACATCTGTGAAGCGACCGTTCCCGTCATTTGTTAGGATTTGATTTCGCTCGGCATATGGATGCCAGAACTTTGCGAGGCCAGAAGGGACATTGGTTGGTGTGTCCCCTTTCGTACGCAGTACAGCTCCGTTTACGAGCGCAAGGTCTAACGTTCCGTTGGCGTCAAAATCCGACATGGCTGTCCCGAATCCCGTACCGCGCCATTTCGTCTGGGACACGCCGAATGTGGAGGTCACATCCTGAAAGATACCTCTGGGGCGTTGTTTCCAAAGCGTGTGCGTCTCAGTATTGAGATGCGTGACAAACACGTCAAACAGACCATCGCCATCGACATCGCCAATGGTGACTCCCATGTCGCCTTCGGTTTTGCTCATTCGGTTGTAAGCCAGCCCCCTTTGAGCCGCTTGCTCGATGAATGTGCCGTCTTTTCTGTTGATCCACAAATGATTTTCCATCCCGTCATTGGCGACGAAGATGTCGATGTATTGGTCGCCGTTGAAATCCGCGCAGTATACTCCCAAGCCAGCGCCACGTTTTACGCTTAGGCCAGATGCGAGTGTTACGTCTTGGAACCTAGGCGTTACTCCGTTTTTTGCGGCAAGATTCCGAAAGAGTTTGGTCACCCGACCTTGAAAGGCCGTCGGGCCACAGAACTCACGCTTGCTGGATGAATCCGAACACCACCGATCATCGTAGTAATCCACATAATTGACAATGACCAGATCCAAAAAACCATCGCGGTCGTAATCCAGAAAAGATGCGGAGGTTCCCCATAGCGGATTTCGAATCCCGGAAGATTCGGTGACATCCACAAAGCTTGGAATCGCCCCTTCCGATTGGTTGAGAAACAGCCTGGCCCCGGTGTATTGCGTGATGAGAATATCCGGCCTGGAGTCATTGTTGACATCACCCACTGCAACACCGGTGTTGTGGCCTGCGATGTCCAGTCCGGAATTTTCTGATACGTTGACGAATTGGCCCGAATTCGTCTGGCGAAACAACTGGTTCTTGCGGTTGGATTTCGGGCCGGCGTTTTGGAGAAGGTAGATGTCGTAAAGGCCGTCTGAGTCGAAGTCAATCATCGCAGCGCCGGACCCCATCATTTGCGGGAGGAAGTATTTGCTGACGGAATTGGTGTGATGGTTGAATTTGAGATTAACATCGGCGGTTACATCCTTAAACCACGGGTTGGGGTTTTGAACTTGCTCTTTGTCCGCGTCCTTAGGATTCTTGTCGGTGACGCCAACATTTGGTTCGGCATCTGAACAAGCACAAAGGGAACTCAGGCAAAGGAGTGACAAAAGCAAGAATGGATGAGTGTGTCGTCTCATGGTTGGAATTTTGAAACTCAAGGTGGCTATGAATTGGGTGTTACTGTTTGACGATCATCAGGGGGAAGTCTTCTTCAGTTGTGCCTTGACCTTAGCGATCATGGATTGTGCTTCGCTCGAGTTTGGTTTGAGAGCGAGGGCTTCTTCGAATTCCTTGAGCGCATCCTCGGGCCGCTTGGCGCTGAGAAGATAGTCACCGAGACGCAAGCGGATCATAAAGACATTGGGATCAAAACGGATGGCGTTTTGAAGGGCTTCGACGGCGCCGGGGAAGTCATTTTGCTGAGCGAGGCATTGGCCGAGATTGAAAAAGGCCATGGTGAAGTCGGGTTTGATTTCGAGGGCCTTCTTGTAGAGGAGTTCGCCTTTCTTATATTCTTTCTTGTAGATGTGAACGACGCCTCTTCGAAACATGGCGTCAGCTGATCTGGGATTGATGGTCAATGCATTGTCGAAGGCGTGACTTGCTTTATCCAAATTTCTCAGACGAAGGTGGCCGCGCCCCAGCATGATCCACGCGTGTTCTGAATCGGGATAATCGCGTGTGGCTTCCTTGGCAAGGGCGACCGCTTGACTGTTGCGACCGTAGCCCAGGGCAATGTCGGCATTGGAGAGAAGTTTTTTGAGGCCGGTGCGATGGGTGTTGATGTCGGCACGGTAGGGGTCGGGCCAACCTCGTACACGAAGCGACGCGGAGCTTTTCTTGATTTTCTCAGCCATTGGCTCATTGCCGAGGCGCAGATAAGCCTTTGCCATAACGAGCAGAGCACGCTTTCTTCGAGGAGAGTAGAGTAGCGATTTTTCAAGCGACGCGATCGCGGCGCGGTCTTCGCCTCTTTCGTAGAGGAGTCTACCCTGGGCGAGATAGGCACGTGCATTATTGGGGTCCTTGCCAAGGGTCGTCTTGATGTGCTTTTCGGCCAAATCCAATCGATCGAGTTCGATGAGTTTCTCAGCGAGCATTAGTCGGGGAGAAGGGGGAGTATCGTCGTTGAGGGCGGCGGACTTTTCGAGATGCTTCAGGGCGGATTCAATGTCGGTCTCATGCAGGGCCAAGGCTAGACAGTAGTGCCAATTGGGGTATTCGGGCCTTAATGCGATTGCCTGTTTGAGTACGACGACCGCTTCGGGGAGTAACTCGTGGGCAATGCAGATCATGCCAAGTTTGCCCCAGGCAAAGTGGGACTCCTTGTTCTTGAGAATTCCCCGCCGGGCTTCGTTGAAAGCCTTGGTAATCGCGAAGTCGACGGTGTCCGTAGGGGCGGTGGGTGGAAGAACGTCGGAAGATACCCGGGTTTTCGAGTTGTTGGGACTTGCTTTTCCGGCGCCTGATCCGGGCCAGAAAAAATAGACGCCGCTCGCAATGGCGGTGACAAGGATGGCGCTGATCAGGGTAATCTGGGTGGCATTCATTTGGATTGGGCGGGTTTGCCTGAACCACGCCTGAGCGTGAGAAACTGGTTTGCCTCCACACCAGGAAAACTTTCGATATAGCCGTCGGGCCAGGTGATTCGGATTTGGTCGACCTTACCGGCACGGGCGAGGCCGAAGTGTGCTCTCGGATCATTGGAGCAGACGTAAGAGTAAGCGGGGTTGACGATGCGTTTGTAGACTTTTTTGCCGGATGTGACGGTGATTTCCGCGCCATAGGCAATGCGATTGAGCTTAGGGTCGATGGCGGTGATGGTGAGGAAAGAGCCGTGTGACTTGGCTATGTTAAGATAAATTCGAGCGGGTGAGCCTACGCGGGTGATGAGCATGTCCAATGCGCCATCGTTATTGAAATCTCCGACCACCAGGCCCCTGGAGACGGCGGCCCGTTTGGAGAAATCAGGATTATCCAGAGAAATATCCGTGAAGTGGCCCGTGCCATCATTGGATAAAATTTGATTCTGCTGGCAGTACGCGTGCCAGAACTTATCGAGTCCGGGTGGTATATCAGTTGGAATTTTGCCTTTCGTACGGAGTACTGCGCCGTTGGCGATGACGAGGTCCAGCGTTCCGTTGGCATCGAAGTCAGCCATGGCGGTTCCAAATCCCGTGCCGCGCCAGTGTGTGTTGGCAACGCCGAGCGTGGACGTTTTGTCGTGGAAAATGCCCTGGGGCTTTTGTTGCCACAACGTGTGGGTTTCCGTATGCAGATGGGTGACAAAAACATCGAAAAGGCCATCTGAATCGACATCTCCGATTGCAATACCCATGTCGGCTTCGGCCTTGCTCATTCGATTTGCCGCCAGACCACGAAGGTCGGCCTGTTCGGAAAATGTTCCGTCCTTCTTGTTGATCCAGAGGTGATTCGGCTTGCCATCGTTGGCGACGAAGATATCAGGATAGTGATCTCCGTTGAAGTCGGCGCAAAAGACGCCGAGTCCCGGGCCGCGTTTTCTCCCAATGCCCGAAGCAAGCGTTACGTCTTTGAATTTAGGTGTCTTATCGGGCTGTGGTCCGAGGTTTCGGAAAAGTTTGGTCACGCGTCCATCGAAAGCGTTGGGGCCGCAGTAATCGCGTTTGCTGGAGGAATCGGCACACCATCGGTCAGCGTAGTAGTTGACGTAATTGACGATGGCAAGATCGAGAAACCCATCCCGATCGTAATCGAGGAATGATGCGGACGTTCCCCACAGCGGATTGTCGATGCCGGCGGGTTTGGTGATGTCAACGAATTTTGGAGTATTGTCGACAGTCTGATTCAGAAAGAGCTTCGCGCCGGTGTATTGGGTGATCAGGACATCCGGCTTTCCATCGTTGTTGATATCGCCGACGGCGACACCCATGTTATGTCCAGGGACGTCCAGGCCGGAACTAGTCGAGACGTCGACAAACTGGCCGGATGGCGTCTGGCGAAAGAGTTGATTCTTATGCGGGGATTTGGGGCCGGCGTTCTGAAGGAGGTAAATGTCATAGTGGCCATCGGAATCGAAATCGATCATGGCGGCGCCGGAGCCGACCATTTGCGGCATGAAATAGTTGCCGAGCTTATTGGTTCGGTGGTTGAAGGCGAGGCCGAGGGATTCTGTGGCGTCCTTAAACCAGGGGGCCATTCTCGGTTGGTTGTCCTCGAAGGCCTTACTATCTTTCTCGGAACTTCGAGTTTGTGAATCGGCATCGGAGCACGCAACCAAGACGTTCATTGCTAAAAATGCGATGAGGAGAGTATTGAGAGTTCGGCAATGCATACAGGCTATTTTATCGGCTTGAATAGACATAGGGGTGAATTCAGTTGGATGTAGAGAAATTTAGGGATCACCAGATAAGCAAGGGCATTATGAGACGTTGGAAAAGAACAAGGCCGCGCATCTGCGCGACCTTGTCTGTTTCATTCGATCCTCGACATGTGACGATTATGCCATACGTCGCCTGCCAATAGCCAGTGCGCCTGTCGCCAAAAGCATGGCCACGGCGGTGGTGGGTTCGGGAATAACATTCCTGGCAAATGTGATATTCACACTGTCGATATCGTAGTTGTCAAACGCGCTACCGGTTCTGGCGGCAAAGCCCGCTCGGGCACCACCGGGGAAGTTGATGCCGGGGATTGTACCGTCGAATGCGATATGGATCGAGCTGTCCGTGCCATCGGTGATCACCACGACCAAATGTTCTCCATCAAGCACGACTTGCACGTTGTGGAAGACATCGGGGTCGGTCGTCACCAGGTCGATATCACTGAGGGCGAATTGAGTTGCGGCAATAAACTGGCCATCCCAGTGGATAGAAATATGATTGCCCTGATTGGGGCCGGCCGGCGTATCGGGATCATTGTCGTTGACGTCGCCGTTGTTAAATGTGTCGAAACCAATACCAAGTGCGCCGTCAAGGTTGGGCTCCTCAGCGGTAGCACCGGGATTGAACACGGGTAGTGCACCCGTTGCGCCATGAGGGTCAGCGGAGAACAGGATGAAGGAAGCTCCATCGGCTCGTGACGCTTCGCCTGACAATCCACGAAAACCAAAACTCGCCACAATGGAGTCCGTCTCGGTGGACGTTTGATCGAAAGCGATTGTTGCGGCCTGACCGGCGCTTTCTCGGGTGAGTCGGAGGAAGCCGTCTTCGACGCCAACGTCGATTGTACCGTCGCGCGGCTCAAGGCTTGGAGCATCGCCGGAAAGATTGCTGATGGTGTAGGGTGTACCTCCCACGAGTTGTGGTGGAGGGACAGGTTCGAATCCTTCGAACAGCGTTATCGTGGATCCGCCACCCGGGTTGACGATTGTTTCCTGCACATTGTCGATCATGGCCGTCTGGTTTGCGCCGCCGGTACGGCCATTGAATGCCATTCGACCTGCATAAGGTTGTAGGCCCGGGACGGTCACATCATTGGCTACCAGAGCAACGCTTCCATCGGTCAGGTTTTCGACAACAACATTGACGGAAGAAGATGAATCATCAATCTTGGTAACGATGATCGTTGCATGCATGGCGTTGCCTTCTTCGATCGAGCCGATCGCCGCGCCTGTCACATCCAGATCTGCAATGAGTGTGCCGTCAAAGTGGACGGAAACGGAGCTTCGCGATGATTCGGTTTCACCATTCGGGCCGGTCGGATCTGAACCGTTTCTGAACGTGTCAAAACCGACGCCCAGCGATCCGGAGAGGTTGACTTCTTCGGAGAATACCGGTGTGGGGCTGGAGATATCGGCTCCGAAATTGGCGGTATTCAGGTAACCGAAACCGATTCCATCCGCGCCTGTGCCGTTACCGCTGGAGTCGTCATTGAGAATAAGGAAGTCAAAATCAATGATCAAGGCGTCCCAACTGCCATCGTTGGCAGCGTTAAACGCAACGCTGTTGTTTTGGCTGCCGACGTTATCCACGATACGCATTGCGCTGTTGCCGGGGTTGAAAATCGGGTTTGCCGGCAGAGGCACCAACGCACCGCCCTGCGTGACCGGCAGGTTATACTCCGCCGGAGAATCAATAATCGCCGGTCCGGGAGTGGTTCCGTTCTGCTGGAGCCTGATCGGGAGCGGTTCACCAAAAAACTCGGTCAGAAACGGCTGATCGACCGCTTGAGACTGCGATGGCATGACCGAAAGGCATACCACAGCACCAAACATCATCTTGCACAGTTTACGAATCATCATTGTTCCCTAAATACGTGGTTAATGGGGGGGGATCATCTGATTTCCGTTTGGGAATCAATTCTCCCCGTCATAGGCGGGATTTGCGTGTTGGGATCATCTTTTTCCACGCAAACGACAATTGAGAAATTCCAAGTATCTCATTTTACCAGAAATGATACAGACTCACAACTGATTTTTCAAAATACCATGCGATCCGCGTGTGTTGGATAATGAAAAACAGGGCCACACGGATGCGTGGCCCTGTTAAGAGAGGCAATTTGGTTATTTGGACGGCACTCAAGAGGGCGAAAGGCCCAATTTCATCAGTTATCCGACGCGTCGCCTGCGTATGGCAAAGGCGCCGCTTACGAGAAGCATGGCCATCGCGGACGTCGGTTCTGGAATAATTCCGGCTCGGGCGTTGACGGTATCGATATCGTAGTTATCAAATGCGCCGCCGGTTCGTGCGGCGAACGCGAGCCGAACATCACTGCCGCCAAATGTGGCGCCGGGAATGACATGAGCAACAAACGGGAGGTGGATGCTGCCGTCCGTGCCGTCGGTTATCACCACGGTGACGATGAGATCCGTGCCGGTATCCTCGACCTGAATGTTTACATCGTTGAATTCGTTGTTGACGAGATCCAAATCGTCCAGTTCAAGGTTGAATTGAGCGACCATCGAGCCGTCCCAGTGAAGCGCGATGTTGTTACCGACGTTAACGGGGGTATTGGGTTCGGGGAGTTCCCCGTTGCCGCCGGTGTCGTTGTTAAACGTATCGAACGCGACGCCCAGCGAACCGGCAAGATCGGGCTCTTCAGCAGCGACGCCTGTCTGTAGATCGGGAAGACGACCGGTTTCACCGTGGATCGCGGTGGGTACGAGAAGCATGGAAGTGCCGTCCGCGCGGTTGGTGTTTTCATTCAGGCCGCGGATTTGGAAATTCACATCGATGGGACCGGAATCTGAGGGTAGTGCATCATCAAAGATGATAGATCCGGCCTGGCTTTGCGCTTCTTTGGCCAGTCGCATGAAGGCGGGATGTACGCCGAAATCGCCGCCCTGGGAAACAATGCCGGGTCCATCACCAACAATGGTGTGTGCCGTGAAAGAACTTCCTCCAACAATCTGGGGAAGATTGTTGCCTATATTCTGGTCTTCAAAATCCTCGAAGAGGGTGACATTCCCATCGACCGATTCGGATACGTTGTCGATCATGGCTGTCTGGTTGGCACCACCGGTACGACCGTTGAATGCGATGCGACCCTGATAGGGGACCAGGCCGGGTACATTAATATCCTGGGCGACAATCGCGGCTGAGCCATCGACGAGGTTTTGCACGACAACATTAACGTTGGATGAGGTTGGATCGTTTTGTGTC
>JANQQT010000276.1 GCA_028284925.1 Phycisphaeraceae bacterium | reverse complement strand
GGGTTGAGAAGGATGGTAAGGTTGACGGGGGTAAGCCTGCGGCGGCGGGAGCAGGGGGGGCGGCGAAGGGTGAGCAGGTAAAGGGGGACAAGGCGAATGATGAGGGCTTGAAGGGATCGGAGAAGGGCGGGGAAGGTGCGGAAAAGGGGAAGGTGTTTCCTGCGACGAAGATGGATCGAAGGAAGTTGCCGGGGCGTGGTGGATCTTTGTCGAAGCCTGACGCGGGGAAGGGTGGGGAATCCACTGGTGGGTGGGTGATGCAGACGTTGACGGCTTTGGGCGTGGTGTTGATGTTGATCTTTGGTTTTCGGGCGATTTATCAGAAATTTACGGGTCATCAGCCTGCGAGTAAGGCGGGTGGCCGGATGGTGGAGGTTTTGGCGCGCACGACGATCGGGCCTAAAGCGAGTGTGGTGTTTTTGAAGATCAACCAGCGTGTGATTGTGGCGTCGCAGACGCCGACGGGTATGAATTCGCTGACGGAGATAACGGAGCCGGAGGAGGTGGCGTGGTTGCTGGAGCAGGTGGAGAGCAGTAAGGGTGTATCGATTTCTCAGGGATTCAAGCAGATGCTGGGTCGATTCGACCGGGATTATGAGGGTGAACGTGTTCGTGCGGAAGGCGGGGAGGAGCATGAGGACCGGGTTGACCGGACGCGTGATGTGCTATCCGGTGTGATCGGTCGAATTCGCGGGTTTGGACGGCGGAAGGAGAAAGAGAGGCTGGAATGAGCAGATTGCGATTACAGCTTGATGGGGGTCGCGGTCGTCGGATGTATGTGGCGTACCTTGTGGTGGGGTTGTGTATTGCGTTGGGGAGTTCTGCGAACTATGCGCAGGAGAGAGGGGGAGCCGGGGATAAGGACGGGGGCGGCACGACGCCGTTGGTTGGTCCCGCGGGTGTACCGGTGGTTGGACCTGATGGGAAGGTTGATCCGGCGACGCTGGAGAATATTAACCCGATTAATGTGACGCAGGGGGCGGCTGAGGCGGTGGGGATTGAGGGTGGTGTAAGTGGTGTGATCAATATTCTGATTCTGATGACGATTTTGTCGTTGGCGCCATCGCTGCTGGTGATGTGTACGAGTTTTGTGCGGATCATCATTGTGTTGGGTTTGTTGAGGCGTGCGATTGGTACACAGCAGTTGCCGCCTGGGCAGGTGGTGACGGGGTTGGCGTTGTTTATGACGTTCATGATTATGGCGCCGACGTTTGGGCGTGTTCACAGCGAGGCGTTGGTTCCGTTGTCGAACGGGACGATCAATTCGATTGAGGCGTGGGAGGCGGCAAAGGCTCCGTTGCGTGAGTTTATGGTTGCGCAGATTGACCGTACGGATAACTGGGGGGATGTCCATATGGTGATGGAGTATCGGGGGATCGATATGACGAAGACGGATGATATGACGATTGGGGATGTGGATATGGTGACACTGATCCCGTCTTTCATCCTGAGCGAATTGAAGACCGCGTTTGTGATCGGGTTTCGGATTTACCTGCCGTTTTTGATTATTGACATGGTGATTGCGAGTGTGCTGATCTCTATGGGGATGATGATGTTGCCCCCGGTATTGATTTCTTTGCCGTTCAAGCTGCTGTTGTTTGTGCTGGTGGATGGTTGGCGGCTGGTGGTGGGGAATTTGTTGCAGAGCTTTGACCAGAATGTTGTTGCGGAAGGGGTGAGGGTGGTGTTTGGATCGGGGGTATTGGTATGAGGGTTTGGATGAGACAGGAAGGGTTGTGTTGAGATGACTGTTGAACAAGCGATTGAGATTATTCGTGAGAGTTTGCTGACGGCGTTGTTCATTATGACGCCGATTCTGTTCGTCGGTCTGGTGGTGGGCCTGGTGGTGAGTATTTTCCAGGCGGTGACGCAGATCCAGGAGCAGACGTTGACGTTTGTTCCAAAGATCATCGCGATGGCGATGACGTTGATGGTGATCGTGCCGTGGATTGGTATGCGGTTGATTGAATTCACGATGCGTATGTTTGAGATGTAGGTATAGGAAATCGGAATTGAGTGACTTGAGTTATGTCCGATGCGTTACAACCTGTGATCCCGCACATTCCGGCATTTTTGCTGGTGATGTTTCGGTTGACGGGTATATTTGTTTTTGCCCCGGTATTTGCTTCGTCGGCCGTGCCGCGGACGGCGCGTGTGATGTTGGCGTTTTCATTGACGTTTGCGATTTATCCGATCACGCCGGCTCACGAATTGGTTCAAATGAATGTGATGTCGATGATCTGGATGATCCTGAGCGAAATGATGGTGGGGATTGTGATCGGCTATGTGATTTCGTTGCCTTTGATGGCGATCCAGGTGGGGATGCAGTTGATGGGTCAGCAGTTGGGATTGGCGTTTGCGAATATTGTGGATCCGGATACGGGTGGTCAGACTTCGGTGTTTACGCAGGCGATGTACCTGTTTGCGTTGACGATTTTCATTATTCTGGATGGTCATCATGCGACGATTGGTGCGTTGATCCGGAGTTTCGATTCGGTTCCGCTTGGGGGGTTCGTACCGGACGGAGAGTTGTTGATCGTATTGACCGGTCTGTTGACGGTGATGTTCGAGCTGGCAATTCGCGTGGCGGCTCCGTTGCTGTGTTTGTTGTTCCTGCAGACGACGGCGATGGGTTTTGTGGCGAAGACGGTTCCGCAGTTGAACATTTTGAGTCTTGGGTTTCCGTTGCGGATCATGCTTGGATTCGGGTTGACGATCGGGGTGGTTGCGATGTTGAGCGAAGCGTTTATGGAAGTGATGCGTTATGCGATTTCAGCGGTATTTGACATGTTTACGCCTTGAGCGGTTGATGCTTGGATTGGAGGTTGGCCTTGGCTGACGATATGGGTGAAAAAACAGAAGAACCGACGCCGCGTAAGCGAAACGAGGCGCGTTCGGAAGGGAATATCCCCAAGAGCCTGGATTTGAATGCGGGGATTATTCTTTTTGGTGGGATCATCCTGCTGGGCGTATTCGGCGGGCAGATGTTGCGTGCGATGAGCTCGATGGTTCGTAGCATGTTGTCGCTGGAGGCGGGTAGCAGTGTGACGCGAACGGATGACTTGAGCCAGGCGTGGGCGTTGGGGATGAATTTTGCGTATGAGATTGTGACGCCGGTTGTCATTGGGTTGGTGGTGATTGCACTTTTGAACGGATATTTCCAGGTGGGCGTGTTGTTTACGTTGAAGCCGTTGCAGCCGAGTTTGTCGAAGATCTCACCGATCAAGGGATTGGCGCGGATGTTCAGTCTGCGATCAGTGATGCGACTGGTGATGAGCCTGGGTAAGGTGGGGATGGTGATGGCGGTGGCGACGGTGGTGATTTATTTTGACATGCCGAAGATTGTGTCGCTGATGAATTTGAGCGCGGGGCAGGTGTTGATTGCGGCGGCGGACATTGTGTGGTGGTTGGCGGTGAAGATTGCGGTGGTGTTGTTGCTGCTTGGGATATTGGATTACATGTATCAGAAGTGGCAGCACGAGCAGGATTTGAAGATGACGAAGTTTGAGGTGAAGCAGGAGATGAAACAGATGGACGGTGATCCGCTGGTGAAGCAGCGGCGTGCGAAGGTTGCGCGCCAGTTGGCGTTGCAGCGCTTGCAGCAGCATGTTCCGCAGGCGGATGTGGTGGTGACGAATCCGACGCACTATGCGGTGGCGTTGAAGTATGACGGCAAGACGATGAGTGCGCCGCGTATGGTGGCGAAGGGCGCGGATTACATGGCGATGCGTATTCGCCAGATTGCGGTGGGGGTGGGGATTCCGATTGTGGAGCGTCCGCCTTTGGCGCGGGCGTTGTATCGAGAGGTTGAGCCGGGTCAGGAGATTCCTGCGGATTATTACGCGGCGGTGGCTGAGATCCTGGCGTATGTGTATCGGTTGAATGGGAGGCAATCGGCGTAGATTAGATTGATATGGCGAAGGTAGCGGCGAATTTGGATAAGACCCCACGCTGGATGCAGTGGGTGAAGAACAACACGGGTATTTTCGTGCCTGTGTGTCTTATCTGTTTGCTTGGGGTGATCATTGTTCCGCTGCCGCCGTTCATGATGGACCTGATGATCGTCGTGAATATTTCGATCTCGACGGTGATGTTGTTGACGGCGGTTTATGTTCGGAGTGTGTTGGAGTTTTCGGTATTTCCGAGTTTGCTGCTGGTGGCGACGCTGTTCAGGCTGGTTTTGAATATCGCATCGACGCGATTGATTCTTTCGGCGGATGCGACGAGTCCGCAGCAGGTGGTGGGGGTTGCGGGTGAGGTGATTGAGGCGTTCAGCGGGTTTGTTGCGGGCGGGAATATCGTGGTGGGTGTGATCATCTTTATTATTCTGATTGTCGTTCAGTTTGTGGTGATTACGAAGGGCGCGACGCGTGTTTCGGAAGTGGCGGCGCGATTTGTGCTGGATGGGATGCCGGGTAAGCAGATGGCGATAGACGCGGATTTGAATGCGGGTTTGATTGATGAGGGAGAGGCGAGGAAGCGCCGGGATCAGATCAGTGATGAGGCGGATTTCTATGGGGCGATGGACGGTGCATCGAAATTCGTGCGCGGGGATGCGATTGCGGGCATCATCATTACGTGTGTGAATATTATTGGCGGGATTGCGATAGGTGTGTTTTATAAAGGGTGGGCGGCGGGTGAGGCGTTGGAGAGTTTTACGAAGCTAACGATCGGCGACGGGTTGGTTTCGCAGATTCCTTCGTTCATCATTTCGATTGCGGCGGGTTTGATTGTGACGCGATCGGGTACGAAGGAGGATCTGGGCAGTGAGTTGACGGGTCAGATTATGGGTCAGCCGGTGGCGTTGGGGATTACGGCGGGTTTTTTGGGTGTGCTGGCGTTTACGGGTTTGCCGGCGGTTCCGATGCTGGCGATGGCGAGTGTTGTGGGGGCGGGTGCGTGGTTCCTGCGTCGAGATACGAAGCGTGTCGAGGCGGTGGCTGCGGCTGAGGCGGCGAGTAGTGAGGAGGGTAAGGATGCGGCTCCGCCGGTTGAGAAGATGTTGAGTGTGGATACGCTGGAGTTGGAGATTGGTTTCTCGTTGGTGCGGTTGGTTCAGGAATCGCAGGGTGGTGATCTGCTGGATCGGATTTCGAAGTTGCGGCAGCAGATTGCGATGGAGATGGGTTTTGTGGTTCCGCCGGTTCGGATACGGGACAATATTAATTTGCAGCCGAATGAGTATCACATCAAGATTCGGGGGAATGCGGTGGCCAAGAACATGGTGTTTCCGGAGAAGTTCCTGGCGATGAACAGCGGGCTGGCGTCGGGCGAGCTGGTGGGTGATAAGACGAAGGAGCCGGCGTTTGGGTTGGATGCTTGGTGGATTGATCCTTCGCAGAAACAGCGTGCGGAGACGATGAATTATATTGTGGCGGATTCGTCGAGTGTGTTGGCGACGCATCTTGAGGAGGTTGTGAAGAATTATGCCGAGGAGATGCTGACGCGTGAAGAGACGAATGCATTGGTTGAGCAGTTGAAGGAGAAGAGTCCGAACCTGGTGGAGGAGGTGATCCCGGAGATGATTAAGCCGGGTGAGTTGCAGAAGGTTCTGGGTAATCTGTTGCATGAGCGCGTGCCGATTCGTGATTTGGAGACGATTGTTGAGACGTTGAGTGACTGGGTGGGTCGGACGCGTGATATTGAGGTTTTGACGGAGTATGTGCGTAATGCTTTGCGACGGACGATCTGCAATCAGTATGCGGAGCTGGATGCGGAGACGGGTGTGTCGCGGTTGCATTGTGTGACGCTGGACCCGGGGCTGGAAGATTTGATTAACGGGTATATTGAGCGGGGGGCGAACGGCACGACGATGACGGTTCCCCCGACGGTGGCGAATCGTATTGTGAATGCGGTGTCGAAGGAGTTGAGCAAGATGATCAGTGCGGGGTATCAGCCGTTGATCCTGGCGTCGCCACAGGTGAGAAGCCAGGTGAGGCAGTTGCTGGAATCGCAGATCACGAATGTGGTGGTGATGGGGTATAACGAGGTATCGAAGGGGGTGGAGGTTGAATCGCTGGGGCTGGTGGTTGTGGATTTGTCCGCTGATGCGTCCGGCGGCGTGAATGTGAATCATGTAGGCGCAGATGAGTTGCAAGGTGTGGGCACATGAATATCAAGACGTTCCAGGCAGAGACGATGTCGAAGGCGTTGGCGAAGGTCAAGCGTGAGTTGGGGAGTGAGGCGGTGATTCTGCATACGCGTAGTTTCAAGCAGGGGGGATGGTTGGGGTTTGGGAGTAAGACGGTGGTGGAGATTACGGCGTCGAATGAGGTGAGTATTGTTCCGCCGCGTATGAAGAAGGCGCGTCGTGAGGATGAGGTGAGTTTGTCGGGTATGGGTGGGAGTTCGGGTGGGACGGCGAGTGGTGGTGTAGGTGTTGGGGGTGGGGCGCGGCGTCATGTTCTGAGTGAACGGTATGGGCAGGGTGGTGTTGGGGTGGAATCGGTGAGTGCATCCTCGGTGAGTGGAGGAGTGTCGGGAGGGGTTGGGATTGCAGAGGGTGGGAGTGTTGGTGTGATGGCACGGGATGATGAGGAGCGGGGTGGAGGAGGGAGTGATGGTAGCGGTGGTGGCGGGCGACGGCGTGGGGAGAGTTGTGAGGGAGTTGTGGTGCAATTGGAAGATGCGTTGCGTGCGCGGCGGGATGAGGTTTGCGGGGAGGATG
>JANQQT010000128.1 GCA_028284925.1 Phycisphaeraceae bacterium | reverse complement strand
AAGGGGGGTGGGTGAGGGTGTGATCGGGAGTTGGGGGTGTGTCGGGCGGGCGGCGGGGTTGTCGTAAAAGTGAAGCTCTATTGACGGATTGCGACGATTTTTGGGTGGTGAATGGGCGCGAAACGGAAAAATTAAGGTGGTTTCGAGTGCGAAAAGGGGTGAAATGGTGTTTTTTGGGGTGTTTTTGGTGCGAATAGCGAAGCGTTTGTGCGCCCCCGGAATTGGGCGGGGACTTTTGGGGGTGGTGGGTTGGAGGGACGTAAGGTGTTGTTGTTTAAGGGGTTAAGGGGATTGAGAAAGTGTCGGAGAAGGTAAGGCGCGCACCGCGGGTTCGTTTTGGGGGTTTCTCAGGAACCGACGATGAAGCGCCGGGTGTGAGCGGATTCATTTTGAGAAGGTGGGGTGGTAGTACAGGTGACGCGATGTGAAAGGAGCCGGGTTTTGGTTCGGCGCAGAAGCGAAGAGGTGTGTCAAGTTTTTATTGGAGACGGGTGTGCGTGGCGGATGTGGATGGGGACGGTGGATTGGAGGGGCGCAGGAACGGAATCCGGGAGCGGGAGCACAAGACATATTACCTTGACACGGCCCACACCTGAACCCCCAACGCTTTCCCCTTGACACTTCTTAGGACTGATTGATCACTAATTCGCGACGCTTGCGATACCCCATCACTATCGCGGCGCACAGGAATCCCAGTGATCCCATCCAGACACCTTTGGGCGCGGGGATGGGTGTGGCGGTGACGAGGATGTTATCGAATTCCCCACCAGAACGACCCTGTGGGGTACGCCAATCCTGCGCGATACGCACACCATCAAAACGGTTGAAATCAGTTAACGACAGGGGTGTGCGGGCCGTCTCGAACTCGAATATTCCATCGCCATCAAAATCCGCTCGTCCGTATGATTCTCCCACGATTGGATCGAGTATTGCGCTCAACCTTACCTTCTTATCAAAGTGACCCTGGATGAATTCAGTGGCTCCCGGCGTCGCCCATTGCCATCCAAAAACACCCGGCGATGCAGGTGTCAACATGGACCATCCCGTTGCCACTCCAGGAACTGAAGGAAATGTTCGGAATCTCACTTCTGCGTTATGTGACGTAAGTGCGGCTCCGGGGCCAGACGACGCGTATGCATCGTACTGCAACTCAAACACCGACATCTCATTGAAATTAATCGAATGAAAAGCTACCTGGATGCCAAGGCTATTGGGGTTAATAAAACCTGCAGCAGTCTTGGTCGGTAAAAACATACCGGTAGCAACGATTACATTCAGATCGAATGGGGCAGGTGTTTCTGTTATCCATCCCCCCTGACCTGGTAGCAGTGAATTTTCGGCGTAGGACTCGAAGTCCTCCTCGAATACGGTAATTGGCGCTGCGTTGGCGCGATTAGATCCAACGAAAAGGCTAAGCAGCAGAATGCAAACGAAGGCTTCCATACTCGTTCCATGCATTTTCTCGCGACGTCTGCGACGCCAAGCGACGAATCCGGCGATCAGGAATCCGACTGCTCCAAGCCAGACGGCCTTGGGGGCGGGGATGGCGGAAACGTCGGCGAGGCCAAAATAGACGCCGTCTGGGAGAACAGTATGTGTGGCGGTTATCTGTTCGCCGGACAGGGAAACGCGCACAAGGTCAGTCTCGTGATCAAGGGCAAACAGATCGTCTCCAACAATTACGTTCGATTGCAACGACCCAGTATTGAAAAGGGTGAATTGAAGATTAATGCTAGGAGGCAATGGAGTATGCTCAACAATCGAAAACGTAGTGTTCGGATCTCTACTATCGCTATACCACAATCGCCCCAACGAGTCACTTGCCATACTATCGAAGCCAACGTCGGCCAAGCCGAGCGCCACGTTATAGTCGACAACATTCGTAAGCGAACCGTCTAATTCAAGATCTGCAATTATGTGAGTGCGACCCGGCCTCAGCGTGCGTCCGATTTTTAATTGACCATCAACCGCTGTAAACGATGTGCCCGACATGATACTGCCATCCGCCGGACCGATCTTGTTAATAAATGTAGCCGCACCTGTAAAGGCATCGATACGATAAAAGTCAACTCCATCCACCGCGTATAACTGCCCACCAGCAATTGCCAGCTGTGGCCCACTCGCGTTGAAACCGAGTGGGCCAACCGTCGTGGCAATTCCAGTATCCGTATCAATCGTCACCAACACATCCGCATCACGCTCGATACTGAATAAGGTTGGCCCTGCGTAACACTGTGTTGACACGATCACACCTACACACATTGACAAAATCAGCTGTCGCATCTTCCGTAACCTCAATTACCTGGTTCTCATGGCATCCGTAGGAAAGCGGCGTACTCAACCCATGACACATCCATACATCAACGTGTCAGTTTTTGTGAAGTGATTTGGCTGAGTACATCATTTGGCAACCCTAATCTGGACGTCGGAATCCCGGCCCCAGCGGCCGATTCCAGACGGACTCTAACAAACAGAGGACTAATGTGCAATAGTTTTTTTGGTGAAAATGTTTACAGGTATTCCTTAGATCATTCACCCATGAACGCCTGTCATACCTCCGTGTCGCATCCCGGCGTGCATTAGAGCAATGTGCACCATTCGCGGCCTTGCCTATTCGCTTTCAGACCGCGGCGCTTTCGGTTGCGCGGCGATATTCGAGGCGGGGGTAGACCGTTTCTCCCTTGACGAAGCCGTCTTTGTGCCAGCAGGCGACCCAGTGGCCCGGCTTGACCTCGTGCAGGACGGGATGGCGCATGGCGGTGTCGCACAGGAACTGGACCATTTCGTTACCCTCACTCCGATCCAGCGTGCTGAGTATCGGAAAATGATCAAACGCCTCTGTCGGGCAATCATCCGTTGGCTTGAACGTCAAACCCTCCGGTAACACGGACTCATCAGGCGTCTGATCCAACACGGTGGCGAGTCGTTCGTGGGTTCCGCCGAGTTTGGGGATGGACTCGAACAGGCCGTGGGTGTAGGGGTGCATGGGATTGGCGAAGATCTCGTGGACGTTGGCGTATTCGACGACCTGGCCGGCGTACATGACGGCGACGACGTCGGCGTTTTCGGCGACGACGCCGAGGTCGTGTGTAATGAGCATGATGCTCATATCGTGATCCATCTGCAACTTGCGCAGCAATTCGAGGATTTGGGCCTGAATGGTGACATCGAGCGCGGTGGTGGGTTCATCGGCGAGCAAGAGCCTGGGACGACAGGCGAGGGCCATGGCGATCATGACGCGCTGGCGCATGCCGCCTGATAGCTGGTGTGGGTATTCCTTGAGGCGCTGCCCGGGCTCGGCGATTCCGACATCGGATAATGCCTTGACTGCGATGCGTGTGGCTTCCTCCTTGTCTTTGGTCTGATGAAGGAGGATGGCCTCCATAACCTGATCCCCGATGGTGTAGACGGGGTTGAGGGAGGTCATGGGTTCCTGGAAGATCATGGCGATGTCATTTCCGCGGACATCCCGCATGGCTTTCTCGTCCAGCTGCAACATATCGCGTCCGTTGAACCAGATCCTGCCGCGTTCGTAGTGGCCGGGTGGGGTTGGGATCAACTGCAGGGTTGACATGGCGGAGACACTTTTGCCGCAGCCGCTTTCGCCGACGACGGCGAGTGTTTGTTTGGGGTAGATCATGAGGTTGACGCCGTTGACGGCTTTGGTGACACCGTTGCCGGTGTGGAACCTTACGGCGAGGTCTTCGACGTGTAATAGAGGTTCCGCCCCAGTGCTGCTTGTATTATCGACTTCGCTCATATCTCAACGCCTTGTATGTAAACTCTGCCAGTTGTTGTCCAAGTTTTTCAGGTCCAAACGTCAACGTCTTTCGCGCCCGGATTATTCCCGAGATGATCTTCCGGGGGGTGATGCGACTTAGAGTTGGGCCGCCTTTTTCAAGTGGGGATCGATGGCATCCCGCAGCGCCTCGCCGATCAGGTTATAGGAAAACACGGTGAGGAAGATGGCCATGCCGGGGTAGATTGCGATCCACCAGTGGAAGCCGCCGCTTCCGGACACGGCAAAGTTGAGCAACTGCCCCCAACTGGTTGTGTCCACCGGTCCGAGACCGAGGAAACTGATGAACGCCTCAAGCAGGATTGCCGAGGCGGTCCCGAAACTGGCGGCGACCAAGACCGGCGCCACCCCATTCGGCAACATATGCCTGAATAACACCGATCGCAACGGTAAACCGCACGCCTTTGCGCTCTGAACAAAATCCTGCTTCCTTAACTTCAGAAACTCGGCGCGAATATACCGGGCGTAACTGGGCCAACTGAAGAAACCGATCAGAGCCATCATCAGATACAGATTTCTTCCCAATGCGGCGATCCCGATCAACAGGAGATACAACTGCGGAATCGCCTCGACAATCTCTACGATGCGCATCCCCAGCAAATCGATCTTCCCTACGAAGTAGCCCATAAACCCGCCAATCAACAAGCCGATCGTCATGGCAATGCTGGTGGCCACGAATCCGACGGCCAATGAGATTCGGCAGGAGTAAATCATTCCCGACAACATATCCGCACCGTGACCATCGGTGCCCAAGGGGTGACGGGGGCCCGGGGGGAGATTGGCCGTATCCTTAAGCTCATTCTGACGATCATTTGACGAAAACGGGACGGGCGCGAGCACGGCCCATTCGATTTCACCTTTTTGCTCCATTACACGGTAAACCTGAAGACCGCCTGAAACATTCAGGGGGGGGTCAATCGGTCGAGCCAGGAAAAACACACTCAAGCCCAACGCCAATATGGCCAGCAAGATGGTATATCCATTGACCTTTGTGCGTGACGCCGTGGCAATCCAGACGGCGACACCAATCGAAAGGAGGCACGCCAATACCAACAATGTGACATAAAGGCCGGCGTAATCACTCTCACCTAGGTTTACGATGGTCTTCCACAACACGAACGGGGCGGTTGCCGCGCCCAACCAGATTACGCCCAACACGCGACGCCAGAGTGACGCGCGCCAAAACATCAATGAACCGACGAGCCCGAAACCCTGGATCAGCAGAATGACATCGGTGGCGGTCAGGTACTTAAGCATGGGGCTGGAGACTTCACCCCCCGACTTGTAGAGGAGTGGATGGGAGTTGGCCAGGAGGGGGGCGAACAGCGCACAAAAGGCGACGACGCCGATCCATGCCAGTCCGACCTTTGCTCCGGTTCGTGCGACGGTTTCGGCGACCACCTCGCCGATATAGGTGCGGCGTTTGCGCGTACGTTTCGTTTCGGCGTCTATGACGCCCTTGTGACCGGGATCTAATGATGCGCCGTCAATCATAACTCACCCGTGGGTCTACAAGGACGTAACAGATATCTGCGATCAAGACGCCGACTATTGATAATACTCCCGCGGTGAGCGCGCCTGCCATGACGAGTTCCCGATCGCGGTCAAAGATCGCATCCACCGTTAACAAGCCCATGCCCTGAATACTGAAAATCTTCTCTACGATGATTGAGCCGCCAATCATGGCGGGGAGAATAAATGCTGCAGATGTGATCAAGGGAATCAGGCTGGTCCTGACGGCATGGCCCCACAGGACGACCTGGCCGTCCACCCCTTTGGCACGGGCGGTACGAACATAGTCTGCGGACAGGCTTTCGAGTGTTGATGCGCGCATCAACTTGGACAAGAACGCGAAATTCGCATACATCAGACACAGGCAGGGCAGGACCAGGTGCCAGAGCCGATCCAACAACCAGCCGCGCTCGAAGCCCGCCTCACCCCAACTGGGCATGAAAGCCATGTCGCCCGCATTCGGCGAGCTCAAGCCACCGGCTGGAAACCAGTGTAAATAACTCTTATTGGCCAGAAATCCGATCAACAAGACTCCCGCCCACATCACGGGTACGGAGTACAAGCCCAGCAATGTCGTTCCCGTGCCTACATCAAACAACTTTCCACGATGACGTGCCGCATAAACCCCCAAAATCACCGATACGATATAAATCAACGGCAATGTCGCGAGGTTCAACAACAAGGTGATCGGCAGGGCTTCGGAATACAAATCGACTACCGATCGCCCCTTGGGAATACTTTTGCCTAAATCCGGGACTTTGAATCCGAATGCTCCGTGCTCTATTCCCTCTGCCGTATCTATTGTTTCCCATCCGATTGGTGATATCCGATTCAGCCAGCGTCCATACTGGACGATTGCCGGATCATTCAGACCGTACCGTTTTTCGTAATACTCGCGCGCGGCCTTTGCCTTTTCAGGTTCGACCGCTCCGCCCGCCGTCATTTTGCGCACCGCCGCTCCGCCAATGCCACCCGGCGATACCGCCATCATCAAAAAGACTATACCGGTGATTCCGAACAATGTCGGAATCATCAAGAGCAGTCGTCTTATGATGTAACTTCCCATAAAGCGGTGTCGCCGTTTTTGCGGTTCTCAGTTCCCCTTACCAACACACATGAATCACAAACCCCGCTTCCGCATCGACCTGGGTACATACCATTCATACCGATCGTTGACACCCTCCGTCACTTTCCGGACATTCTTGATTCGCTTGTCCGTAAGCAGGAGCGTCTTGCGAACCAACATGAACGTATAGGGCTGATCCTCATGCAATATGGCATGAACCTGTTGCCAAAGCTTATAGCGCTGCTGTTCGTCCAGTGTCTTTCGCGCCTTGTCAATCAGTTCATCTGTTTTCTTATTCCGGTAATTCATGAAGTTGTCACCCCCCTTCTTTGCCTGGACGGTGTGAAACATTTGCCTTATATCCGCTTCCGCGGCGCCGCCGCCCCAGAACATCGTTACTGCATCAAACGTCTGATTCTCAAGACGCTCGGTATAGACCGCAAATTCAATGGGATCCAGTTCCATAATGATCCCGACACTCGCATACGAATCCTTCAGCAACAGGCTGGTTCGTTTATAAATCTCCGTTCCCGTAGGGTAGGTGAAGGTAAATTTGAACTTTTCACCGGCTGCATTCTCCAAAACACCATCGCCATCCCTGTCTTCCCATCCCGCTTCCTTCAATAACCGCCTGCCTTTTTCGACATTGAATTTTCGCGTAGGGAGATCCGGGTTGTACTGATTGGAACCGGGCGTAAATGGACCATTGGCGACCTCCGCATACCCCTTCCACACCACATCGCATATACGCTGGCGCGGCGTCAGATAAGTCATCGCCTCGCGGACGCGTTTGTCCGCAAACTTGGTCGGCTTCCCATCCCGCTTCTGCTGCCACGCAATGAATTGGTATCCGCTCGGTACCTTCAGATATTCCTTATTAATCGAACGCGCCTTCACCTCCGGCTCACTCAACAACGCGTCATACTGTTTGGGCAACGCCAGGTACATGTCAATCTCGCCGTTCTTAAACATCGTCATGCGTGCGACATCATTCGTCACCTCGCGCCAGATCAGGCGATCAAATCCCGGTTTCGGGCCCCAGTAATTCTCATTCCGAACCAATTCGATCAACTCACCCGGCTTCCAGCCCCGCTTGGGATCTTTCAATCGATAAGGCCCGGACCCCATCAACAGTCCCGGATTCTCATTAATCTGCTTCGTGGTGTACTGCTCGTAAAAGTGTTTGGGAATGATCGGGAACCACCCGCACATGGACAGCCATGCATAATGCTTTTCCTTTAACTTGAAAATTACTTCATACGGGCCGTTCGCAATCGTATCGACCACCACATTGTAAAACTCCCGCCTTGCGGCCGCATCAATGTCCTTGCGGCGTAACATTTCCCATGTGTACACCACATCCGCCGACGTCAATGGTTTTCCATCGGAAAAGACCACACCCTTGCGCAATTGAAATGTGACCGTCTTGCCGTCCTCGCTACGGCTCCATGACCTGGCGATGTGTGGACGAAACTTCATTGTCTCCGGATCCAGCTCAATCAACGGCTCAATCACAAACTCGTTGACACGCTGACCGTACAAATCCTTGTAGACAATCGGCGTAATCGATGCCACCTTGGAACCGAACGCGTCAATCAGCCAGTCGCCTTTGGCAAAATCCTTCGCCCCTGTGGCCTTTTTCAAACGTTCGTGCGGATCAAAACGTTTGGTTTTGGGCTTAATCTGCCCATCACCCGCGCCCCTCGGTAGTCCGTCGCCGGCTACTACCGTTCGGTCCTCAATCACGTTCTCCAACGCGTAAATCTGGTTGCGTAATTCACTCTGTGCGCTGGTCAGGTCCTTGATATCGGTACGCGTTGCCTGCATGTCCTTCCATTGGCGATCGTACTGAACCATGGCGAGCCAGACCATCACGATCAGTATCGTGAGGAGTAAGAACAGTACACCATCCTTTAACGTAAACCTGCGATCCATAGCAACTCTCGCTTCTTCCAAATTGTCGCCCCGCCAGTTGGCGTTCATGACCCACCCATGTTCATCACCCGTCCGCGAATGAAGCCCCGCGACGGTGTCACCCCTGGTCCCAACTCCGGGAGGGAGGCGGGGCCGGAGACGAGGTTATCTGTTTTCACCCGCGCGGGGATCGTAGCGATCGCGCAGGCCATCGCCGAGGAAGTTGAGGGCGAGCAGGGTGAGGCCGAGCATGACGCAGGGCCAGATGAGGAGGTAGCTGTGTGATTTTACGGAGTTCAGTTCCTTGAGTCCCTCTGAGGCGAGGTTGCCCCAGCTTGGATAAGGGCTGACCACGCCGATGCCGAGGAAGCTCAGGAAGGATTCCTGGAGGATGGCCTGCGGGACGGTGAGTGTGGTGTAGACGATGATGGGGCCGATGAGATTGGGGAGGACGTGCTTGAGCATGATCCAACCTGGCCGACAACCGACGGCGCGTGCCGCTTCGACGAAGGGCTGGGACTTGATGCTTAAGACCTGGCCCCGCACGACACGGGCGAGCGTGAGCCAGCTTACCGCGCCGATCGCGACAAGCAGTGAAAAGAGGTTGACGATCCAGCGATGTTCCTTCACGGTCTTCAAGAGCCACGGGCGCGGATTCAACGCCTCGGCCTCGGTTTCCATCCTGACCACTTCCTCCATGGCGGCGGTCTTTGCGTCACCGTCTTCCATCTCCGCCACTTTGGTTCGCCGTTCGCTTGCGGTTTTTTTGGCCGTTTCGTATTTCTTCATCACCTCGCCGGCTTCGCCTTCGCGCAGGCTGCGCTCGACGGAGGTTTCCCAGCGACTCATGCCGCCATCGATCGCCACGGCGAGGAGAATGACCAGAAGGATATAAGGAAGTCCATACAGGACATCGACGATACGCATCATCACGGCGTCCACTTTGCCACCGGCGTATCCGGCGATCAATCCCCACATGGTTCCGATGAACATGGTGATGAACGCGGCGGCGAGGCCGATGCCCAGGGAGATGGAGCCGCCGAGCAGCATGCGCGCCAGCATGGATCGACCGAGGTTATCCGTGCCCATGAGGAGATGGAGTCTTGATACGCCTTCCAATGTCTTGGCGGAGATTTCCAGATCGGAGGGTTTGACCTCCATGCCGGCGGCCTCGAGCGAGGCGGTGCGTTTGGCCTTGATCGCCTCCTCCACACTCATGAAGCTGGGTGAATGGTTCACCAATTCGACGATCTGGCGATTGAATTCCGCCTTGGACCACCAGAGCGTCACGAGGCAAAGCACGACCATGACGCCCAATACAATGCCGCCGACTCGTGCGGTCGTGACGAGCTTTCCTGAAACCGGTGCGATGTTCTCTTCCGCCATAGGGCCGAATGATACCCCATTTCCGCCCCGCCTTCACATTCACCTGAAAATTGTTACTTCGCCAGTCGCCACCAGGCGGCGCGCATGACGGCTGCGGATCGGCCCTTCATCTTCTCGTACCATGCGGTCAAGAGCGTGCCATCGGCCAATTCCACGGTTGAGGGATATCCCAGATCGCCTCCGATGCCGTCCCCGCTGATGACCATTGGGGCGCCCCAGGTCTTGCCGCCATCTTCGCTCACGCGGGCCTGGTTGCCGAACGGCTTTCTTCGATGGCCATAGCTCATTAACAGCCTGCCGTCGCGTAAGCGTAGTAAGTGTGAGGGCAGGCCCCACACGCCGATGCTGCGCGGCTCGCTCCAGGTCTTGCCGCCGTCTGCGGATTCGCTTTGCAAGGTCTCGCGGTTGTTTTTGGCGTTGTGGTTTCTTATCTGGACGATCAGTCGCCCGTTGCCGGCCTTGCCGCAGTCGATCATGTGCAATTCGTGGTAATCTTTTGCGCGGTCGCCTTTTCGTATGGGGATCTCGGCGAGCCATTTCCAGGTCTTGCCATCGTCGGTCGATTCACAGACGCCGATTCGGTGTTTGCCGGTCCACAATTCCTTCCCGGCATAAAGCAACCGCCCACCACCACCACCGCCGCCCCCATCGCCCCCACCCCCGCTGCCAACCTCGGTCGGCCCGTGGGGTGAATTGACGATACTTCCATATACCTGACTCCACGTCTTTCCCCCGTCTTCCGATCGCAACATCCACTGGCCCAACATGCCCTCCCTTTCCTTTGCACTCAATCGCTCATGCACGCCCACCCACCGCTGCATTTCGGCCCCTTTCCAACCCTTGGCCAATCGGTATTTCATGGATTTTTCGTAGGCCAGTGAACTGAAGGTCGTGACCAGGATGGTTCCCTTCGAGGTTACGAGGACGCCCGCATCGCGGTCATCGATGGGGCCGTCCAGGAGCACGCGGGGGTAACTCCAGGTCTTGCCCCCATCCTTACTTTTCATCATCTCCACACGACCGAACGGGCACACGTGTGCCACGCGACCGCCGCTGTATACGAGGATTAGCTCTTCACCACCGCCCCTGAGCTTCCTTAACCCTACTGTTCCCCAACCACAATACCCGACATCGCCGGGCGTGATCACGCGCGTTTCCAAGATCTTGAACCCATCGCCAGCCTTCTTCGTCGCCTTCGTTTCAGCTCCGGCACGCCGAATCCCGATCCCCACTCCAACAACACCTCCCACACCCCCCACCACTTCGCGTCGCGTTAATCCATCCATATCCAAACCTGCCTTTCTCAATTCATTCTACATCAAGCTCCGCGTCACCATCTTCCCGAATCTCCATCTATCATTTAACTCCAACCTTTTTCCCCTCGGAGCCTTCCGATGCCCCATTTCATCCTCGAATCCTCGCCGGCTATTTATCGATCCCACTCCAGACAGCAGACCATGCTTGATATCCACGACATCGCGGTGCAATCCAAGCTCTTCAACCCGGATGACATCAAGGTTCGCATACATACCTATACCGATTACCTGACGGCCGGGTCGGATGCACCGTTCATCCACATCTTTGCCCATATCATGGAAGGTCGAACGACCGAACAGAAGAATGCCCTTTCGCATGGCGTCGTTTGCATGCTTCAAGAGGCATTCCCCGATGTCCCCGTCATTTCCATGAACATTTACGAATTCGACCGATCCACCTATCACAACCTCCGAACGGTCTGATTGCCTGAAAAACCCCGTTCCCAATGCACCCCGAATCTGTTATCATGCCGACCGTTATCCAATCAACACAGGTACAATCACCTTGCACTCGAGGTCCATTTTTTCGGAGTTCCTCCATGAAACCTTTTGCCTTACCTCCGGGTCTCGTCCTTGCGTTATCGCTTTGCGCTTCCACCGCGCTTCAGGCGGCTGACAACCTGCCGACGCTTGTCAAGAAGATCAAGCCTGCGGTGGTTACGGTGAATGTGGTGGACTCGAAGGGGAACAAGGGTCTGGGGAGCGGCTTTTTCATCAAAGTCAAGGGACAGAGTGAAGCGCTCGTTCTTACGAATCATCATGTCATCGCGGGCGGAATTACCGCTTTCATCAAGTCATCCGACGGCAAGGTGCTGGTTGTGGACGGGGTAGTCGCTTCCAGTAAGAAGGCGGACCTTGCATTGCTGAAGATTACGGGTGTTTCCCCAAAACAGTCGACGCTGGAGATTGCTCGAAAACCGCCGGCCGTCGCCGAGAAGATCATTGCGATTGGCGCGCCATCGGGACTTGAGTTTACGGTTTCCGATGGGATCGTGTCTTCCATCCGTTCGATCAATGATGTCAAGTGGATTCAGATTACCGCGCCTATTTCCCGGGGCAGCTCCGGGGGGCCGATCCTTAACCTCAAGGGGCAGGTTGTCGGTGCATCGACGTTCTTTTTCCGGGGCGGGCAGAACCTTAACTTTGCTTCAC
Organism: Phycisphaeraceae bacterium; assembly: GCA_028284925.1. Lineage (GTDB taxonomy): Bacteria > Planctomycetota > Phycisphaerae > Phycisphaerales > Zrk34 > JANQQT01. The sequence continues at coordinate 13,096 of JANQQT010000128.1, read as the reverse complement.
CGTACAATGAAATCGCTGCGTTGAAGGCGCATAAGAAAATTGCGTTGGCGGTCTGGTCACGGAAGAACCCGGCCCGGGCGAAACCGCAGATTAAGGATCTTAACCCGGGCTCCGGCGTCGAAATCACGGGCCCAATGGCGCATCAGTTCCTCAAAGACGTGCAGGCCACGATCGCCCGATTCGAGCGCATCCGCAAGACACTTTCCCGTGCGACCATTCGCGAATCGATGCAACTCAAACCCTCGGAAGCGAGAGTTCTCAACCTCAAGGAAAAATATGCGGTTCCGGAGGGAGGTGTTCTGATCCCGAAAAAGTCGGGGGACTCGTTCATGCTGTTTTTTCCGAGTAAGGAATCGCAATTCCGGGCGGCACGCTTCTATGCGCTGGCGATCAAGGAGGGACGCAAGTATCTGATCAAATTTAAGCGTGGCATCGACCCGGGTGATGCCGTTGCGGAGAACCCGCTGCGGGCCCCGGTCCGAATCGGCACTATTGGTCGATTCAACTACAAACAGGCGAAACTTTTGACCAAATCGAAGAAGCACGAAGCGAAGCTTGGCATTGGCAAGGGCGCTATCTACTTTAAGGGGATCGATGTCTCCAAGGCGTCGGTCGGCGATGAGATCCATGTCAAGGGTCTCTACTACGTTTCCGGAACGAAGAAACACACGGACGATGAAGGCAAGGAGATCGACATCTATATCTTTAATTCCGTTTCCCGGCCGATGATTCTGCAGGCTTATAAGGACAGCCTCAAGAAGAGGTGATTTGGGGCGTTATCGGCGCGTTTTTTGCGGAGGTGACGGGGCGTGCGGAGATGAGGGGAAGCGTGTGGTATGGGGGGTGTCCGGGGTTGTGCCATGTGGAGGTGGGTGGAGAGGGATTTGATCGGTGGAAATTGTGAAAAAGTGGCGAACCGGGGGGATTTGGTCGGCGTTTTAGAGGTTAGGAACCCGGTTTTTCTTCAGGGAGTTGAGGAAAAGCGGGGAAATGCACAGGCGCCGGCGCATGTGAAAGACTTGGTTTTTTCACAGGCGTCGGTTTTTTTTTGATCAAATCTTAGTTGGGACGTCTATATGGGTGTGCACAAACCTGTGGCCGGCCAAGTGAGCGGACAATCGTCGCAGGAGGTTGGCGTGTCGGATGCGTCGGACGAAGAAGTGATGTGTCGGCGTGCTGAGGCGTTTGATTTCGCGGCGACGGTTGACGAATTTGAAACACCGCTGTTGCGATATGCAGTGCGGATCATTGGTCATGTCGGGCATGAGGTGGAGGATGTCGTTCAGGAGGTGTTTATGCGCCTTCACAAGCAGGTGACAGATAAGGGGGTGGGGAGTATCGGTAGCGTTCGTGTGTGGTTGTTTCGTGTGGCGCACAACCTGGCGATTGATGTGGGTCGTAAGCGTACGCGGCGGGCGAAGGCGGGTGATCGGATTCGGCATAACGCCGAGCGGGAACAGGCGGATTCGGAGCTGGCGATGGACACGCTGGGCCAGATGGAGAGGCGGGAGGCGGCGGAGGCGGCGATGGCGGAGCTGGATGAGTTGCCGGACAGCCAGCGGCAGGTCGTGCTGCTGAAGGTGGTTGAAGGGATGACGATGCGCGAGATTGCGAAGGTGGTGGGGATATCGCCATCGAACGTTTGCTACCGGATGAACCAGGGGTTGCGGACGGTTGCGAAGCGGTTGAAGGAGACGGGGGTGATTTAGGAAGCGGGGTGAATGGACCGGGTGGGGATGGTTGAAGGGCGGGTTGCCGGGTGTATAGGGAGGGGTTGGAAGAATGGTGTTTCGCGCGTGTCGCGGAATGGTGAAATGCAAGTGAAAGAAGGAAATCATGATGCATTGCGAACAGGCTGAGATGTTGCTGGCGGAGTTGGTCTTTGGCGAATTGGAGGAGGGTGATGAGAGGCTGGCGGCGGTGGAATCGCATGTGGAGGGGTGTGCGCATTGTCGGGAGCGGCTGGGTGATATGCGTGAGACGGTGGGTTTGCTGGGTGAGGGTATTGAGGGGATGGGTGAGATGAAGTTGAGTGGTGAGAGACGGGCGAGGTTGATGGAGCTATTGGATAATGAGGTTAGGGTTGAGGAGGAGGTTCGCGGGCCGTTTGTTTTGATGGAACGTGTGAGGGCTATTGCGGCGGTGGCGGCGGTGGTGATGTTGATGGTGGGTTTGGGTGGGATGATGAATTTAGGGTCGTCGAGTGCGGGTCCGGAGTATGCGGGTGATTATGAGCGTGACGGGTTGAAGGGTCGGGACTGGGTGGATGAGGATAAGGGTGAGGGCTGGGTGGCGCGTGGGAATGGTGTGGATGTCGGGGATGGTTCGGGTCGGCGGTGGTATGGAGAGCAGGGTCGATATTTCAGCTATGCAACGGGGACGTTGGGGGCGCGTGAGAATGAGACGGCACGTACGAAGGATAATGATGCGGGTTTGGGTGTGTTTGGCGGGGATGATTGGGATACGGGTGGGGCGCGAAGTTATTCGTTGAGTCAGAGACGGAGTTGGGAGAAGGAGGGGCATAAGGCGCTGGAGACCAGGCGGGCGTTTTTGTTTGACCGTTCGTTGAGCGGTGGTGAGTGGGGATTGGATAAGGATGTAAGTGGGTGGGCGTATCGGAGCGCCGAAGCGGAGAAGAAGGGATTGGGTTATATGTCGGGGGGACATTCCGTTCCGGGTGATGATTCGAAGGGTCGGGGTGATCTTGAATTGGGGTTTGGTGAGGTGGGTAAGGTTGATGAGATCAATGGTATTGCGGGTCGTGGTGATTTTCATGCGAATCGTTTTGGAAAGGATCATGCGGACAGGCGTGTCGATCCGCTTGTTAAGTCTTCTTTTGATCCGGATCGTTCCAAGTTGAGTCTGAACATTGTTGATGGGACGTCGCCGATGATTACGGCGGGGGGATTCGTTTTTGGAGAAGGGCGAGGGAAGCCATTGTCGTTATTTGGGGATGCTGACGTGGATAAGGGGAGGAATCAGTTTCCGAGGTATCGTGGGCCGAGGACGAATGAGGTGAAGGGGTTTGAGAGGTCTGAGCATGGCGAGGCATCGGTGTTGAGTACGCTGGCCGGGCAGAATGCCGGGGGGAAGAGCAGTGAGCGGTATGACAGGATATTGTCGCTTGCGGATGGTCGAGGTAAGAACGTGGCGGATGAAAAGGAGGCCTGGAAGATTGGGGGTGAGGGGACGGGTCGCGGGCAGGGACAGGCGCAGGGTAAGGGTCATGGGTTGGGGCAGGCGGCGAAAGGGGGTAAGCAGGAAGATCGATCGCGCAAGAACGCGCTTGATGGGAGCATCAAGCTGGATAAGGCGAAGAAGAGCGATGTTGGTGGCGCCGGTGGTGGTCGGCTTGGACCTTATGAGGGTAAGCTAAGGGATGGTGATGAGGAGGACCAGAAGGATGGGCAAGGTGGTGGTGAGTATGAGCAGGATGGGAAGTCGGGTGGTGGTGTGTTGGCGAAGGGTACGCCTAAGCCTAAGCCGGTTGTGAAGTTACCGCAGGCGAAGCAGCCTCCTGTGGTTAATGCGCCGAAGAAGAGTGAGTTGGAGAAGCCCGGTCAGTCGTTGGCGAAGTCTTTTTCGCGTAGTAATCCGACGGATTCGGTTACGCCGCGTCGTGTGACGGTGAAGCCGAGTAAGGGTAAGGAATCGGTAGGTGGAGGGCGGTTTGCTGAGAATAAGACGCGAACGGATGTTCTTCCGAATGAGGCGCCGCCGAGTAATCGGATGGTTGATCGTGTTAAGAAGGATGCTTCGAAGGTGAAGTCGATGGGGAAGGCGCAGTCATCGGGGGCGGTACCGAAATTGAATGATGTGCCTTTGGTGGGACGTATATCGAATCAGACGCGTGGGGATGGGAAGCATTCGAATGATCGCAAGCCTGGTGAATATGGGAATTTGACGGATGAGGCGAATGATCAAGGGGTTGGACAGAAGCGCGGCGATGAGTTGTTGAAGATGGATGAGAAGGTGTGGCAGAGCGTGGAGGTTGATAAAGGGGCGTTGAAAGCGGAGGCGGAGTTGCGTGTGGCGGAATTGCTGGCAGCGACGCAGCCGAAGAACTGGAAGTCGACAGGGGTGGGGGTTGGGACAGTAGCTGATCATCAACAGTTATCGCAGGCGCTGATGAAGAAGGTCGCGGAGGCGATGGCGAAGCAGGAGGCGCAAGAGAAGTTATTGAACGACGGGTCTGAGGTGAATCGGTTGCTGAGGGCCGCGCGAGATAAGTTTAAGGGGGAGAAGTATGGGGATGCGTTGCGGGAAGTGGATAGGACGTTAAGTCTTGATCCGGAGAATGTGGCGGCGAATGCGATGAAGGCGATGATTCAAGAAAGGATTGTTTACCATCATTTGCGTCAATTGCGGGGTGATCGAAACCTAACAACCCCAATGGTTCGGGTTCATTCGATTGAGAGATCGATTCCTTATTCGGAGCTGATTCAGTATCCGCCGGACTGGCTTGCGAATCAGAAGGGGCAGAAGGCGGGGAATGTGGCGGGTGTGACGGAGAAACCGATTAACGGACAGGTGTTTGAGTTGAGTGATTTGCTTGACAAGGGCACGGCGGCACGGGTGAAGGCGACGGGGGATATTGAGGAGGAGGGTCGTGTGCGGTTGACGGCGGAACTGGTGCAATGGACGGATCACAATTTGAACAGGGATTGGGCGCGGAAGGGGAATGAGAAGGATGTGAAGAAAGTCGTCGTGACGGCGAAGGGTGACCAGTTGTTGGTGGAGGGTGATGAGGTTGCGCAGAAAAAGGCGGCGTGGTTGCTGGGGGGATTGCGGGCTGGCAAGTCGATGGGTGAATTGAGTCGTATGTTGCAGGGTCGCGGTCCGGTGGTGGCGGCGAAGCTGGATGATGAGGTGAAGGATGACGGAGAGTTGCCGAAGAGCGCGATGTTCAAGACGGTAGCGGTGAATCCGTGGGTGTTGAGCGCGCGGGACCGTTTATCGACGTTTGCGATGGATGTGGATACGGCGAGTTATGCGCTTGCGCGGCGGTATATCCGTAGGGGGTTTTTGCCGCCTGTGGGTTCGGTGCGGATGGAAGAGTTTGTGAATGCATTTGAGTACAACTATCCGGCGAGCGCGGAGCGGTTATTTAATATCCATGTGGAGGGTGGGGAGGCACCGTTTGGGGATGGTGTGGGGCTGGTGAAGGTGGGTGTGAAGGCGAAGGTGATTGGTCGGGATCAGCGTAAGCCGGCGCATCTGGTATGTGTGTTGGATGCCTCGGGATCGATGGATCGGCCTGACCGGTTGGGATTGGCGAAGTATGCGATTGGTCAGTTGGCGGATAACCTGGCGGATGCGGATCGGCTTACGTTGATTACGTATGGGACGAGGGCGAGGTTGCTGGCGGAGGCGGCGCAGGCGAGGCAGGGGCGAGAGAGGCTGGTGGGGTTGATTGATGGTGTGCAGTCGGGTGGATCGACGAATATGCTGGATGCGATGCGGCTTGCTTATGGGAAAGCGCGTGAGCATTACAAGGCTGGTTATATTAATCGTGTGATATTGTGTTCGGATGGTGTTGCGAACATTGGGCCGACAGGTGCGAAGGCGATGCTTGAGGCGGTGGATGCGCATCGTAAGCAGGGGATTACGTTGACGACGGTGGGATTTGGGTTGGGCGCCTATAACGACAATGTGATGGAGGAGTTGGCGAACAAGGGGGACGGGACGTACGCATTCGTGGATTCGAAGGGTGAGGCGAAGCGTATTTTTGTGGATGATATGACGGCGACGCTTCAGACGGTGGCGAAGGATGCGAAGATCCAGGTGGCGTTTGATCCATCGGTGGTGAGGCGGTACCGGTTGGTTGGTTATGAGAATCGTGTGGTAGCGGATAAGGATTTTCGGAATGACAAGATTGATGCGGGTGAGGTGGGATCGGGGCAATCGGCGACGGCGTTGTATGAGGTGGAGTTGACGGAGGGTGGGTTTGGCGGGAGGGCGGCTGGGGCGCGTGACCTGGGGACGGTGTTTGTGAGGTATAAGAACGTTGAGACGGACAAGGTGGAGGAGATCTCGGCGAAGATCGGCGGGAATGTGGTGCGATCGAGGCGTGCGGGGGATTCAGCGCGGTTTTACCTGGCGGCGTGTGCGGCGGAGTTTGCGGAGGTTTTGAGGGGGAGTGAGCATGCGAAGGGTGGTGATCTGGATGGGATTATTCGACAGTTGGAGGTGGTGAGGAAGCGGTTACCGCTGGATAAGCGTGTGGCGGAGTTGCTGGATTTGGTGAAGAAGGCGAAGGGGTTGCCGCGGGCGCCGTAGGGAGAGAGGTTTCGGGGATTGATCCTGGGCGGTAGGTGCGCGGGTGGGAATCGTTATGGTGGGGAAGAAGAAAGGATGCGGGATCGTGGTGTGTGGATGTTTGTTTACTCAAGGATTGATGTTATGGCATTAAGGAAAGCGGGCATGATTGGTCAACGTTGTGTCAATATTTTTGTGATGATAATGGTGATGGTTGTGGGGATGTGGGGCATGGAAGTGGAGGGAAAGGAGCCAGCGAAGCCGAAGCCGAAGGCGACGGATGTGGCGTCTTTGATTGACGATATTGCGGTGGAGGGCGCGATTGACGGGCGGAACATTACATTTTCGCTGGAATTTGATGTAAAGACGACGGTGAAGCGGCCTGATGTTCCTCTGGTTGCGGGTGATGTGGTGTTAGATGAGATTGAGACGAGCGGGAAGCATAAGTTGCGATATGACGCGGGGAGCAAGACGTACCACGTGGGGTGGAAGGTGGTGGGGAAGTATCAGGTGAAGGCGAAGGTGGCGGCGCGTGCGAAGGTGATGAAGGGTGGGGCGTGGCGTGAAGCGATGTTTACGATACCGGCATCGCGGGTGAGGAATTTGAAGGTGGTTTGTGATCGGAAGGATCTGGAGATTCGGTTTCCGGGAGCGTTGAGGTTGAAGCGGGGGATGGAGGACGGGAAGCCGGTGGTGACGGCGTTGCTTGGGCCGGGCAGGCCTTTTGTGGTGAGGTGGAAGCCGCAGATTCAGAAACTGAAGGCGGATCTGGTTGCGACGACACATGTGAGTACGGTGGGGCGCATTGGGGCGGGGACGGTGAATGTGGGGACGCTGACGACGTTTGAGATTTCGCAGGGGGAAATGAAGGGTGTATCGTTTTTGCTGCCGGCGGGATTGAGTGTGACGCAGGTGACGGCGGTGGGGATACGGGACTGGAAGATTGCGGATGCGGCGGGCGGCGGGAAGCGATTGACGATTGATTTTGTGTCGGCGAAGGGGAGTACGTTTCTGGTTTATGTGAAGGCGGAGAAGGCGGTGGATGCATTTCCGACGGAGTTTGTGTTGCCGGTGATAACACCGGAGCAGGGGAATCGGGTGAGCGGCCAGTTGGCGGTGGGGGCGGATGGAGCGATCCAGCTTGTGCCGAAGAAGATTACGGGGTTGACGCAGATTGAAGCGGGTGGTTTTTTGCAGTCGAAGGGGTTGAGGCGCCGGATGCCATCCCATAAGACGTTTTACTATAACTTTTCGACGAAGGGTTATGGGTTCGCGGCGGAGTTGGATCACATTGTGCCGATGTATGATGCGCAGACGACGAGCACATTGCGTGTGAAGGAGGATAATTTATATGTGCAGAATTCGATTGAGCTGGACATTCGTGATGCGCCGTTGAGGCAGGTGGAATTGGAGGCACCGGCGGGGCTGGTGGTGTCGTCGGTGGTGGGTAAGGGGATTGAGGATTACAACGTATCGGATGCGGATGCGGCAGCAAAGGGTCGCGGAGTTGGGTCGGTGGTGCGGATTCATTTTAAGCAGCCGGTCCTGGGTAAGACGTTGGTGCAGGTACAGAGTGAGTTGGGTAAGGGGCCATTGGGGCAGGCGGTGAAGGTGAGGGGGATGGTGGTGAAGGGGGCCCGGGCGCAGCGGGGGAATGTGCAGGTGGCGCTGGAGGAGGGTGTGGATGCGGACGAGCCGGTGGTGCGGGGTTTGCGTGCGGTTCATGCGGATTCGTTGCCGGTGCGTGTGGGAGGGGCGCGGCATTTTTATAAGTTCCGGAGTGCGGACTGGACGTTGAGCCTGACGCCTCGGGGCAAGCCAGCGACGATCATTGCGGAGGGGTTTCACTTAATTTCGTTGGGAGAGGGGTGGTTGTATGGATCAGTGTCGTTTACGTATCACATCAGTGGTGCGCCGGTGGATGAATTGAAATTCAGGATTACGCAGGGTGTCGGGGAGCGTGTGGAGTTTGTGGGTTCGGATGTGCAGCGGGCGGTGAGTGATGGTGAGATGTGGACGGTGAAGCTAAATCGCAAGGTGGCGGGTGATTACAACCTGTTGCTGGTGTATAGCAGGAAGTATGGGTCGGGTTCTGAGGTGATGGTGGGTGGTGTGGAGTGTGCAGGAGTGGCGAGCCAGTCGGGTTATGTGGCGTTGGCATCTCATTTGAATTTGAAGCTGGAGAGCGATGCGGCGTTGGCGGGCGAGATGCGTGAAGTTGAGGCGCGGGAGTTGCCGGGGGATTATCGGCAGTTGTTGACGTCGCCTGTGATTCGGGCGTATCGGTATGCGGAGGTTCCGCATCGTCGTGTTGTGAAGGTGAAGTTGTATGATCATCATGCGTTGTTGCCGGCGGTGATTGACATTATGGAACTGGCGACGCGCTTGCGGGTGGAGGATGGCGGGGATGTGAATTCGACGACGGTTGTTCGGATGAAGATCAAGAATCGTTCGCAGCAGTTTCTGTCGTTGAAGATGCCTGAGGGTGCGAAGGTTTGGGCGGCACGGCAGGTGGAGCGTGATGGATCGGGGCGTGAGCGTGCGGAGCGGTTGACGATTTCGGAAGAGAAGGGATCGGTGAAGCTGGAGTTGATTCGGCCACAGAACCCGAAGCAGCCGATTACGATTGAGCTGGAGTATACACAAGCGCATGGGACAAGCGGGAGGCGGATTGAGTTGCAGGCGCCGAAGAGTCGGTTGGAGTCGACGTATGCGCGCTGGACGGTTGGGGCGCAGCAGGATAAGGCGTTACATGATGCGGGTGGGAATATGCTGGCGGACCAGCGGGACCAGACGGCGGGCACGTTGGGGATCTTGCTGAAGAAGGTGATGTTTGGCTGGTCGGAGGGGACGGATGCGGTGTTTAATGAATCGGGTGTGGGATTGTTTATGGTGATGGTTTTTGTTGGGGTGGCTGTGCTGGTGGGGGTTTGGCAGAGACGATATGTGAAGCTGGTGGTGGGTGTGGGGTTGATGTTGATGCTGGTCGTGGTGGGTGTGAGGGCGATTGAGCTGCATAAGAGTGTGGTGGTTGGGAATGCGGCGCAGAAGGAACTGGGGATGAGCTGGACGGATAAGGTTTCGATGGCGGATTCGTTGAGGCAGGTGGATGACTGGTCGGTGATTACTTATGCGCAGCCTTTGAATCTGGAGGATAAGAAGGCGTTGACGGTAACGGTTGGGATTACGGAGGCGGAGGCGCAGTATCTGACGGGCGATTTTTATCCGTTGATTCTGGTGGGTTTGGCGGCGGTGGCGCTGGGGGGTGTGTTTGGACGTGTGCGGTGGTTGCTGATTGCGGGTGGGTTGACGTTGATGGTGAGCCAGGCGGCAGAGTATCCACGGATGGTGGTGGATGATGCAGATTGGCATTTGCAGTTGTTTTTGGGGCATGTGTTGACGTGGGGGTTACCAGCTGCGGGTGTATTGTATTTGTTTGGGAGGGTGTGTGTGGGGACGTTGGTTGGGGCGGTGAAGGGGAGGCGTGGTGAGGGTAAGGCCGGGTCCGGCTCGGGGGCAGTGACGGCGGCAAGCCTGATGTTGGTGGTGGGTGTGGTATTGGGTGGTTGTGCGGCGGGGCCGGTTGAGGTGGATGTGCCTGTGGGCGGGACTCTGGATCATGTTGATTTGAAGCTGACGGCGGAGGCGGACACGATGAAGATGGATTATGTGATTAAGGCGGAGGTGGATAAGGGGAGGCGATTCAGGTTAATTGGCGATGAAGCGGTGTTGTTGGCGCGGCCTAAGGGTGTGAAGGATGTGAAGCTGGTGACGGAGGGTGGGGCGTATTATGTGGAGTTTAAGAAGGGTGGCAAGTATGAGGTTCCGGTGACGTTTTTGATGCCTTTGGGGGAGGCGGACGGGAAGCTGGAGCGGCGATTTGGTTCGGTGATGCCGAGTGCTTTGTCGAATCGTGTGAAGTTGACGGTGGGTGACCCTACGGTTGAGATTGAGTGTCCCACGGCGATTCGATTTAAGACGGCGCGTGATGATCAGGCGACGACAGCGGATGTGATTCTGGGGCCGAGTGATCGGTTGGAGATGAGGTGGCGACCGCGTGAACGTCAGACGCGTTTGGAGAAGACGGTGGTGTTTGCGGATACGACGAGCCTGGCGGTGTTTGATACGGCGGTGGTGAAGGTGCATCATCGGATTGATTTGCAGATTGCGCAGGGTGAGTTGAAGCAAGTGGATATGACAATCCCGGAAGGGTTGACGGTGACGCGAGTGGTGGGGGCGAATATCGGGACATGGCGGTTTGATCCGGCGACGCGGTTGCTGGAGACGCGGTTGATTCGGGCGGTTTCCGGTGCGTATCCGTTGACGATTTTGACGCAGGCGACGGGGGAGAAACTGCCGTGGAAAGCGAAGCTGGGGCATCCGGTGATCAAGGATGCGGCGCGTCAGCATGGGATGATGGGCTTGACGACGAACCGGGGTGTGTATTTGACGGTGACGAAGAGTCCGCAGTCGGTGAATACGGCGGACTTTTTTCGTAGTCTGGACCAGGGGCAGGCGAAGGCGGCGGGTTTGAAGGCGAATGATATTCGATATGCGTATCGGTTGGCGGCTGCGGCGGATGTGATTGAGGTGACGGTGAACCCGGTGACGCCTGAGTTACGGATGGACCAGGTGGCGATGTTGTTGCTGAGTGATGAGCGTTTGACGTATGAGGGACGGTTGGGGTTGACGGTCTCGAAGGCGGGTGTGTTTACGGCGGACCTTTCGTTGCCGAAGGATTTTGATATTGAGGCGTTGGGGGCGGCGGCGATCAGTCATTGGGATGAGTTGGAGGAGGGCGGTGCGCGTGTGGTGCGTGTTCACTTTAGGCAGAAGTTACAGGGTACGATTGGGGTGCAATTGAAGATGACGCAGCCTTTGGCGGCGGTTCCGAAGGAGGTGGTTGTGCCGCGTGTGGGTTTGAAGGGTGCGGTGAAGCAGACGGGTGTGATTCGGATGGGGGCGGCGAAGGGATTGCAATTGGCGCTGGCGACGAAGACGGGTGTGAGTGAGTTGCCGATTCAGCGGGACCGGGGTGGGAATCTGATTTATGGGGTGAAGCTGCTGAGGGAGGACTGGACGGCGAAGCTGGGTGTGACGGCGTTGGAGGCGCATACCTCGGTGGAGGCGTTGCATGTGGCGCGGATTGATGAACATGCGATACGGCATACACATATTTTGAGGTATACGCTGGCGTATGCGGGTCGGAAGTTTTTTGATTTGCGGTTGCCGGCGAATGCGAAGTTGGCGCGATTTGAAGGGAGGAATATTGCATCGCGGAAGAAGCTTGCGGGTGGTGGGAATGTGTATCGGGTGGAGTTGAAGAATAAGCATTTTACGGGGGCGTATCACCTGGTGGTGAATTATGAGACGCCTTTGGGGAAGGATGCGGAGGGGATGACGATTGATGCGTTGACGCCGGTGGGTGTGCAGACGTATCAGGGGCATGTGATTATTCGAGCGCCGGGGAAGGCGGAGCTGGCGAGGACAGGGGCGAAAGGGCAGTTGCTGGAGACAGGGGCGCGGGAGGTTGCGAAGAAGTTTGGATTGGCGAATTTGCCGGACACGGTGTTTGCGTATCGAACGACAGATGCGGGGTATCAGATTGAGCTGTCGGCGAAGCGTTTGGCGGCGGCGGCGCAACCGGGGGCATCGGTGAGGCAGACGTTGATTCAGACGGTGGTGAATGAGCGGGGGCAGACGATCAATCGTGTGCAACTGGATATGAACGTGAGTTCGAAGCGGTATTTGTCGATGGTGTTGCCGGAAGGATCGGTGTTGTGGAGCTTGACGGTGAACAAGGCGGACACGCCGCCATCAAAATCGGTGGATGGGAAGCGTTGGTTGATTCCGCTGGCCGAGGCGACGTTGGGGGATACGGCGGGACAGACATCGGATGCGCGGGTGTTGGTGGATTTGATCTATGTGAGGAAGGCGGAAGGCAATTATGTGGCGACGTCACCTGCGTTTATGGGGCCGAAGTTTGATTTGCCGTTGAAGAATATTCGCTGGTTGTTTTTTGTGCCGGAGGATCGGAAGTATGTGAATTTTCGGGGGGCGTTGACGGTGGAGCGTGAGTTGGTGCAGAAGCCGGAGATATTGAAGTATGACATTGGGGCTTATGACCAGCAGGTTGCGGCGGTGATGGTGCGTGAGAATCGTGAGGCGGGTCGGTTGATGGAGCTTGGAAAGCAATCGGCGGCGAAGGGTGACCAGCGACTTGCGAAGCAGTTGTTGAAGACGGCGTATAACTATTCGTTTAATGATGTTGCGTTGAATGAGGATACGCTGGTGCAGTGGCAGCGTTTGAATCGTCAGAATGCGATGGTGGGATTGAAGCAGAGGCGGAAAGCGATTCGGCCGGGGGCGGATCAGTCGCGGCGTGCGATTGCGGATGCGATTGAGTATACGAGCGCGGGCGGATTTACGGCGAAGGATGCGGAGCGGGAGATTGGGGCGCTGGATAAGCATGATGCGGATAACTTGCAGGCTATTGCAGTGCGGATGTTGAGTGTGCAACATGCGAATGCGAAGTCGGTGGCGCCGTTGGAGGTGCATATGCCTTTGTCGGGGAGGGTTTTGGAGTTTCGGCGGAGTGTGCCGATTACGCCGGAGATGGCGTTGCAAGTAAGTTATGCGACGGAGGACTTGCCGGAGCGTGAGAAGGAGGAGGGGATGGTTTACCTGTTTGGCTTGTTTGGGGTGTTGCTGGTGGTGGGGTTGATGCTGGCGTTGTTTGGGTGGTCGCCGGGTGGGGGGAGTGAGGGGGAAGTAGTGAGGGAAGAGGTTAAGGAGGAAGAGAACACGGTGAGGGCTGAAGCGGGTGATGGAGAAATGG
>JANQQT010000253.1 GCA_028284925.1 Phycisphaeraceae bacterium | reverse complement strand
ACCATCGGTCGCCGCCACCGTGGAGGATGTTGAGCATGGTGGCGGAGTAGCCGGCGCCGTTGTTTTTGACGGGGTATGCGCGGCAGACGTTTGGGCCGGCATCGGTGTGGAGGATCTGGTTGTGGAAAGCTTTGGGTAGGAGTGAGCCTTCGTAGACGGTGATGCCGGTGGGTGAGCCTGCGCCGGTGTGGAGGAGGTTGGGTACGACGCCGGGGTCGTTGAGGTGCCAGTGTCGGTCCGGGATGGCTTTTTCCAAGTTGGCGCGTTTGGATCGCCAGCCTGCGCCGGTAAATTCGTCTTTGAAGCCGTAGTTTCCGAATTCCATGACGTAGTTGATTCGGACGCTGCGGTTGCCGTCGTCATCGTTGTCTGATTGCCAGAGGGAGCCGAAGGAGTCGACGGTGACCATCCAGTTGTTCCGGAAGTTCCAGCCGAGTGTTTCGAACTGGGAGCCATCGAGATTGCAGCGGAAGACCATGCCTTCCTGGTAGGGTTTGCGTCGTGCGACGACTTCGTTTCCGGCGGCATCAACGATGATCTTACCTTTGGCGTCTTTGATCTGGCGGCCGGAGTTACCAAAGTTGAAGTAGAGTTTGCCATCGGGGCCGAAGACGAAGGCGTGGATGCCGTGGTCGTGTTGTGTTCCGGAGATGCCGGTGAAGAGGATCTTTTTCTTGTCGGGTTTGTCATCGCCATCCGTGTCGGTGAAGATGTAGACGTTTTGACCGGCGGAGATGATGACGCGTGTGTTTTTGCCGGAGGGTGTGGCGAGGACGCAGATGCCGTGGGGGGAGTCGATGTCGCGGCCCTGATAGAAGACTTTTTTGGTGTCGGCTTTGCCATCGCCATCGGTGTCTTCGAGGATGAGGATACGGTCACCTTCGGCACGTTTGTTGCGGTGGCGACGGTAGTTGACGATTTCGCAGACCCAGACTCGGCCGCGGTGGTCGATGTCGATGTTGGAAGGTGAGAGGAGTGTGGGTTCGGCGGCAAAAAGTTCGGCTTGCAAGCCATCGCCGACGGTCATGCGGTCGAGGGAGGCCTGGGGCTCGAGTCCACCCGACAGGCCGGGGCGTTTTTTGATGATCTTGGCGAGAGCTGGTTTTTTGGTGAAGACCATGAACCGGACGGAGGCCCGGTTTCCGCAGGCGCCCTGGTCTGTTCCGCCGTTGTCGAGTCCGGCGGTTGCTTTGAAGCGTTTTGTGCCAGCGGGGACGTTGTAGACGAGGATGGAGTTGGCGTGGACGCCTATGCCGTAGGGGATGGTTTTGCCGTTGATTTTGAGGGGTTGTCCGCCGGCGTTTTTATTGACGCGCGGAGTGCCCCATCCAACGGAGGCGGATTTCCATTTGAGGTCGGTGAGCCTGGTTTCGGAGGTTGCGCCGATGAAGCGGGGTGTGGCCCAGTCGGCCCAATCGCAGGAGTAGCCATCGCCTGCATCGGTGACGACGAGGTAGAGTTGTTTGGCGCCGGAGATGTCGACATCGATGTCGACGGTCTGGCCTTTTCGGATGATTTTGGAGGCGAATTTGGCGCCTTTGGGGGCGGATTTTTTGTTGGTGGTTGGGGTCTTTCCGCCTTTTGCGCCTTTATCAGCGACGTGAACTATTTTTTTTTTACGCCCTCGCTCCCGCTCCCAGAAGTTGCGCCCGTACTTTTGCCGCCATCTGATTTAATTTGGGCGGTCTTTTTGGTGTGTTTGATCTGGACGTCCTTGAACTGGACGATCATTGGGGGGCCGGCGTGGAGTTGGAAGGCGAGAAGGCCGGAGTCACGACGTTGCTTGGTGTCTTTGTCGTGGGTGATGCTCATCACCTTGCCATTGATTTTGTGTGTGAAGGTATATCCGTCTGCGATGATGTGGTAGTCGTTCCAGTCTTCGTGTTTGATGGAGGCCTGGAGCGCTTTGGAGTCGGCGAATTTCTTGCGTGCTTTTTTGAGTTTGTTGCCTTCGCGTGTGAGTGTTGTTTCCTCGCCGCGGAGGGAGAGGATGCCGCGGAAGGCTTCCCCGTAGTTGATGCCGGAGTATGTTTTGCCGGCTTCGAAGTCGGCCTGGTAGCCACCGATGCGCCATTTGTCGGCTTTGCCTTTGAGTTTAAAGGATCGGTATTGGATACCGGAATTGCCTTTGACGATTTTGTACTTGAGCTTTAGCTCGAAGTTTCCGGTTTTGCCACCGGTCCAGATGATGAAGGTGTTCCCTCTGGTGGGGTTTTTCTTGGTGGTTTGACCGGTGATGGCACCATCTTTGACGGACCAGAATTTGGGGTCGCCATCCCAGTTCTTGAGGGTCTTGCCATCGAAGATTTTGACCCACCCGGCTTTTTTCGCTGCGACGGGTTTGGCGGCGTAGGCCTGGTTTGAGCCGACGGCGGCGAAGATTGCGAGTGCGAGGAGTGAGATTGTGAAGCGGATGGGTTTCATGGCGTGTCTCCAGGGTATTATGCGGGTGGGACTTTGTATTTGTTATTTCGTTGCGTGGGGTTAGCACACGGGTTTTATTTTCCGGGGGTGTTTCTTCCGGGGGGTTTATTTTTCGTTGAGTTTTTTGATGCGTTGGTTGAGCTTTTCGGAGTTCCAGTTGGCGGGTTTTCGATAGGTCTGGTTGGCTTCGAGGGCAGCGGCATCGGGTCTTTTGGATGGGACGCCATCTTTAGGGACTTCTATTTTAGCGGTCCAGACGATTGCGTTGAGGACAACTTTTCTAAATTGGTCGTGAGCCCAGTTGATGTGGAAGTGGGCGCCGGTGAAGCCGAAACCTCGGCCGCCGCCGGGTCGTTCGAAGGCCCATGCGACGTGTTGAATTTTGCCATCGGCGACGGCTTTGCGGACGTGGGGGTTGCCGGAGTGAGCGCCGTCGCGTCGGCGGAGGGTGGATTTGGGCGGATGTGCGGAGAGGATGGGTGTGACGTTTTTCATGTCCTTGGAGAAACGCATGTGGTAGTACCATTCATCGTAGATGGTGAAGGGCTTGACGCCGCGTGCGATGGGGTGGTTGGGTAGTTTTTTGAATTCGGCGACCCAGTGTGGGTTGACGGACCAGTGTGTTTCAAAGTATCCGCCCATCCATCTGAGGAAGGCGTCTCCGTTTTTGCCTTTGTTTGTTTCGACGCCGTAGTGGAGGCAAACGAGTCCGACGCCTTTTTTCATGTAGGCGTCGACTTTTTCGATGTGTGGGTTGAGGAGGTGTCTTCGGCCGCCGGTGCAGAAGACAACAATGGTTGCGACGCCTTCGAGTTGTTTTTCATCGGCGGGCCAACTCTTGCGTATGACGACGGTTTCAACGGGAATACCTGCATCGTTGATGGCTTTGGCGAGCAGCATGGAGCCGGCGTAGTGTTCGTGGTTGAACCAACCGTGGGAACGGGTTCCGGCGATGAAGAGGATTTTGGGTTTGGCTTTCTTCCTGGCGGCGGTTTTGACGATAGATTTGTCGGCATCACAAGCAAGTGCGGGGGCGGCGAGGGAGAAGAGCAGCGCGGCGATGAGGGGGAACGAGAATTTGGTGAGGTGTCTGGAGTTCATGGTTTATTTCCTGCGTCTGCGTTTGGGATCGAGGTTGGCCGTGAGGTCGGCTCTGGTGAGTTTGGAGTTGACGCCATCTTTGGGGACTTTTTGTCCGGCGATCCAGAAGAAGGCGTTGAGTACGAGTTTTCGGTAGTCATCGATGGCCCAGTTGTGGTGGAAGTGTCCGCCGGTCCATCCGACGCCGCGTCCTCCGTCTTTGCGTTGGACGGCCCACATGAGTATTTCGGATCTGCCCTGTGCGGCGACGATGTGTTTTTTGGGGCCGCGCGGCCAGGAGGTTTTGCCGGAGCGGGCTTCCTTGTCGGGGATGGCTTTGAGAATGGGCGTGACGCCTTTGAGACCTTCGCGGAACGCATGTTGAAGTACCATTCATCTTTGGCTTCGAAGGGTTTGACCCCGTTGACGATGGGGTGGTTTTTCTGGAGTTTTGCTTTTGCTTTCCAGTGGGGGTTGATGGACCAGTGTGTTTCGTAGTATCCGCCGATCCAGTTTCGGAAGTGGTCGCCGGCGTCGCCTTTGGGGACTTCGACGGCGTAGTGCATGCACATGAGGCCGACGCCTTTTTCCATGAACTTGTCGACTTTGGAGAGGTGGTGGAGGATGGGGTGTCGGCCGCCGCCATCCATGTAGAGGACGATGGCATCGGCGTTGTCGAAGGCGGTGGGGTCTTTGGGCCAGCCTGCATCGTGGATATTGGTGAAGAGGATTTTTTCCTTGTGTTTTTCGAGTGATTTGGCGAGGAGCTTGACACCGGCGTTGAATTCGTGAGCGCCCGGGCCGTGTGACATGCGACCGGCGACGGCGACGATTTTCTTGCGGCCATCGTTGAGTTTGAGTCGTTTGAGCTGGATGTTTTTGAACTGGACGGTCATGGGCGGGCCGGAGTGGAGTTGGAGGGCGAGTTTGCCGGTGTAGTCGCGTTGGGAAGGTTGGTTGTCGGTGAATTTGGACATGGTCTTGCCGTTGAGGCGAAGCTCGATGTGTTTGCCGCGGGCGATGACGTGGTAGGTATTCCATTCGTTGGGTTTGAAGATTTTGAGGAGTTGGGCGGGGTCCGCGAACTTTCTGGATGATTTTTTGCCGGAGGCGTCGATGGAGGCTTCGTGGCCACGGCTTGCGAGACCACCACGACCTGTTTTTTCATCGTAGAGGAAGCCTGGGAGGGCGGGCGACAGGCCGATGTCGGCCTGGTAGCCGACGGCGTGTCCATCGGATTCGATGGCGGAGCGGAACTGGATGCCGGAGTTGGCCTGTTTGGTTCCGGAGATTTTGAAGTCGAGTTTGAGCTCGAAATCGTCGACGGGACCCAGTTGCCAGACAAGGAATTGGTTTTGCTTGCAGGGGTTTTGTTTTGAGGATGTTGCGGTGATGGCGCCATCCTTGACGGACCAGTAGGACATGTTGGGGGATTTCCAACCTTTGAGCGATTTGCCATCGAAGATGGGTGTGAAGTTAGCGGCGTGGGTGAGGGGGGAGAGGGCGAGGAGAAAGGCCATGGCGAGGGTGTGATGTAGTGATCTTGACGTCATTTTTCGTTTTGCTCCGCGGGATTGACTGGCAGAGGCCCGCCTGGTGCGGGGCGGGTTGAGAAGAAGAGTATGGTATCAGAATTGGGGGGCGGCGGGTTGGGAAAATTGGGGGAAAGCGGCGTATGCGTGTTATGCGGAGAGGCGTCCATATTTCTTTTTGAGTCGGAGAAAGATGGATTCGTAGTAGATGTAGCTGAGGGATGCGAAGGCGACGGCGGCGAGGGTTGTGGCGATGAAGGAGATCACGGGGATGTTGATATTGAGTTTGATGAGGATGATCTTGATGACGTTGTAGGTAAGCATGTGTGTGAGATATAAACCGTAGCTGACGATGCCGACCCAGCAGAGTGGTTTGAGTTTGAGGATGGGGGCGAGGAAGTGGTCTTCGCGAATGACGCATGAGATGGTGAAGAGGGTTAGGCAGGCGTCGATGAGGAGTTTTGCGGCGGGCTTGTTGATGAAGATGATGGTGGTGGCGGTGAGGATGATGAGGGAGGCGGCGCGGCGACCGAGGATATGGAAGAGTATGGTGAATGAGCGGGGGTGATGGAGGAGGTGTGCGAAGATGACACCGAGGCAGATGGGGGGCATGATGCTGAGGATAATGGTATGGGCGAGTGAGTCGGAGGGGATGAAGGGGGTGAGAAGTTCGAATTGTGCGAGGATGACGATTGTGAGTATGAGGAGGATGAGTGGTATTTGCCAGCCGCGTTTGAGGTATTTTTCGAACCAGGGCCAGATGAGGTAGAACTGTTCTTCGGTGGCGAGGGACCATGCGAAGTAGAAGATGACGATCTGGTCTTTGGGTAGCTCGACGAACCAGTTGGAGGTGTAGGTGAGGAAGGCGGGGAGGTTTTGGAAGAAGGCCTGGCCGTGCGGGGTGTCGCGTCGGAGGAGGAAGACAAGGATGATATAGAGGAGGAGTACGGTGTAGTAGAGGGGGAAGATCCTGAGTGAACGGCGGATGAAGAATTTCTTGAGTGAGATGTCGCCGAATTGGTCGCGTTCGCGGAGGAGGAGGGTTGTGATGAGGAAGCCGCTGATGGCGAAGAAGAGTGCGACGCCGTATGGGCCGAAGGTTCGGGAGGGGTAGATGTTGGAGCCGGCGTGGTACCAGAGGACCATGAGGATGGCAAGACATCGGAGGCCATCGAGGGAGGCGAAGTGTCTGGTGTTGAGGAAGGCTTGGTGTTGGTTTGCTGTTGAGCCGTAAGGGGTTGACATGGTCGGTGTATTTTAGCGAGAGAGGTTGGTCAAGGGAATAGACAAGTCGCGGCGGAATGGGTTCGGTGTGTGTTTATGATGGGTTTTTGGTGAAGGAGGTTCTGCCGGATCTGGAGAATGGGAGGTTGAGGGGGCCGAAGGGGGTTTTGGATTGGATGGATCCTGTGAGGGTGTATGAGGCTTGTTTTTGTGAGAGGATGTTGAAGACGGCGAGGCCGAGGTTGGTGGGTTTGATGGAGATAGGGAGTTGGAGTGTGGTGTCGGCGGATTTTTTGAATTGTGTGGGTTGGTTGGTGGTGGTGTTGATGATTTCGGAGCCGCCGAGTGTGAGTTTGTAAGCGAGGGTCCGGAGGTCGAGGGGGAACTGGTTGGTGTTGGAGATGTTGAGGTTGAGGGTGGCGGAAGCTTCGTTGAGCGAAAGTTTGTTCCACTTGATGCCGGTGAGTTTTACTTTGGGGGCGGTGGGTATGGGGAGTTGTCCGGTTTTGGAGAGGGGGAGGGAAAGCGGACCGATGATGGGGGCGTCGACGGTGAGTTTGAGGTCGGCGTTGTAGGGTATGACGGCGCCGGGCTTGATGGATTTGAGTGTGGCGAGGAGTGATGGGAATGAGACGCGTGCGGGGACTTTGATGGTTTTGGCGTTTTGGGGTGGGATGAGGCCTTGTGTGGGGGCTGTGCCTGTGAGAAATGGGTCGCCATCGGAGGCGAGGGCGTATTGGATATTGGTGAGAGGAAGGGCGACGGAATAGGGGTTGTTGACGGCGACGTCGAACTCGAGGTCGGCGGCGGTGAGGGAGAGGTTTTTGAGTCGGAGGGATTGGATGGAGGCGGTGGGTTTTTCGGGGTTGGTGAGGACTTCGTTGACGAGGCCGCAGGCGGGGAGGGTGGTTAGGGGGAGGAGGAGGAAGGTCAGGATTTTGAGGGCGGGTGGCATGAGGGTCTCCTACGGAGATAGTACGTGCTGGTGCCAATTGAGTTCTTTAACCTTATTAAAGAAGCTTTAGAATTGCAGAATGATGCGTACGACCTAGAAAAAAGTATGAGTCGATGTTCTCAACTGATTTTTTCTATATCCGCAAGATCTTTAAGACGACCGGAGGCTTGTTTGTTCTTAATCAATAGCTGTTTTCCAATGAAAGGAAGGCGAATCCCTGAGTATTCTGCGGTTTCGACCGAGTCTATTGCCTCGGTCCACTCGACACCATCGATTGTGTTAATGATGTCAATACGAATTGGAGGTACGCCTAATTGGACAACACTATCCGGCTTTTGAAAATCCTGTTCATTCAGACCAATACCACCAAAACCAAATTCAGAAAGGACTTTTAGGATTTTGCTGGCGTTTTCCGGTGAAGGTTTCACGAAGAGATCGATATCACCGGTATTTCGGACGGAACCGTAATGTAAGACGGCATATCCACCAACGATCATGTACTCAATTTTTTGATCGTTGAATAACTCGAGCAACTCTTTGAAGTCGGTGAAAAGTTCCATAGGCCTGTTTGCGCAATAGTTCGAGGGCGGCAAGACGTTCATCGGGCGTACGGCTCAGCCAGTACTTAACTTCGTCACGTTCGGCAGCGGGGTCGCCAAGTTTATATCTGTTAACAACCTTTTCGATCATATTAGTATTATCGCATATCAAGGGTGGTTAGTAAAGCGGAAATAGGTTGTGATTCGTTTAAGAACAAGCCTTCGCGGGGTGGGCGAAGGCTTGTGGGGTTTTGGGGTGACTTTGTCAAGGGGTTTAGGATTCGACGCCGGTGTTGTGCCAGGCGCCGTCTTTGCCGGAGTTGAGGACGGCTTCGCAGACACGTTGTGTTTCCAGTGCGTTGCGGAAGTCGGGTTGGGTGGATTCGCCGGTTTCGAGGTCTTTGAGGAAGTCGGCGACCTGGTGGACGAAGGTGTGTTCGTAGCCGATCTGGAGGCCGGGAACCCACCATTTGTCCATGTAGGGGTGATCGCCATCGGTGACGTGGATGGATCGCCAGCCGCGGAGGTGACCTTCATCCTTGTGGGAGAAGTAGGAGAGGCGGTGGAGGTCATGGAGGTCCCATGCGAGGGAGCCGTGTTCGCCGTTGATTTCGAAGGTGTAGAGGGCTTTATGGCCTCGGGCGTAGCGTGTGGATTCGAAGAGGCCGAGTGAACCGTTGTTGAAGTCGCACATGAAGAGGCAGGCGTCATCGATACCGACGGGTTCTACCTTGCCGGTGAGGTTGTGCATGCGTTCCTTGACGAAGGTTTCGGTTCGGGCGGAAACGCGGGAGATACCGCCGTTGAGCCACATGGCGGTGTCGATGCAGTGGGCGAGGAGGTCGCCGGTGACACCTGAGCCGGCGGCGTTGGCGTCGAGTCGCCAGAGCGCTTCGCCGCCCTGGGGGAGGTCTTCGGAGATGGTCCAGTCCTGGAGGAAGTTGGCGCGGTAGTGGAAGATGCGGCCGAGGAGGCCCTGGTCAATGAGGTTCTTGGCGAGTGTGACGGCGGGAACGCGGCGGTAGTTGTACCAGACGGTGTTTTTGACGCCTGTTTCCTCGATGACATCGACCATGGTTTGGGCTTCGGCGACGGTTCTGGCGAGTGGTTTTTCGCAGAGGACCATCTTGCCGGCCTTGGCGGCGGCGATGGCGATGGGGGCGTGTGAGTCGTTGGGTGTGCAGATATCGATGGCGTCGATGTCATCGCGTTCGATGAGTTTTTGCCAGTCGGTTTCGATGGATTCGTAGCCCCACTGGTCAGCGAAGGCCTGTGCTTTTTCGGCGGTCCGACCGCAGACGGCTTTGAGGACGGGGCGGTGTTCGAGTGGGAAGAAGTCGTTGGCCCGTTTGTATCCGTTGGAGTGTGTTCGACCCATGAAGCCGTAGCCGACGAGTCCGATTCTGAGTTCTTTTTGAGCGCTCATGTTTTGTTTCCAGTATTGGTTATTTATTTGGGTTATTCGTTTTGTTGGGTTGATGGATTACCAGCCGTGTGCATCGCGGACTTTGATCATGGCGTCGAGGATGGTGTTCCATGTGTCGGGTGTTTCGAGCATGGCGTTGGGGAACATGCAGCCGTCCCAGCAGATGTGTTTGATACCACGGGAAGGAGCGTCCTGAAGCCAGTAGCCTGCGCATTTGACGATATCGAGTTTGCCATTGGGGTCATCGGCGGGGCAGTGCTTGCCGGTTTTATCGTGTGAGCCTGTGCCGTGGACGTTGCCATCGTTCTGGGCGACGTGGAAGTCGATGGTCCAAGGGCGGAGGGCATCGGTCATGGTCTTGTAGGCGTCCCAGAATTCATCTTCGGAATAGCCATCCTGGAGGAGTGCGTGTTCGGGGGCGTTGTAGCCCATGAGGTAGAGGTAGGTGTGAGCGAGGTCGGCCTGGAAGCCGAGCGTTTCGGGCATGCCGACTTCCTCGAGGAGGTTGAGCATGTCTTTCCAGGAGTGCATACCGGCCCAGCAGATTTCGCCTTCCGCGGCGAGTCGTTCGCCGTTGTCGGCGGCGATGGTTGCGGCTTTTCTGAAGGTTTCGGCGATGCGGGAAGTGCTTGCGGCGGGGTTTTCGCGCCAGGCGTTGACGCCGAATTCAGCGGAGTCGATTCGGATGCAGCCGTATTCGCGTACGCCGTGTTCATTGAAGATTCTGGCGATGCGGCATGCTTTTTCGATGGCGGAGAGGAATTTGGCCTGTTGTTCATCGTCACCCATGGCGGAGTCGCCGACGGTTCCGGGCCAGACGGGTGCGACGAGGGAGCCGACCTTGAAGCCGTGCGAGGCGATGAGGTCGGCGATTTTCTTGAGGTCGTCATCGGAGGAATCGGGGTCGGTGTGCGGGAGGAAGAGGAAGTAGTCGATGCCTTCGAATTTCTGGCCGTTGACTTCGGCGGCGGCGGTGAGTTGGAGCATTCGTTCGAGTGAGATGGCGGGTTCGGCATCGGGTTCATCGCCGCCTTTGCCGACGAGTCCTGGCCACATGGCGTTGTGTAGTTTGGGTGAAGGGTGAGACATGTTGATATTCCTTATGGTTTGCGTATCGGAGCAGGTATGCAATGAGGTAAATTCGGGCAAGGATCATAGCTAGGGATGGCCTTTGTCGCAACAGATAAGTGTGACAGGGAGATTCAGTGATCTGAAGGCATCCAGATGCTGAGATTGGGGACGGCGTCGAAGTGCCGATCGAACGTAACGATGATGGCGTTGGATTCAATGGTCTGGGCAGCGATCCAGATGTCGTTGATGGGTATTGGCGTACCCCCGGTTCGGAGGGTGTGTTTGATCGTACCGAAAAGCTGGGCGGTCTGGTCGGTGGTGTGGAGGGTGTGAACGGTGGGCAAGTTGATGAATTCGGTTAGGAGTGTGAGGTTTTCGTTGAGTCGGCTACCGCCGCAAAATCCAGCGTGGAGTTCACCGATGACGAAGACGGGGAGGCCGACCCATTCGGCGGCATTGAGGAGGTCACTGATATTGGAATCGCCTCGGAGGAGTGCTGAATAGCCGCTGGTATCGAGTACCAGTCGCTTCATGACCAGTCATCCGGATCGACGCGGCGGGCGACCGTGTTGTCGAAATCATTGGCTTCACTCTCAGTCCAGAGACCGAGGAAGCGGTCGAAGGTGTTTGCAGGTGAGGGAGCAGAATCGGGAGAATTGGATTGTTGAGTGGTATCGTGATTTTCTTTGTTCCGGATGAGGCCATTTAAAGAGCGCCGGAGGAATTCAGGGACGGAGAGGCCGAGGCGGTCCGCTTCGGCTTTGGCGGTGGCGAATTCGGTGTCAGTCAGGTTGATGTGGGTGCGAACCATTTTATAGCCTATGAGGGACCGTATGCGTGAGCGCAAGAGTTAATGCCCTTGACATTTTAGCACGAGTTCGGGAGGTTCGCAGCGATTCGTGTTGGAATTTAGGGGGTTATTTTGCCGTTATTCTCGCCGTGTCATTCAGGCGTTTTTGTAGGCGCCCATTTCGGGGGCGTTGGGGTTTACTTCGGGGCCGAAGTAACGGAGCATGACGAGGTCTTCGGTGGTGGAGGTATTTTCGTAGACGACGCCAGCCTTGGCTGCGGCTTCGGTGACGAAGAATTCATCCTGGGTGAGATCGTGGAAGCGAATGAGTTTAGGGCAGTCGAGAATCATGCCGTTGGCTGTGCCGGAGCCCTGAGTGACGATGACGCTGGTGGCGCCGTTGTCGGTGATGGTGACTTTGCCGCCGGGCTTGATGGTGAGTTCCTTGGCGGAAAAGTATTGTTTGCCATCGATGCGACCGTAGACGATCCAGCGGTCGGCATGGGCATCGTCCTGAGTATCGACGACGGGTTCGAGATAGTGGTTGTCCTTGAAGTTGGGATCGAGGTTTCCATCCCAGTCGAGCTGGTCGATAATGAAGTCGACGTCATCGTGTTTGTCGGCAGGCATATCCTTGACAAGGAGTGACCAGGGAACTTCGCGACCCTCGACGAGATTTTGGTACATGCCGAAGACATCGGAGCCCCATTGGGGTTCATAGGTGCAGAGGCTGCCGGGGGCGTGGAGGATGCATGGGGGAATTAGCCAGCCGGTGCCGGGCTGGAGTCGGTAGGCTCGGGAGAGGTTGAGGATGAGGTTGTCACCCTTGTTCCAATCGGCGATGCATTTGCGAACCTGGTCGCGGGTTGTACCGGGTTCGAGGCCCATGAAGGTGTAGGGAAAGTTGTTGCCGACGTTGTTGTGCTGGGGCGGGAAGTAGTAGGATTCGGGTTTGCCTTCCTGGCCGACGAGTGCGGCCTGTTCGGCGTTCTGGTGCATGTGGTGCGGGATGGGGCCCATGTTGTCGAAGAACTTGGAGTAGACGGGCCATTTGTTGTATTTGTCCCAGATGTCCCGGCCGATGATGGTTGGGCCGGCTTCGGAGACGGCATCGCGGAGCTGGAAGCGTGCGCCATCGTGGACGATGTAGGAAAGGCCTTCATCGTGAACGCGACCATCGTTGGCGGCTTCGGTGGTGGAGCCGAACCATCGTTCGTCGATGCCGCCGCGGTTGAGGCCGAATGCGTAGGTGTCATCGGGGTGGAGTTTGAGGCGGAGGCCTGGCTGGAGGAAAGACCGAGGAACCCAGTTTGGCGCGAGGCGGAGGAGTCCACCGTGGGCCTGGAGTGCGGACTCGAGTGCGGATTGGACGTTGCCGGAGAGTGTTTGTAACTGCGTGACGTTGGTCGCGGCCATTTCCTGTACCTCAAGTGATTTAACGAAAAGAAGCTATTTTTACACGGGAAGGGGGTGGGATGCAAATTTTGGAGTATGGGAAAGTGTGGTGGCTTAGATCAGGAGGGTGGGTGGGAGAATTGTTTATGTGGGAGGCACAGGTTGGAGGGTGGTTTCTGGTGCGCGCGAATTCTTAGTATTCCGCGACGCGCCCCGGGCGAGGGCGCCCGGGGTTAATCTACGCAACGTCATGTGAGATCAAAAGGAGTACGCTCGTTCGTGAGTACTTTAGGCTATTTCTTAAACATGGGGTCGTTTTTGTTTCCGCGTGAGAGCATGTAGGCGAAGAGGTCGAGGACTTCCTCCTTGTTGAGGGCGTAGATGAGGCCGGGGAGCATGAGGGAGACTTTGGAAGGTTTGATGGAGGCGACGGATTTGCGGTCGACCTTCTGGAGGGCATCGGGGGCGAGCGGGTTGACGGAAACAGAGAGGGTTTTGCCATCATCGGTGATGATTCGACCGACGACTTCGGAGCCGTTTTTGAGTTTGATGACGGAGGAGCCGAACTGATCGGAGATAACCCTGGAGGGTTCGATGATGGCTTCGATGAGGTCACGATTGGAGAAGCGGGAGGCAACGGATGAGAGGTCGGGCCCGACGGCGCCGCCTTCGCCATCGAATCGGTGGCAGGAGGCGCAGAGTGCGGCGTGGTACATTTTTCGGCCGTTGTCAAAACTGCGGTCTTTGAGAGGTTTGGAAAGTAGTGCGGCGAGTTCGGCGGTTTTCCAGACCCTGCCGGGGCCTTTGGGGGCAGGTCTTTTGGCGAACGCGGGGGCTGCGGAGATTTTTTCACCCGTGATGGACTTGAGGGCAACGCGTTCGGCCTGGGATGCATTGGCAAGGGCTTCCTTACGAATGTTATTGAGGAAGCCGGAGTAGGATGCGCCGCCGGGGAATTTGGCGGCGTAGGGGAAGAATTTGAAGTATTCTTTTCGTTGATCGAGCGTCCAGCCGAAGCGCATGTTTCTGAGTGCGAGGGCGTAATCGATCTTGGTTGAAGGGGGTGGGTTGTCGAGCATTCTTCGGATGGTTCCGCCATAGCGGCTGTTTCGGGCGATGAGGCCGGCCCAATCGGGGAGGGGGTCGTTCTTGGCGGCGGCCATGAGTTTGAGGGTTTTGGTGATGACAGAGGGGCTATCGAGGTAGACGAGGACTTTGGCCATTTCACGATTGACGCGGTAGTCTTTTGATGGGAAGTGGGCGTCAAGTGATTTCGCGATCTTGGCGGCGGTAGCGGAATCGGGTTTGCCCATGCGGATGAAGGAGAGGCTGTAGGCGCGGAGGAGTTCGAGTTGCTGGTCTTTGCTGAGGTTGTTGAGATTCAGTTCACCGAGGGCGGCAAGGAGTTTTGGCTGGACATCGGCCTTGCCCTGTCGGGCGAGAGCAATGGCGCCGGTGAGGAGGGCCTGGGGAACGCGTTCAGCGAGGACTTTGTTTTGCCATGACTTGACGGGTTGTGACTCGATGGCGATGCGTGCGGCGTAGCGAATGAAGCGATCGGAGTAGCTGAGGTAGGGCCAGGCGGTGGAGACGGCTTTGGCGTTCTTCTTGCCGTGGAAAGTTTCGAGTTTGAGGCGGAGGTTTCGGGCGCGGGCGGCATCGGGTGGGAGGGTGTATTTGGCGGGTTCGGTTGATTTTGTACCGGTGTAGACGACGCGATAGAGAGCGGATTGCGTGCCGCGTCCGCCGATGGTGAAGTAGAGTGAGCCATCCTTACCGACGATGGCATCGGTGACCGGGAGTGGTTTGCCGTAGACGAATTCCTCTTTTTTGGCGATGTAAGAGGCGCCTTTGGGTTCGAGGTGGACGGCGTGGATGGTTCCGAAGGTCCAGTCGAGGATATAGAGGGCGTGCTGGTATTTGGCGGGGAACTTGGCGCCTGTGCCGAAGACGGCGCCGGTGGGTGAGCCGGGGCCGATGTTGAGGGTAGGGGGCAGGGAGTCGGGGTAGTAGGTGGGCCATTTACCGGTGCCGGAACGCCAGCCGAATTCGGAGCCGCTGACGGCGTGGCTGACGCGTGTGGGACGGTACCAGGGTGAGCCCATGTCCCATTCCATGTCGGCATCGTAAGCGAAGAGGTCGCCGACCTGGTTGAGGGCGATGTCGTACTGGTTTCGGTATCCGATGGAGACGAGTTCACGTTTTTTGCCATCGGGCGAGACGCGGGCGATCCAGCCACCGGGTGCGAGTTTTCCGCGAGCGTGGCCGCGGGCGTCCCATTGGCGCGGCAGGAGGAGATCTTCACCCCAGTTGGTGGGGATGCGGCTGCCGGTGATCCCCGGGGGGACATCGGTGTGATTGCCACCCAGGAAGTAGAGGTCCTTACCGTCTTCGGTGACGATGACGGCGTGTGGTCCGTGTTCGCCGCCGCCGCGAAGGGGGATGAGGTGTTCGGCCTTGTCGAACTCGCCATCGTTGTTTGAATCAGTGATTTTCCAAAGACCTGAGCCGCGACCGTTTCGATTGACGTAGAGTGCGCCGAAGGCGTAGACCATGCCGTGCACGTTGGAGATGTCTACGGGGATACGTGTGACTTTGGCGATGCTTGTCTTACCGATGGCGGGTGGTGTGATTCGGTAGAGACCTTTGCCACCCTGATCGGAGGCGACGAGGTCGCCATTGGGGAGGACGGTGAGGGCGACCCATGAACCTTGCTGGCCTTTGGGGACGGTGTAGATGAGTTCAACGGAGAAGTCTTTGGCGACGCCGAGGGTCTTGGTGTCGGTTGCGGCGCCGGGGCTGCTTCCGCCGCCTGCAGCACGTTTGCTGAGGGCGTTGCCCCAAGGGCCTGCGCCGTAGGGGTGGATGTGGACGGCAGGCTTCCATGTGGTTGCGTTGAAGTTGACGGACTTCCAGCCTTTGGTAGGGGTGGGAGACATCTTCCATGACTTGTTGGTAACGATGGAACGGGTAACTCTGCGTTTGCCTTTCATAAAGTCGAGACGTGCGACGAGGGCGGCGATGCCACCCTGATTACGGGCTTCGACGGCGATGACATTCCTACCGACCTTGAGGTGGCGTTTGACATCGACCTGCCGGGGGTGCATCCAATCGGGTACGGTGGTGACCTTGACGCCATTGACGTAGACGACGGCATGATTGTCGCAAGTGACGCGGAGTTGGGCGGCGGAGGGTTTGGCATCTACATTAAAGGTTGTGCGGAAGTATGCGCGTTGGCCGGCGACTTCTTTTTTGGAGAGCCAAATCCATTGGGGTTTGTCGGCAGCGTGTGCGAGGGAGGAGGTGAGCGTGAAGAGGGTGACGATGAGGGTGAGATGTAGGTTGCGCATTTACGTTTGCTCCATGCGGGGAGGGAAATACAGACGAAACGGTCTGGTATTTTAGCAGAGGGTGGGGTAGGGTGAGTGGGAAATGTGGAGTTTGGCGCCCCCGGAAATTGCCCCCGGTAGTTAGAGTGGGTGATTTCGTTAGATTCGGGTTATTCGTTTTGGTTGGAGTTCTAATCGTTGCGGACACGTTGATATGCGCGAATTCTTTGCGTTCTGCGGCGCGCCCCGGGCGGGGCGCCCGGGGTTAATTTGCGCTGGGTCAGGTGAGATTGAAGACATTCGTTCTTGTTGGAGGCCTCTTCGTTGCAGACACCTTGATACGCGCGCATTTTCTGGCTTCCGCGGCGCGCCCCCGACGAGGCGTCGGGGGCTTATCCAATTGGTGGTCAGTAACGAATTCGGAGTATGAACGGGTTACCACAACTCTTTGAGGAGTTTGATGCCTTCGAGGTAGACTTCTTCGCGTGAGGGAAAGAAGTCGCGCCAGACACGTGTAGCAGCGGCGAGGTCGGGGAGAGCGCGACCGAAGGCTTCGATGGTGAGCCAGCCGTCGTAGCCGGCGGCCTTGAGGGCGGCGAGGGTCGCGGGGAAGTCGACGTGACCTTTGCCGGGGGTTCCGCGATCGTTTTCGGAAATGTGGACGTGGTTGATTTGCTGGATGGCGGGGGCGATGATGCCGACGGGGTCTTTTTCCTCGATGTTGGCGTGGAAGGTGTCGTACATGGTACCGAAGTTGGGGTGGTCGACGCGTTTGACGTAATCGACGGCGTCGGCCATGGTGGTGAGGAAGTAGCATTCGAAGCGGTTGAGGTATTCGATGGCGAGGACGACGCCTGCATCCTGTGCGTATTGGGCGGCGGTGCGGTGGACATCGGCGGCGTGGGCTTTTTCATCTTCGGTGGGTCCGACGCCGGAGAAGACACCGAGGGGTTGGTGATATGGGCCGAGGAGTGTTTCGGCGCCCATTGCCCGGCAGCAGTCTATGGCCCATTTGAGGTGGTCGGAGGCGCCGGCGCGGTGGGCGGGATCGGGGCTGATAGGGCTGTGCTCTTCATCGGGGATGACGGTGACGGCGGTGCATCCGAGATTCTGGTCTTTGAGGAATTGGCCGAGTTTGGTGTAGTGATCGACGTCGCCGGCGAAAAGGGGGATTTCGACGCCGTCGTATCCGGCTTTGGCAATTGCTTCGATGGTGGGGAGGTGTTCGTCTTCGACAAACCCTGTCCAGAGGAGGAGGTTAAATCCGGTTTTCATGAGCGTGATCTCGCGATGTTGAGGTATTTGAATGGGTTAATTGGGGGAAGTTTAATATCTTAAATTGATGCGGAGGGCAAGTGTGAGGGTGGGATTTTGGGTGAAAACAGGGGTTTTTGGGTATCAGGCGGGGGTGAGGGCGTGGGTGGCGTATTGGTTCTGATCGGGGGATTGACCGGGCTGGATAATGACGCGGTTGTTGGCGGCGAGATGTACGAGGATGTGGTGGATGGTTTCGGCGGCATCGGGTTGCGCGATGGCTCGGGCGATCTGGTCTGGGGTTTGGGGGGAGGATGAGGAGGCGAGATGGTCGAGGATGGATTGCTGGATGTCGAGGACGTTGGCGGCTGCTTTTTTGCCGGCTTCGACACCGGGCTGGTGGTAGGCGTTGATGTTGATGAGTGTGGCGTAGAGGCCGACGGCGCGTTCGAAGAGTGCGATGAGTACGCCGACGGAAAAGGCATTGACTTTGTTGATGGTGATGGTGAGTGACTGGCGATCGTTTTCAAAGAGGGCCTGGCGTGTGCCGAGGAGGAAGCCATCGAGATAGTCGCCTGAGGTGACGCGGGGTTCGACGTTGAAGTCGCGCGAGGGGGAGGCATCGGGGGCGTCTTCGAGGACGCGGATGAAGACGGCAAAAAAGTTGTTGACACCTTCGCGGAGTTGCTGAACGTAGGCGTGCTGGTCGGTGGAGCCTTTGTTGCCATATACGGCGATGCCCTGTTCGACGGGATTGCCATCGAGGTCTTCGGCTTTGCCGAGTGATTCCATGACGAGTTGCTGGAGGTATCGCGAAAATAGGAGGAGGCGATCCTTATAGGGGAGGACGACCATGTCCTTTTCGCCTTTGGCGTTGGTGAGTTTGTGCCACATAAGGGCCATGAGTGCGGCGGGGTTTTGGGCGGTATCGCGATTTCGGGTGACCTGGTCGCATGCGCGTGCGCCGGCGAGGATGGCGTCGATGTCAAGGCCCTGGAGTGCGGCCGGGAGAAGGCCGACGGGGCCGGTCTCGCTGGTTCGCCCCCCTACCCAGTCCCACATGGGGAGACGGAGAAGCCAGTCTTCCGATGCAGCGACTTTGTCGAGCTTGGGATCTTCACCGGTGATGGCGACGGCGTGTTTGGGGAATTCGAGGCCTTGATTTTCATAGGCGTTTTTGGCGAGGATCATGGCGTTGCGTGTTTCGGGTGTGCCGCCTGATTTGGAGATGACGATGGAGAGGGTTGATTTGAGATTTGGGCCGATGATTTGGAGTGTGCGGTCGATGCCATCGGGATCGGTGTTATCGAGGAAGTGGACGGCCATTTTATCGGTCGTGGGGTCACCGAGGGCATCGCGGACGAATTGCGGGCCGAGGGCGGAGCCGCCGATGCCGATGACGAGGATGTCGGTGAAGCGGGGGGCATCGGGATGTGGCGGACTGATGTTGCCCTGATGAATGTCGGCGGTGAAGCGGTGGGTTTTCTGGAGGGTGTTGTTGATGTCGTTGGCGTAACCCGGAGAAAGATCGGGGTCGCGCAGCCAATAGTGGCCGACCTGTCGATCCTCATCGGGGTTGGCGATTTCGCCGTCTTCGAGTTTTTGCATTTCATCGAAGGCGATTTCGATGTCGGGCGCCATGGATTCGAAGAAATCTTCGGGAAAGTCGACGCGACTGATGTCGAGGGACAGATTAATGGATTCGCATGTGCAAAGGAGGTTGCAGTAGCGCCGCCAAAGGTGATTTTGATCGCTCATGGAAACAGGGTATTAAGTTTGGGGAGAAATACAACCGGCGAGCTAGAATCATGGCCTTTACGGGCTGATATGGACGATCGGACAGCGAAATTCCTATGGTTTATGTTCTTCGCATTCGCATGTTTTGCGTTGGGCTATTGGGCGCGCCGACATCGGTGGATATTGGAGGAGCGATCGCGGCCGATTCATTTGCATACGTTGGTGTGGCTGTGGTCACCTGTGACGTTGCTGGCGTTCTGGAGCCTGGACCTGGGGGGGGATGTGCTGGTGCTGGTATTTACACAGCCGATTTTGATGGTTGCGCCGGCGGGGGTGATGCTGGTGGTGGCGTTATTGATCGGGTGTAACCGTGATCAGAAGGGTGTGATGATCCTTTCGGCGGCGTTGTCGAATCATGGATTTACGCTGGGGGCGTATTTGTGTTATGCGATTCTGGAGCCTGCGGATGATGCGATTGCGTATGGGATTGCGTATGTGATATCGATGCAGTTGGGGATGGTGTTGATTTTTTACCCGATTGCGAAGCACTTCGGGCCGGAGGACAGCGGGTCGTTGCGGAAGTTGATTGTGGGGAGTTTTTTGACGGTGAGGGCGATGCCGATGTACACGGCGTTGTTCGGGTTGGGGTTGAACCTCGGGGGCGTGGCGTATCCGCGCGCGTTTATTCACGAGTTTTATCTGCTGGATGTGTTGATCTTTCTGGGGGCGGCGGGCGCAAATTTCGGGATTGGGCTGCGGTTTCGGTTTGGAGATTCGTTTTCGATCTGGAAGCTGCATGGGGGATTGGCGTTGGTGCAGTTTGTGGTTCATCCGTTGCTGGCGTGGGGGCTTGTGGGGTTGTATGGGGTGATGGGGATTACGATGGGGCCGTTGGTGAGGGATGTGATCCTTGTGGAGTCGTTTATTCCGGTGGCGTTGAATGCGGTGATCGTGTCGAATCTGTTTCATCTGGATGCGCGGACGGCGAGTTCGCTTTGGTTGTGGAACACAATTTTGTTTTGTGTGGGTCCGTTGTGGCTGGTTTTGTATTGGTTTGCGTGAGTTGAATTTGCGAGGGTGGTATCTGGTGTGCGCGCAAGAAAAACGCGACGACCCGGAGGCCGTCGCGTTCTAATCAGCGATCGGTTTACTGAAATTATTAACCGAGAAGTGAAAGCACGTTCTGCGGCTGGGAGTTGGCGAGACCAAGCACGTTGGTCGACGCCTGGACCAGAATCTGCTGACGTGTGAGGTTCGCGGTTTCAGACGCGAAGTCGGTGTCACGAATCTGGCTTTCCGCCGCGGCGGTGTTTTCGAGTCCCACGCCCAACTGACGGGCGGTGGCGGCAATGGTGAAGGCCTGGAAAGAGCCGAGACGACCACGAAGCGTAGAGATCTGCTTGATGGAGTCTTCGACGATTCGCTGAGCCTTATCGACATCACCATCGACGACGTTGGCAGCACCACCTGAGGTCAACTCGCTGAGGAGACCGTTGGCGTTGGAGCCAAGACGACCGGTCGTCACGGCTTCGATACCGAGCGACGCCTTACCGGCGAGGTCGAGTTTGGGTGACAACTGGAAGGTCGCACCACCACCTGTAATCTGGAAGGTGGATGTACCGCCGTTGGTATTAAACGAACTGTCGATCGTGACGGTCAGGTCAAGTGAACCTGAAGCGACGCGAGCGGTCAGACCATTCACACTGGCGTTCGCACCGTTGATGTTGACGGTAGCGTTCCGGCCGAAGTCCTTGGCACTGGACTGGCCACCAGCAGCTGCTGACGTATTGAACGCGGTGTCATAAGCGGTATCACCGGCGATCTTGGAGACCGAGACGAACTGCTTGGAGCCGAATGCCGTTGAGTCGAACTGAATGTAAGCACTGGCCGTGGCAATCGAAGCGGAAACGCCTGTGACTTCCTTAAAAGTATTGATCGCGGAGACGATGGCAGTACCCGTGGTGCTTGAAGCAAACGTGAACTGCTGGATACCCTTGTTACCGGCGACTTCGATGGTGAGCGAAGTACCGGAGAGGAGGGACTGCGTACCTGCGGAGAGGAATGCCTGTCCCGTCTGGGCTGAAGCGACGACGTCGACGGAGACACCGATGAACCCGTTTGTGGGGATCTTGGCGGCATCGACCTTGACTTCGGCGAGTTCGGTTGAAGTCGTGTTGGACGTGGTGTAATCAAAGGAACCGTTGAGAAGCTTGGTTCCCTGGAAACTTGTTGAGTTAGCAATACGATCGATGGTCTGCAGAATGGAGTCAATCTGCAACTGGTTCGCGTCTTTTTCCTCAGCACTCAAACCGGCATCGTTGGCTGACTGCCCGACAAGTCCTTCGAGGTCATTGAGCAGACCGCCGATCTCCGTAAGACCGCCCTCTGCAATGTTAATGACCTGATCGGCACGCTCGGCGTTCGCGATGGCGGCGCCAATTGCCGTTTTTTCAGCTCGAAGGTTTTCACTGGCGATTAGACCGGCCGGGTCATCGGCCCCTCGATTGATTCGAAGACCGGTGCTCAACCGTGTCAAGCTGGTGTTCAGCGTTGAATTCTGTTGACTCAGAATTCGCTGTGCCAGCTGTGACTGAACATTGGTGTTAATCCTACTCATTGTGTGTCCTCCTTGAACACTTTCTCAGTAAACCGCTCTTAGTTGAGCGTCGGCCCGTTAGGCCACCAATCCGTTGTTTGTTTCGAGGGCTGTTTTGCCCTGTACCGTTCGCTTTCTTGCGTCTTTTTCCCTTCGATGTCTTCTCACCTCCGTTTTGATTCGCCTCGTTGTTGTGATGAAGCGAGATTGCACTATGCCGCCGTCGGTCCGGTGATCGACGACGTGCTTCCTATCGGTTGCAACAGATCGCCGGTTAACTTCCGTCCCGACTACGATCCAATTTTTTTTGGACAATCTAAAATTGAGTGTCCACCGTGTCCTTGTCGCATGCGAGAGCTTGCGACAGAGCGACCTATTGGTCGTTCTGCAACCGGACTTCGGCGTAAACAGGAGGGTGGTTTAGACGGTGGATGGAAAAATGGAGAAAGTTTTTTTGGGAAGTGTGATGAGAGGCTAACAGAAGGGGGCGCGCCATAAGGCCAAGGTGAAGTGTGCGCGGCGCATTAAAAAACGACGGACTGAAAATTCAGTCCGTCGTTATCGGTCGAGCTATGTATCTGACGCTACTGGAGTAGGGATAGCACGTTCTGTGCGGTGGAGTTGGCGGTTCCGAGAACTGTTGTACCCACGTTGTTGAGGATCTGGGCGCGGTTGAGGGCGCTGGCTTCCTCGGCGAAATCGGCATCCCGGATACGCGATTCGCTGGCGGTCAGATTTTGAAGTGCAATCTGGAGACTTCGCACGTTGGTTTGAATGGTGTTGAGTTCGAAGGCTCCGAGACGGCCTCGAACCACGGAGACCTGGGTAATGGCCTTATTGATGATGGCATCGGCTTCGGAGGTCTTCCCATCGCGAACGGAGTTTGCTCCGCCACTGACAATGGAATTGAGGAATCCAAGGGTGGAATCTCCGAGTTTGGAGGCTGCGACGGACTGGATGCCGAAACTGATCTGTTGAGAGGATTCGACATTGGGGCCCATCTGGAATGTTGCGCCGCCTCCGGTGATGGTGAAGGATTTGGTCGCGCCGGCGCCGGCGGTGGTCTGGGCGTAGGCGGTGGTGAGGTCCATCTCCATCTTTAAGGACGAGGTATTGAGTTGTACGGAGGTACCTTTTCCAAGTGCGAGGTTACCATTGATGAGGGCAAGGACATCCTGACCTTCATCTCGGGAGACTTGATTTCCGCCGATGGCATCGTAAGCGGCGAAGAAATTGCCACCCGTTGAGCCCGGCAGTTTCTGCACGGAGACGAAGGCGCTGGCGCCATAGTCTACGGAGCTGAACTGGAGGGCCGATAATCCGGCGGCGGCGCCGCTGACGATGGCGGCCTGGACGCCGGTCGAATCGGAGGACCGATTGACGGCGAAGGTTATGGCGCTGAGGGCCGTGCCGGAGCTGAATTGGAACACTTCAACGCCATCCGTCCCAGTGACCTCAAGCGTAAGGGCGCTGGGGATGATGGTGGTACCGGTGGAAAGGAAGAGACCGGCCTGTTGTGCGGAGTTGACGACCTGTACGGAAACGGGGAGGTTGGGACTTGTTCCGAAGTTGGCCGAGTGTATTCGCACATCGGAGATGGCGCTGGTGGCGATCCCTGAGGTAACGTAGTCAACGGAGCCGTTGAGTAGTTTCAATCCCGCGAAGCTGGTGGTGTTGGCGATTCGGGTGATTGAATCGACGGCGGAGTCGATTTGAAGCTGATTGGCTTCGATTTCCTCCTGCGAGAGAGAGGAGGTGTTAGCGGCCTCGACCACGAGTCCCTTGATGGTATTCAGGAGCGTGGCGACTTCGGAGAGTGAAGCTTCGGCCGCGGCGATGACGTTGGACGCTCTTTCGGCGTTCACGATCGCCTTGTCGATCCCGCGTATCTCGGTGCGCATGCGCTCAGAGATGATGAGACCGGCGGGGTCATCGGCGCCGCGGTTGATGCGGAGGCCGGTTGAAAGACGTTGCAATCGTATTTGCAGGTCGTCGTTTGATTTAGCGAGATTGTGTCGTGCGATCAATGACGAGACATTCGTATTAATCCTAGCCATGACAATCCTCCTTGATTGTGGGCTAAGCCAAGGGCAAAGTTATTCGGCTTTTTCGTATTGCGTTTTTCATGTTTCCTACGCCAAGCCGTTTGGCGTCGATCATTTGTGGTCGCATCCGGCGACCCACAAATTTCGCCTTATTTATGTTCTCTGAGCATTTCCCGAATCGCCATTTGAGTTGTTGGATTGGTTTTGGGCGTTCGGCTGCTTCAGTTTTTTGTTGATATCATCCAGGTCATCAATTTGCATTCCAGCGGCCTTTTGGTTTTCACGTTTGATGGCTTCGTAAACTTCCATTCTGTGAACTTTGACAGAGGGCGGGGCGGTAATGCCGAGGCGGACCTTGTCGCCTCTGATGTCGACGACGGTAATTTCGATGTCGTCTCCGATCATGATTGTTTCGTCGCGTTGACGAGATAGCACCAGCATGTTCGGCTCCTTCCGTGGGCCTTGTGCGTATTTGGCGCTCCTACTCGACATCCGTTTCGAGGCGAACGCCAAATCGCTGGTTGTCTACGCATGGGCCTCGTTTTCGAGGAGGCCCGACTATTCGGCGGTCGGTATCCGGGGCGACCCGCCGAATTCATTCCTACGCGCTTTTTGCGGCCTGCGATTCGGCGAGATCGACAAGCGGGACGCGCGTGTGGAATCTTCGATCTGACAGGACCATTTGCTCGCCGATGCACATGGTGGTGTGGATGACGAGTGGTCCCTGGAGGTTGCCTGTGAGGGCGGTTCCTCTCTTGTTGACGATGACAAGGACCTGGGCTTCTTCGACGTTGGTGATGCCGAGTTCCTGCATCTGCTCGGCTTTGATGGGTACGTCGTAGTCCTGAACGAAGAGGCTTGGGTCCGTGACGACGAACGCCAGTTCGGGGGCGTCGACGGATTGGAGCCAGAAGAAGAAACCCTCATCCGCGGGCTGAATGAGTACGTACTTTTCGTACTGCGGGAAGCCCAGCAACCCTTTGGGGAAGCTGATGACGCGTTTCTCGTCCACTTCAACCTGTCCGAATCTCGATGTTTTGATTAACATGGGAGATTTTCCTTTTCTGTTCGGCCAACCATCCTGGTTATTGCCGTGTGATTTACGCTCACGCGGCGGTTGACATCCTGTCGTCGACCTGGCCGTTCGATCGACGAGCCGAATACGGTGAAATTCACCGTAGAAAGTTCAGTAAGTTCAACTGCAGGGTTCTTCCCGAAACCTGCAGGTTTGCCTCCAGTTGCTGTTGCATTTGTGTGAATCTTGAAATGGCTTCGGCGAAGTCGGTATCGCGGAGATCGGAGATGACGGCTGAGGTTTGAAGTTTTCTTGACTCGATGCGATCGGCTTCGGCCTGAGCGCGGTTGGCGCGGACACCATTGGATGAGCGGACGACTGTGACGCGGTCGATGTCTTCGCGGACGCGTTGACCAGCGATGGTGAGTAGTCGCTCATCATTGTTGAGGAGCGAATCGCGGAGCATGATGAGGTGAGCGAAGACGGAATCGGTTCTGATCTGTGCGTTGTCGACACCTGTGATGGTGGTTCCTGCGCCGACGTTCTGAAGAATGCCGAGGTCTGACGCTGCGGGACTGTCGTTGAGGCTGATGACACGGAATGGTCCCGCACCGCCGATGCCGTCGATGAGTTCGATTCCGTTGCCATCGGCGGCCATCTGGACGGTGAAGTCGGCGCCGAGGGTAAGTCCGGCGAGGGTGGCGGCGTTTTCGATATCGGTGACGACATCGTCGACGGTGATGGCGCCGTCGATGTTGACATCGAAGGTGGTGGCGCCATCGGCGAGTTCGATGCGAAAGTCGTCAAGACCTGCGATTCGACCGACGCCTTGCTTGTCATTGAAGTCTGCAAGGATGGTGTTTCGATCGAGGGACCGTAGGCCGAGGTCGGTGGCGGTGGTTCCGCCGGCGTTCTCGCCGATGGTCATGGCGGTGCCACTGACTTCATTGACGAGGTTTAGACTGTTGTCGGCATCATTGATCTCGAGCCTGACGCCGAGGTTTTGTGCGTCGACGGCGTTGATCATACCTTCGATGGTAGTAACGCCGGCGAAGCTGACCGTTCCTGATTCGAGTCCGTTGGTGATCTTGAGTCCGCCGGCAAGGCTTGGCGCTGCGCCGAGGGTGGCGACGCTGGTAAGGAGTGTGAGTCGCGGGTCGATGTCGCCTCCGACCGTCGCACCGGCGGTTGCGGAGATGGCGATGCCGAGGTCTGCGGCGGTGATGCCGGTTCCGATATCCGCGATGGTGATGGTTTCGCCACCGCCCGCAGTAAGGGTGAAACCATCGGCGGTGACGGCGATGGAGCCGGTTCCGCCGAGGGTGGTGATGGCATCGTTAATGATGTCGGCGACATCACCGAGGGTGGAGGCGGGGGTGAGGTCGACGGTGGTGTTTGCGGCATTGACGACAAGCGAAATGGAGCCGAGAGTGACGCCTTTGGCGCGGGCGCCGTTGACATCGGCGATACGTGTATTCCCGGCGGCGGCGGGGTCGAGATCCACTGAGCTGGTCATGCGTGTGGAGAGCGCTCCGAGCGCATCGGACCCGTTGGTATTGATTTCGAGTGGAAGTGTTGAGCCGACATCTGCGGTAAGATTTTCGCGTGAACCGACGTAGCGGTAGCCACCCGCCTGCTCGATAAAGGGTTCGACGTTCGACTTTCTGCCGCCGAAGAGGGAAACGTTCTGATGCTGGCGATTGGCGATGGCGAAGATGTTATCGAGGAAAGCGTCGATGACGACTGCCTGGTTGGCGCGTGCTTCGGCGGTGGACTGGACGCCGATCTGGGAGAGGGCGACGCCGTGTGCTTCTTCGAGCATGCCGACGATGTCGGCGAGGGCGACATCGGTGACGTCGATCGTGCTTTGGGCGCGCTGGAGTGTGCCGAGTTGCTGGTCGAATTTCTCCATGAGGACGCTAAGGGAGGTGAGTGATCCGACTGATCCGGGATCATCGCTTGGGCGATTGACGACTCTTCCGGTGCTCAACTGCTCCTGGAGATTGAGCAATTCAACATTTGTCCGGCGCAGGTTGCTAAGCATGAGGCTTGCACTCATGCTGTTGCTGACGCGTGACAAATTGGAAGGAATCTGACTCATGGCCTTAACGTACCAGTCCTAACATGGTGTCCATCAGTTCATTGACGACGGAGAGGAAACGAGCGGAGCCCTGGTAAGCCTGTTCGAAGGTGATGAGGTTGATGGCTTCTTCGTCGAGGTTGACGCCGGATTTCGACTGGCGTTGGGTTTCGAGTCCCTCGACGATGACGGCTGTGGATTTAACCGAGTCGTTGGTCTGCCCGGTTCGTATGGCGTAATCCTCGATATGGCGACCCCAGAATTCGCGGAAGGTGAGCCCATTGAAGGAATCACCCTGTGCATCACCGAGGTCTGCGATGAGAAGGGCCGTGCGGTTGTCACCTGAAATATGACCCTGACCCGTAGCGAGAAGCGTTGGGTCGTTGGTTAGCACCTGATTCATGTCGATGTTGGTGGCATCGCTACCTGTGAAGAAGGTGTTGATGCCGAGGGCGGCGAGGACGCCTGAATGATCGTCTGAGAAAGTGAACTCGAAGTCGGCTGAGTCGGCGGTGAGGGTGATTCGACCATCGACGCCTACGGTGGCGGTGATGTTGGCGACGGCGGAGATGGATGTGGCAAGATCGTTGAGCGTGGTGTCTGCGCCGATACCGTCAAGGTCCACCTCAATACGTGTGGAAACCAGTTCGTTGGTGGATTTCTGCCTGAGGTGAATGTCGAACGTTCCGTTTTTGGGTGTGTGTTCTAGTCCGGCGGCGGTGAGGTTGAGGGCGACGGCGGGGTCATCCACGAAATCGAAGCTGGAGACGGTGTCAAAGCCGTGGTCGGCCTGGCCTGAGGAGTGGAGACGGTTGACTTCGAAAATGAAATCTTTGGTGAACTGGTCGAGTGTATCGATGGCGGCGTTGACGTCATTCTCGCGGGAGGTGAGAAGTTGGCCGAGCCTTCCGCTGCCGGGATTGATGATGGCCTGATCCTGTTTGACCTTGAGGTTGGTGACGAGTGTGTTGTTTTCGGAGATGGTTTCCACTTCAAGCCCGCGGCTGCTGGTGCCGAGCACGATGGGCGTGGACGCAACGAAGACATCGACAGCGCCGGCGGATTGTTCGATGGTGGTGATGTCGACGAATTCGGCAAGTTCAGATAGAAGCATGTCGCGTTCATCTCGAAGTGCGTTTGCACCGCCCTGGCCCGCCTCGTTGACGACGATCTGCTGGTTGAGGGCGGCGATTTTGTCTACCAGATCATTGGCGGACTGGCCAGCGGCGTTGATGGAACGATCGATCTGGGTTCTCAGGTCAACCAGCTCATCGCGAACGGAGCGTAGGAACTGGGAGAGGTTACCGCCCTGTGAGACAACCAGTGACCGAAGTGAGTTGTCGGAGGGATTGTTGGCCAGTTCGGACCAGGAGTTGAAGAACTCGGTGAGTTTGGCGGAAAGACCCGCATCGGTGAGTTCGCCCTGAATGGATTCGATCTGGGTGAGTATTTCCTGGCGAGCGAGGGAGGCGTGCTGATCGGAGGTAGCGGAACGAACGCGTGCATTGAGCGCTTCGTCGACGTGTCGAATGATTTCCTTGAGCTTGACACCTGTGCCGAAGACATTGCCGCTACCCATATTGATACCGGTTGA
Source organism: Phycisphaeraceae bacterium (assembly GCA_028284925.1). GTDB lineage: Bacteria > Planctomycetota > Phycisphaerae > Phycisphaerales > Zrk34 > JANQQT01. The sequence continues at coordinate 7,047 of JANQQT010000253.1, read as the reverse complement.
AGGCGCGAGGGAGGCGGACTGTCGGGTGTATCCGGGCGTGGCGGCATTGGCGAGGTTGTTACCCACGACCTCGAGCGCGGACTGGGTGACGGCCAGCCCTGTTCGTCCAAGATGTAAAGCTCCGACCAGACTCATTTAATTACGCGTCGTGAGACGTTCCTTTTGTGTGATCAGCCTGTGAGGCTGAATGAACTGGCGGGCACGGAGGTTTTGACCTCGATGCCTTTCCTTGAGTAGGTTCCTGCGCCGCTGGCGGCCTGACGGACCATCTGCATGACGCCTCTTACGTGTCCGAGGAGTCCTTTGGTGGCTTGGTCAGCGACGTTGTTTTCCTTTTTGATCTGTGCCATGAGATCACGGAGTTTTGCGCGGAGAACGAGGATGACACCGCGTCGTGGTTCGGGGAGTGCCTCGCCGATTTGTTGCAGGTTCAGAGGTTCGGTTGCGTTGGGTTGCATGATGAGTGTGAGTTCGCCGACGACTTTCTGCCGGTGTTTTTCGGTGTCGCCGATTTTTTGGACGCATTCGTTTTCGCGAAGGCAGCAATCGTTAATGAGTTCGGGCGAGGAGAGTTTCATGGCTTCGAGTTTTCGGCGAACGAGGCCGAGCAATTGTTCGTGTTCGACGAGCAGATCGCGGAGGCAGTGTTCAAGTTCGTTGAGTTTCTTATCCACTGATTCGAACCTCCTGATGGGCCTGTTCGACGGCGGCGGCCTGTTGTGCGAACTGTTCGTAGACGGCCTTGCCGATGGAGAGGCTCAGTCGCTCGCTGAGTCGGTTGGCGAGGGTTTGATCAAGCTGGGAACCCCAGATTTCCTCGCCCTGCCCGCCGTGGAAGAGTTCGCTGCGGAAGGGGTCGTTACGGATTTGCTTGAGCATGGGCAGGATGAATGAGAAGGCGACGAGTTCATCCGCGGCCTTTCGCATTTTCTTCTGCTCTTTGGTAAGTGGTTCGGAGGACTGTGTATCGATGGTTTGCGTTTTCGCGGGATTCGTGGGGTTGGTTTTGGAAGAACTTTGGAGCAATTGCTTGAAGCGAGCGATGGCGCCGTTCGCTTTGGCGGCCTTGACTTTCTCATGCAACATCATCCCGCCGGTTAACGGGTTGGTGTTGTTCGTGTTGTTAAAGGCCAGGGCGTTCATTTATTCGTCCACATACTCCAGTTTGGCGTGCAGTTGACCCGCCTTATACAGGGTTTCAAGGATGGTGATGCGATCTTCCGCAGGGACTTCGAGTCGATTGAAGGCGTCGAGGAGATCCTTGAGTTTGGCGCCGCCACGATTGCCCGGATCGAGCGCCAGAAAGTTCTGCGTCTTCGTGACGGGCTGCTGGGCGGTGGGCTTGACGGGGGGGGTGGTGAGCGTGATGGTCAGGCCTCTCTGGGAGATCAGACTGGGTGAAATCTCGACGTTGCCGGTGATGACAATGGTTTGTCGCTTGCGATTAACGACGACTTTTGCGGTACCACGGAGGAGGGTGGGGTCGATCTGAATTTCCATAACCTGGCTGATGAAGTTGCCGGGGTTGGCTTGATCGAGTTTGGGCATTTTGATTACAACGGTCTGCTGGGTAGTGGCGAAGGCGATGGGCGGAGCATCGGCGGCCATGATGTCATTGATGAGGGTGGCGATTTTCTGAGTGGTGGGCCAGGTGGCTTTTTCCTTTTTGACAACGAGAGTCATGTTGCCGGCGTCATCCATGTATTGGGCGGTGATCTTCTTGATCATGGTGGCGCCCTTCTTGACGAGGCCGACGGTGGGTGTGTTGGCATCTTCAATGGCGATGGTTCCGGTAGCCCATGCGAAGATGTTGTCTGTTTTTCGGGGGATGGGGCCAAGCATGGCGGCAAGGACGAGTCGGCCGCCTTTGAGACTGGAGGCCATCGGTGCGGAGACGCGAACATCGATGAGATCACCTTCGGAAACACCGCCTGAGGGTGTCGTCGCGGAAAGGTGGACGACGGCAACGTTCTTGGCATCCTTGAAATCGATGGGGGAAATCTTCTCATCGGGATGAAGCCTGGCGACGAGCGCGGCGAGGGCGCGTTGTGTGGCCTGTGATTTACCACCATCGCCCGTGCCGTTGAGACCGATGACCAGACCCCAGCCGTGGAGCTTGCTGGATTCAGCACCTTTGAGACGAACCATGTCCTGGATCTGGACAGCGAGGGCTTGGGTCGAAAACAAAGTGAGGACCAGCATCATTGACATAGGGATGCCAAGGCGTCTCATTGTTCGATCAGGTCGTTCTATCTGGGACTTGCGTTTCATATAGGGTCTCGCGGTGTTCGCGGATATTACTTTGGGTTAATGACGTTGAATCAGAACGGGACGACGGCTTCGAAGAGGCGTGTGAGCCAACCCTTACGGGTGGAGCGACGAAGTTCACCTTCACGTTTCTTGACGACGCGAAGATCGAAGATCTTGGTGCTGAGGACGGTTCCATCCTTTTCGACGGCATCGGGTCGGATGAAGCCGGTGACGGTGATGGTCATTTTTTCCTTGTCCACCTGGGTGAAGGTTCTGGCTTCGACGGCGAGCGTGCCGTTGGGCTTAATGTCCACGACGCGTGCGGTGAGTCGTGATACGAATGAGTCCTTGGTTTCCTGTTCACCTTCGCCGGTGAATTCGCGAGAGGCGGAGGCTCGAAGGGCGGGTTGTTCGCGTGTGGAGGGAATGAGGCCTTTCCTGAGAAGCGTGGAGAGATTAAGTGAAGGGTGAGCTTCGACGGAGGCGTCGATTGAGCCATCCTTTTCGGTTTCGAGTGTGGTTTCCGCCTTGGTGGAACTGGATTCACGGATGATGATGGTGACGTGGTCGTGTAGCTTGAATTCGCGCGGGGGAGGGATGCGGACGGCAATCCAAGAGACCTCCTGAAGCTGGGTGTTGACTTGTTTGGCGTCGCGCCTGACGACGACGCGGGTTTGTTTCTGAGTGGGTTTCTGCACAAAGAGGGAAGAGGATTGGGCGAGGGCATCGGAGATGGTGAGTCCGCCGATACAAAGTAGTGTGGTTGCGATGATTTTGTTTTTGAAACGTTTCATTTACGTACTCCTTTTTTCCCAACCGCGAGGGTTTTGGGGTTGACCTGTATCTCCGCCTTGCCGGGCCCGATGATGCGGACGCGGTAGGACTTCTTACTTTTTTCGTTTCGGACGCGGATGGATTCGCCAACGCCTCCCTGCCCCATGGCGGTGGCGACGGTTTTGATGAGGAGGGCGCCGGATTTGCAATGGACTTCGATGGATTGCCCGCGGCGAACGACGATGCGGGCGCGGACATCGCGTCGCGTAATGGACGAGCCTCGCTTGATGGTGGCGGTGGCTTCCTGTCCAACGACCGCAGCGAGGTCGGTGAGGGGATGGTTGAGCGAACTGGAGACCCAGTGTCGTTTGATCTCAACATCGTCTTCGGTGATGGTCTGACCGCGGTAGATCGTGCGTTTGATGGTGACGGCGTCGAAGCCAATGCTGACGTTGACGCGGATTCGGTGTGAGCCGACAAGATTTTCTTCCTGATACCGACGAACGTGAATGGTGTTTCGCCCGACGAGGCTACGCGCGGTGGTCGTGAAGTGAAAATCCCCAGCGGAAGATGGGAGTGCGAGCATAGGATCGGCGCTGTTGGCGTAGTTAACCTTGACGGAGGTGGATTGAAGATCAATATCGGATTGACCCAGTTGTTGGACAATCCATGTCTCGAGTTGCGTGCGCATCGTTCCGGAAGGTTTTGTCTGTTTGGGGGTCGGTTTGGGGATCGATTTGGGCGTGATGGTTTTTGCCGGCTTGAGGTTGGTGGCGCCGATATGGACGATATGACCTTTTGAAGACGGCTTGCGGGAGGATTGAGAGATGTCAGCTCCCTGATTGGCGTTGAGGTTTTTGGAGGGGGTTGGCTTATCGATTGAGGTCTGCTGATTGGAGGCGGCTTTGGCAGCGGTGGAGGTCGCGACACGATGGATTTGGGTTTGAATGGAGCCTCGGAACACAACCTTGGCCCAGTTGATTTTGGCGGTGATGAGTTTCCGGCGGATGTCGGACACGCTGAGGGTGGTGTTGGTGGAATTGGCACGAAGTTCGCCGACGATGGTTTTGGCGAAGGATTGGGCATAGTCGCCTTTGAGGCGGGCGACGTCGGAGAGGCGGATGGTGTTGCCGGAGATCGTTGCCCGGGAACGCAGGACAATCGCGTCATCGGCGACTGCGATGGGTGAAACGGTAACGATACAGGCGATTACAGAAATCGCGAGCGAGGCTTTGCTTGTCAAGATGTTTGTGAAGTCAAACATTTGCATTCTCAATTAAGGCTTATCTTCCGAGGTTGGAAACCACCTGCAGCGCCTGGTCGGCGGCGGAGATGGTTTGGCTGTTCATTTCAAAGGCACGCTGGGCCTTGATGAGTTCGACGAGTTCGCGGACGGGTTCGACATTGGAACCTTCAAGCGCGTTTTGCCTCAGGACACCACGTCCTTCCTGGCCGGGCACACCGGTGAGAGGGTCACCGGAAGCTTCGGTGGGCACGAAGAGATTTCCACCGATGGGTCTCATGCCGTTGGGGTTGACGAATGACGTAAGTTCGATCTGGCCGGCCTGCTGGGAGGTGGGGTCATCGGAGGTGGTGTAGCTTACAATGCCATCGGCGGAGACACTGACGGAAATGTGGTTGGGGGGCAGCGTGATGGGAGGTTCGAGTCGGGGTCCGTCGATGTTGCCCAGGACCAGTTCGCCATCGGTGTTGACGAAGAAGTTTCCGGCACGGGTGTATGCGGTTGCGTTTCCACCATCGACGACGGCGGCGACGGGGAAGAATCCGGGGCCTTCGATCATGAGATCGGTTTGGTTGCTCGTGCTGAGTTGAGTGCCTTTGGAGAAATCGCGTGTGGTATTGGAGACGCGAACGCCGAGACCGACCTGGAGGCCTGCGGGTGTGCGATCGCCCTGGGCGTTTTCAACACCGGGCTGTCGTTTTTCCTGGTACAGGAGGTCTTCAAAATTGACGCGAGCGGCCTTGTAGCCGGGGGTATTGACGTTGGCCAGGTTGTTGGCGATGACGTCGATCTGCGTGGAGAGGGCGCTGAGACCTGTGGAAGCAGAATGAAGGGCAATGGTGGCCATTAGGTATAAACCTCGTATTTCTAAGCGTTTGGCGAACGTCGCCAACGCAGGTTTTTCATAACTTTTAGCTGATTCGTCCTAACTGGGTGATGGCGCGTTGGAGAAGTTGGTCCTGATAGCGGATCATGTTTCCGTTGCGGCTGACGCCTCCAGTAGCACTCTGCATCTTGAGCATTTCGCGCACAGGATCGACGTTGGAAGTTTCCTCGTAGCGGTGTCTTACCTGGGCTTGTGCGGGTCTGAGGGTGGCCATGAGCCGGGGATCGCCGGTATAGAGTCCTTTGCCGGCGTGTTCCAGTTGGTCGGGGGCGTCGACATTGGCGATGCCCAGTCGGGCGACAAGTTGACCGTTCTGTCGGATCGTGCCGCTGGTATCGATACTGAATTGCTGGTTGGCATCGAGTGTGATGGGCTGTCCGGCATCGTCGAGGACACGGGAGCCGGTATTGCGCATGACGAGTTCGCCCTGAGTGGAGAGGGCGAAGTGGCCATCGCGTGTAAGTTGGGTTTCCGACTCGCCATTGGGGTTTTGGACCTGAACGGTGAAGAAGCCTTTTCCACGCAGGGCGGCGTCGAACATGTTGCCGGTGCCGGTGAGTGAGCCATCGTTGACATCGATGCGTGAGGGCTGGAGGGCGAGTGTTCCGCCGAGTCGGTCGAGGAGATCGTGGGAGGACTCTGCGGCCCCGGATCGGGCGGATTCCGGATCGTGCTGGCGAAACGCGACGAGGGATCGTTTGAACCCCGTGGTGTGTGCGTTGGCCAGGTTGTTGGCAATGACGTCCTGGCGGTGCATGTTCGCCAGAACGCCTGAAGCTGAAAGGTGCAGACCGTACATCATAACGACACCTCCGTGCGCGCTGCGCGCTCGTGGAGGTTGGATGAGAGGTCTGCGAGATTCCCGTCATTGTGGCGGCGGGACGGCACAGGGCCGTGCGATGCGTGTCCGGCTCCGCCGAGGCGCATCGCGGGTACTTGGTCTTGTGAGGCGACGTGAAGGTGAACGGCGACGGCTTGTGTGGCAAGTCGTTGTATGGCGGCGCCGAGGTTTTTGTCGCCTGCGTTTCGGATGGTTGAGAGCCATTGACTCATGTTGTTTGTGCCTCCGTGCACAAGGGGCGTCGCGTCACCATGACACAACGCTGCGGAGGATCACTTGGCAAGGTGTGTGCCGAATGGAGAACGGGTGTGCCAAAAAAGTCTAAAAAGTGGAAAAGTCGGGGAAAAATCGTGGGTTTTGATCGAAAATCAAGTGTTTTTCTATACAGAGAGTGGGGCGCACCGGTGGGTGCGCAGGAGGCGCAAAAGACGACGGGAGCGCAAGATGCGCGATGCGCCGGAAGAAATTGCGCTTCTGGCATTCCGATATGGGTTTGGTTATTCGGGCTGAAAAAAAGTGAAATTGAGGGTTGGACGGGGGGAGAATTGGGTGGATGGCAGGCGGATTGGGTCGGTCATTGGAGCAGGCCGGGCAGGGCCAACCTGATTTAAGGTGAGAATTTGAGGAGGGTTATAGGTTTGGTGGAATCGGGGTCGAATTGGAGAACTCTATTAAGAGGTATGGCGTGGTTGGCAAACATAGCGGCATTGCGATTGGGTGAGGGGGTTATGATTGGGTGAGAGGATTAGATCGATGTAACGAGTGCGGATGAATAGAAAGGGAAAGGCATACATGCAATGAACATCAACCTGGGATGGTTTGCAGGGTTGTTGTGGTTGTGATGGGGAAGGGGGTGGGGTTTGCATAGAATGAAGCTACGAGCGAGGCAGATCGCTGATTTTGTTGTTTAAAGGGTGTTTTTGTGGGTGCGACTGGAGATATTGAAGTGACTTTTGCGCGTGTGCCGGAGATTCTGGAGGACTTGAAGGCTGGGAAGATGGTGGTGTTGGTGGATGATGAAGACCGGGAGAACGAGGGAGATTTGATTTGTGC
>JANQQT010000199.1 GCA_028284925.1 Phycisphaeraceae bacterium | reverse complement strand
TCCCCACCAAGCATATCCCCCCCCTCCATCACCCCTTCTTCAAAATGCTCTTCACTTACCATGGCTTCACGACTCATCGTTCATTTCCAACTCCCACATCCGATCTCAAATCCCGCTCCCCACGGTCTCATACAAGTACGCCCCGCACGCTTCGACAATCCGCCCCGTCGCCAACCCATCCCCATAAGGATTCGCCGCCCGCGCCATCCGGTCATACGCCTCTGAATCCGTCAGCAACTCCGCCACTGAATCGACTATCACATTCCGATCAGTCCCCACCAGCTTCACAGTTCCTCCCTCTACCGCCTCCGGACGCTCCGTCGTATCCCGCATCACCAACACCGGCTTGCCCAAACTCGGCGCCTCTTCCTGCACACCTCCTGAATCCGTTAGAATCACAGATGCCCGATCCATCAACGAAACAAAACTCAAATAACCCTGAGGCTCAATCAAGTGAACGTTCGACATCAACCCGCCACCATCTCCGTCTGACAAAATCCTCCCAACCGGCTCCCGGACATTGGGATTCAAATGCACAGGATATACAAATTCCACATCTACAAACCTCTCTGCCAACTCCCGAATTGCCCCACAAATCTCTTCAAATCCCTCTCCAAAATTCTCTCGTCGATGCCCCGTAACCAAAACCATCCGCCTATCTGCCCACGTCTCCTCCCAACCCGTTGGCAACCCCGCCACCTCAGGCCGATCCACTCTCACTCGTTCCACCGCCTCCAGCAACGCATCAATCACCGTATTCCCTGTAACAAAGACACTATGCTCATTTACACCTTCACCGAGCAAGTTATCCCTTGACGCTTCCGTTGGCGCAAAATGTAAACCTGCCAGCCGACTAGTCAGCACACGATTCGCCTCCTCAGGCCACGGCGACTGCATATTCCCCGTCCGCAATCCCGCCTCCACATGCCCAATTGCCACACGATGATAAAACGCCGCCATCGCCGCACAAAACACCGTCGTCGTATCTCCCTGGACCAGAATCAGGTCCGGACTCTCCGCCGCCATATAATCATCCAGCGACCCAATCGCACGCGATGTCAGCCCACCCAATGTTTGATTTGCCCGCATCAACGCAAGGTCCGCATCGGCCTCAATCCCAAACACCTCTAACACCTGATCCAGCATCTCCCGATGCTGTCCGGTTACACATACACGACAATCGAATCGATCATCCGCCTTCAACGCTTTCACAACCGTCGCCAGCTTGATCGCCTCAGGCCGCGTACCAAATATCACGGAAATCTTCTTAGACATTTCTAAACAACTACTTTCTCACCCTCGAATATCAATGCGCCGTAACTTAATCTACTTTCTCTGGTTTGGCCGGCCGAAGCAACTGCTCAATCGTTTCAACCTGCCGTCTTACCTGTGGCCCCATTCGATCCTTGCCCGGCAACCGCGACTCCAATCTCCCAAATTCCTTCTTCGCTTCATCCGTCCGACCCACCTTCGCAAGCATCCTCACGTACCTCAAGTGCCAGATTGCAAGATTCCCCTGTATCTTCCTCGCCTTATCCAACAGTTCCACCGCCTCTTTCTTCTTCCCCGCCACGAGAAACACCTCGGCGAGCGTATCCATCAAATTCGCATTCTTGGGCTGAGCCGCCAACGCAAGTCGTGCCAAACTTTCGGCTTCATCAAGGTTCTTTTTCAAACGCGCCAAAACCAATGCAAGATTATTCATGGACTCCACATCTTTGGAATCTATCTCTAACGCCTTTCGATATGCCCCTTCCGCCGTCTTCATATCCTGATCCACCTCGGCAAAGTTCCCCATCGCAAAATGAACTCTCGCTGATGCGCCTGAACTCTTCGCCAGCTCCGCAACCTGCTTCCGCGCCAGTTTCACATACTCTGGCTTCTTCAATCGCATGCCCAGCCTTAGCCACGCCTTGGCCATATCAAGCTTCTCCGCAGGCGAATCCTTGCGGATAAGACTTTGAATCTCGCGCAACCAGCCTGATGCAACCCCCTCGTCCGACACCAAACCTGACGCATACTGCATCCACGTTGTACGCCAATCCGCTCGGCCCTTACCCAATGGCAACAGGATTTCCCGAGCCTTCTCAAACTCCTTCAATTGGATCAACGCCGAGACATATTGAACAATGACTTTCACATTATCGGATTTCTCAAAAAATCCACGCGCCGTCAGCAAATGAGGCTCAAGCTGCTTGATCACCTGTTCCCATTGCCCCAACCGAGCATACGACCCCGCAATCGCAAGATCCGCTTTAATCGCTCCTCCACCCTTCTTTACACGCGCTCGCCACCGTTGCCCGATCCCGATCGATTCCGCATATCGGCCTGATGCTGTCAATGCCGCCATCCCCAACGCCGCCGATCTCGGATCCCTCGGAAATCCCACCGAAGTCCGCGTGGCCAAACGAGTCGCCGTGTCCAGACGCCCGGCTGCAATCAATACGGACGCCACAAAATTCTGTAATTCAAGATATCGCGGGTAACGATCCGCTGTACGAACAAGCGTCTCCGCAACCTTGCTCATCCGTTCCTTGTTCTGTTGGGCCGTTACCAGCTTCCGAAGAACCACACCACCAACTCTTCGATATTCTCGACTAACAAATATCGATCGAATCAAAGGCCTGATCAGTGCTGCTTTCGCACCTTCTCGTATATCACTCTCCCGCTCAAGAACATACTCAAAAACCTCTTCATTCGGTAGCGCCTTCGCCGCCCGTTTACAAAGCGCCATCGTCTTATCAATGTCATCCAAACTGAACTGCCACAACACATAACTCAACCATGCCCCAACACCGGCATCCTTAACACCAACTGCCGACTCAAAATATTTCCGTGTCTCTGCCTCTTTACCCTGCGAAGCATGGTACTCCGCAAGCAACAGCGCTCGAGCAGACTCGGAAATCTTCTGTGTCTCCAGCTTTGTCAGCATCTCCTTCGCCTTCGCATCATCCTTGACTGCCGTGAAAAACCTTGCCGCAAACGCAAGCGCTCCTGCGCTTGGCGGGTTCTCAGGATCATTAAGCAACTTATCCAACATCTCCCGCGTCTGCGCCGGCGCATCCGCCAGTTGATACATCTCCGCAAGCAAGAGCGTGTCCTGGCTGCTCGAGCCTTCAATAGCATCCGCGTTCTTCGCCGCCAGTACTTCAATACCCTTCGCAGTATCACCGCGAATCGCCCACAGCACCGCCGCACGACGACGCATAGCCGGGCTCAAGTCTCTCATCTCGTCCAGTCGATCCAGATAGGGCTTAGCCTCAACAAACTCACCCGCATTCTGAAGATACGTCGCCAGCCTGAGCGCGATGACCGGAGAATCAGGTTGTAAACGAGAGGCAATACGCAAATGATCTATCGCCCCCACGTTATTCTCCAGCCGACCAAAACAGGCCGCCAGCGTCACGTGCGCCGACACATTGTTAGGCGACAGCTTGACAACCTCATTCAATATTTCTGCAGCCTCGGCCGCCGAGGCCTTCTGCTTCTCAACGTCATCCACCCACCGTCGGCCCAGCAACCAACGCGCCCGCGCCATTCGCCACACCGTAGACTCGTCTCCCATCCCCTTCTTCATCCTGTCAATCACACGATCCAGAAAAGCCTCCTCCTGCCCCACCGACCGTGCAAGATAGGCCGCCTGTTGAACCCGCATATCGTCCGTAACATCGTCCGCCAGTTCAATCCATGCGTCTTTTGCCTTCGTCATTGCCGCATCCGCCGACGCCGTTGCAGCGATAACCTTGGCATCCTTAGACACGTCCAACCCACGCTTCACGGCCTTTCTCGCCTCCGTCAACACCTGTTCCGCCTTTCCGAAGATGCCTTCAAGATATTGTGCCTTCGACAACCGCCAAAGCACCAGATTGTCACCCTCGCTTTCCTTGGGTTTCGCATCATCAAGCAGTTTCAATCCTGCCGCCGCATTCTCGTCCTCTCGCAACTGCACTGCTCGAATAAGTGCCAGCGAAGGAGTTAGGCCATACTCTTTCTCACTCCGCGCTAACAAGGCCTTTGAAAGTCCCAGCTCCAATCGACGACTCACGGAAGAAAGCGCAAGTAAAAAAGCCTCAGAAGGAGCCTCCTTTCCATCAAGGACCTCCGTCAGCTTCTGCGTGGCTTTCACTTTCTGATTGTTCTTGACAAGAAGATCCAGGTACATCGGAAGCGTTCGTGACTCGCCAGGACGCGCATCCTGAATCGAGCCAACCACCTTCATCAATACGGTATCATCCTTCAGCAGCCCACTTGCAGACACACTCAACGCCCACAACACCGCCGCATCAACACTCCACGGCGCACGTCTTAATGCCAATGTTGAGGCATAAGTCGCCTCACGATAACGGCGACCACTCAACGACAGTTCCGCAAGACGTACCAACGGCGTTCCCCAAACCGTTCCAATACGAGCGGCCCGCTTCCAATATTCGGAAGCCGAATCATTCTGCTTCAAACCCGCCTGAGCCCGTCCCATCAAAAACAACAGATAAGGATCGTTTGGAAACAACGTCAACCCCTTGCCGCATATCGTCTTCAATTCGTCGAACGGCATCGAATTCGACAATCCCAACAGCAGCGATGACCAAATCTCCGCCGCAGGATCATCGTCTCTTTGCGCCAGCGTCTCACCAATGGACTTAACCTCGTCCTTCCTGTTTATCCGACCCAACGCCAACCCCTTCAACGCCAAAATCCGACTGTCAACCTCACCGTCCTTCTCTAGCCGTTCCACATACTCCAGCAACGACCCACCCTTCGACGAATCCGGATCCCTTATCGGTGTCTTCGCCACGCCATTAGACTTCTTCACACGTCCTTGAACTCGATCAATCCGCCCAGTCTGAAACAATCGCCCCGCCCACATACGTTGCACAATCACATCATCCGTCTCTATCGCCGCATTACGCAAAACTTCCGTACTCGTATCGTACTCATTCAAGCCGTCCAATTGCGTAACCAGCATACTCACATACACCCCATCTTTGTCTGTCATTAACGCGGCTTTCTTCAACCAGACCCGCGCTTCATCATCTTCTTCGACCACCCGGTGCGCAACCCCACGAACCAAAGTGGATTTGGCATCGTTCTTCCGCACTTTCTGAAGCGATTCCGCGTATCCAACGATCTCCTTCAGCGTCCTATTCGATTGTCGCATCACATAAAGCGCAAAAACATGATTCTCCAATCGATCCGGATGCGCCTTCGCAATCTCCTTGGACATCTCAAATGCCTTACGAAATTGCCTTAGGTCCGCCAACATCAACGCCTTCGTGCGCATCACACCCCATTCACCCGGCTTACGTTTCAATATACCATCCGCTTCTCGAATCGCTTCCGTCGCGTAACCCACCTGTCTGTAAATCGACAGCAAGTCCCGACGCGCCTTCATATGATCTGGTTCAAGCTCCACCACACGACGCAATGCACCAATCGCCTGAACCACATGCTGCCCCTTCTTCGCCGGAACACGCAAACGCGCGCGACTGTACGCGTACCAAGCTTCCGCATTATCTTTGTGATGACGAACATAAATCCCCAGCTTCATCATCGCATCCTGATACTCACCAGCCTCCAACAACTCTAGCCCCCGCGGTAACTGAGCCGCGATATTCCCCTTGATGCTCTGTTTGCGATACACATAGAATGCCGCAGCCGATGCGCCAAGCACCGCGACTACAATCAGAAATACCAGCAATCGTCGATTTGATATGATCTTTTTCATATTAAAACTCACCGGATAATCGACAACCCATTCCTCAGGCTGCCATACGCGTCCAAAACGATACTCGTTATAGAGCGGCCCCGAATACGCTCCAAATCAATTTCTCTCCCGACCTGACAAGACTACTCAGCTAACCTCACCTGATGCCGCCCCCTGTTCACGATCAGATGACGAAACAGCCCACGCGACAGGTCCAAACCGCTTCGTACCATCTCCGACGGTCGACATCAAAACATCTGCGTCCGGATCGATACGTGACTGCTGGCTTGTCGATGAAGCGTGACGCGAGAAATCACTGTCATGGGCACGATTAAACACAACACCTGCCACCTCCGAACCAACCATCTCCATACGACGCCTTGCACGATCCACATTCGCCCGATTTCCGCCGCGCGAAACCACCATCACCGTCGCATCCGACTCACTCGCAACCAATGATGCTTCCGCGCTTCCCAGAATCGGACCGGTATCAATCAGGATCACATCAAAGTGCTTCTTCGCCTCATCCATCACACGACGGAAAGACTTGGGCGAAAACTGACACGCATGTTCATCCTCAATCGATCCGCGTGCCAAAGAGGACAGGTTCACAATACCCGTCTCCGCCACGCAAGACTCCAATTCAACACCGTCAATCACATCCAACAACCCTTCCGTCAGATTTTCCTGTAGATCCAACGCTCGCTCCATCTCCTCACGCGTCACAAGCCCCATTTCGGTTACCACCTCACCCAGCCTCCGGCCACTCGCCCGCGCCAATACCAATGCCTCGCTCAATTGATCCTGAGTAACCAACCCTTCACGCACAAGAACTCGGCCAATCTTCCGACGAACCATCGCCTGCGTTCTCACCGACAACGTCCCCGCCGTCAAATCACAATCCACCAGCAACGTACGCATCTGAGTCTGCGCAAACGCTACTCCCAACGCAAGGCACAAACTCGTCTTTCCATCGCCGGAAGACGGACTCGTCACGCACAACACCTGCGCACCGCGTCGCTCAACGCCGATCTGCAATAATGTTCTAATATGATGTACCGCTTGGGCGCTTAACGCTGCCTGTAGCGGATCAGACAAATCCTCAGGCAAGTGCGGCAATATACCTAACAACGGCAACTCATCCATCACCACAACAGCTTCATCTGCCGACTTGATCCGTTTGTCCATAATCCCAAACAACAACAAGCTACCCAATCCCAGCGCTAATCCACCCATACCGCCCAGAACAGTCATCTGAATCCGAGTATCACGATAGGGCTTCGAAGGCTTATCACCCCGATTTACAATTTCAATACGTCCCCTCGTTTCATCTTGAGCATTGGCCTCCACCGTCAACTCCTCAATGCGCTGCTTCGTCGCACGCCATTGCTCTTCAACTTCCGCAAGCTCAATCTTCAATCGCTTCAACGTTATCACCGTTCGCTCAAGCATCTTCTGATCACTCTCACGCCTTGCAAGGAGTTTTACCAACTCATCCTTACGCCCTCGAAGTTGTTCAACCGTCACCGCAGGCCCGACAACACGCGAAGGCCCTACGATCGGCTTCGCATTCATCTTTGCCAGGATCAGCTCACGATGATCTTCCAAATAACTTGCAATCTGTCGGTTTAACGTAGTCAACATGCCGACCAGTCGTATCATCTCACGGTGACGCGGCCCTAATGTCGATCGCTTCTCATCAATCTCACCTTCCACGGCTCGACGCTGACGCAGTAACGCATACAATTCTTGGTCATACTGAGCCAATTCCTCTACCGTTGGCTCGTTCTCGCCGCTGCCTTCTGTTGCCTTCGGCTTGTCTACATCACCCGCCGCCTTGGCATTTGTGCCTTGCTTACCGCCCTTAGCCCCATCACCATCCTTCTCTGCGCCCATTCCATCATTCATACCACCCTTTGCATCGTTGGCCTTCTTATCGCCTCCCCCTAATCGAATCATTGCCACCTCCAGCGTCTGCAACTCATTCTCTAGCTCCCGCACCAGCCCCTTCTTGTGTTCAAGATCAGAATCAAGCGAATCAGACCCCTTCTCCTTGGCAATCTTAAAAATATCCTCCTGCTTTGCCTGAACCTCCGCCTTCAACGCGTTCTCACGCGCTCTTAGAATCCTCAACTGATCCTCACGCTGTTTCACATCACGCTCACCATAAATGCTGTAATACGACTCCAATACCGAACGTACGGCCGCCGCGGTCACCTCCGGATCCACGTGCGTAAATGACAACTGAACAATCTCACCTTTACTTGAAGTCTTTAGATACCGCCGAACCTCATCACTTCCCTCAAGATCAGACTTTTCAGCAACCTCCCGCCACGTATCGCTACTCAACGCAAGATTCACCACCCGCGGACTCGTCATCAACGCCTCTTGCCCCTTCAGATAATCTTTGAAGTTCGGAAGGCGAGAGTTGTATTCATTGTCATACAGCAACTTGGGCAATGTCGGAGCAATACGCAACAACCCCGTCGTTCGATATTGCGGCGCAGGCGAAAACGTATTGCCTACATACCCCCCAACCCCAATACCCACCAACGCCAACAGCAACGCAAGAATATAATGATGCCTTACGACGCGCATGAATTGCTGCACATACGTCGGGCCGCCTTCCATCGCCACGCCAATACTATTGCCGCCACCATGTGTCGGCCCGATGCCATCCAACATCGACGAAGTCGCAGTCCGTACCAATTGCCCTTCAGAATTTTTCATGCTTACGCCCTCTTTTCATTTCAAAGATCAGCTTCTCGTTGGCCAATACAAATTGCTCAAATATCTCCCGTCGTCGTGCCAACCGCATGTCAGAATCAAATATCAGCTGTAATTGACCCGCCCCATAAAATCGACGCTTGGGATCGTTCGCCACGCCGTGCACCGAATCCATTGCAGGAGACAACGTCCCGTCGGGCAGGATCATCACATTCCAGATCACTATTTCCTGCTCCGATGGAAAACCCATCTTGAATCGGTACTCCGTAGCCTCTACCTCTTCACCCTCAATCTCAAACCATTCCACCTTGGCCCCAACCTTCTCCCAACCTGCATACTTGTAACAGATCGGCGGATAATGAAATACCATGTCCCGCGCATCTTTGCACTGCACCATCAGGAACGACACGGTCTTTCCCGTTCGCAAATTCTTATATCTACGATGCAGCATCACATTGGGCTGTAAAATCTCACGAGCATAATCCGGAACTTCAACGTCGCCACCCTTCCACTCTCCACCAATGAGCGTCGGCGATGTTTTCGATACCTCCACCACCTTCGAATGATGCACCGCCGCATCCTGGGGCATCTCACGCGCCGACAACTCACGTGTCAACAATCCTAACATCACCACGCTAACCAAACCCCAACATGCCATGCCCTTCAACGAACGCCCAAGTCCGACTTTTCCTCGATCGCTCTCCCCCAACCTTTCACCACACAATCGCTTTTCTTTAGAATGAAGGTCACCTTGCCCCATGTCAGTTTCAGAATCAATCACCTTGGAAGAAGGCCGCAATACAGGTATCCCCAGCCACTCCATGAACTTCAACAACCCGAACAATGCCAACAATCCCAATGGCAACATCGCCCAGCCCGCCGCATCATGAAATTGATCCGCCGACTCCTTGGACTCATACGCATACATCAAAATCGTCGGAACCAATCGAAACACATTGGACACCAATGCAAATATCGGTGTCCCCAACAAAATTAGTACCCTGATCGGCCACCTCAACGGCGTCACAAACGCAAACGTATAACACACCAACAGCAACCCAAATACCATTCGCATTCCATTACACGCCTCAGCCACCTCCACTTTCTGCCCTTCCACAATCAGCACATTCCCGCTTCGCTCGATCATGAACCCAAACACATGCGCAACTTCCTGCGAAATTGACGCCATTGCCGTCTGCAACGGATGACTCACATACAACTTCACCGTCCCAGGCATCGGTAACACAAATCCCATCGCCACAAACGCCGGCAAGAATCGCCACAAAACATCCCCGCCCAGGCAACTCACAACACAACCCAATACCACCAGCAACGCGCCCATACGCCAAAGCGTATTCATGTAATGATGGTCCCAACCATAAATCATCGTAAACGCACCAATACACACCATCACCGCCCCTATCCAGAATCGCCTCGGATAACAGTGTCCAAACGCGCCAAGATTCGAACCCACCATCCACGGAACCGCGATTGCCACCAACAGAATGTGACTCGACTCCTCATGAGTCCACGCAATGTATGCCACATCCACCCAAACCTTGTAAGTCGCAACAATACCCAACAGCGCCAATACCACAGCACCCACAAAATGCCACACCGACCAACCCCGATGGCGCATCAGCGCCGGTAGCACGTGGGCATGCTCTTGAACCGGATTCTGAATGTCACCTGCTACGGACGAATCCACAACACGCTTACTCCGTGTAACCTCAACAGACATATCCTGCTGAACAACCATAATCTAACCATTCTTCATCCAATAACCCCAATCGAGTGACGCACACCACACCCCTCACCCCATAAACTGTATCTAAACCTCGCTCATCCCCTCACGCCGCACACGCCCGCTTTCCGTCTTCAACACCACCGGCGTATACACCCTTTCAACATCCCGATCCGCACCGTCCCCAGGTTCTTTCACCTCAACCCCATTTACACCATTCGAAAGCTTAATTAGACTCTGACTAAACACCGACATCATTTGCGAAAAGTGTGATCGATGTTCCATTTTCATCTCTTCTGACAAACCATTGAACCGAAAGACGACATTCACCGTCATGCGACTTTTCGGATATCGATACCGTTCTCGCAATCGCCCCTCATGATTCACCGCACCTGAATGACCGTTGCCCCCATTCTTCTTCTCCCCCGCTTTCACCGACAACCGCTGTAATTTATCCAATCCGTCCAGATAATGTACCCGAATCTGCTCCACACTAAAATGCTCGCTCACACGCTCGACAACAGACGTTAGTTCTGCCTGATCCGAAGCTGACATCATCTCCAGCTTCGCCAGCTTGGTTCGCGTTCGCAACGTCATAAATTCTCGACGATGACTCCCCAACCGCTTCGTAAACACTTCCTTGTGATAACCCAACCGGAACGCACCTGCCAGCACCACCAACACCAGCCCCGCTATCGTCGCAATCATCACGACGCGATCATAATTCGAACTTACCGAAACCGCCAAACCACAGAACATCAGGCAAAACACCCACAACATCACCGCACTTTGGCGATGCGACAACCCACGTGCAAGCAAACGATGATGAATATGACCCCGATCACCATTAAACATTGATTTTCCGCGAATCATCCGACGCGCCATCACCAGAATCGTGTCCAAAGTTGGATACCCCATCAATAGCAACGGAACCAACATCGAACCTGCCACCGCGGATTTGGAACTCGATCCCAGGGACAAAACCGCCAACGTCATCCCCAAAAATAAACTGCCTGCATCACCCATAAACACACGTGAGGTCTTGAAATTGAACGGCAAAAAGCCCGCACAGCCCCCCGAAACCGCCGCCGCCAGAATCACCACCTCCGTATTACCGCCCATCCCCGCGATCACGGCAACCGACGCCGCCACCAACATCGATACGCCACCCGCCAAACCGTTTATTCCATCAATCAGGTTGATCGCATTCGTTACGCCCACAATCCACAGAATCGTAAGGGGCACGGACAACTGACGAAGTTCAATCGCACCTATCCACGGCAACGAAATCACCTCGAACGTATAACCCGATGCCACAATCCCTAAGGCAACGCCAAACTGAACCAGAAACTTCGGGCCCGCTCTCAAACTGAAGCGATCGTCAAATGCCCCCGTCGCCAACATCACAACTCCGCTGCCCAACACCACCCACAACAATCGATTACCAAGTACGCCCTCGATACCGCCACTCGCAAAAAAACTCACGCCAAACACCGCAACCCATGTCCCAAAAAACACACCCAATCCACCCAACGTCGGCACCAGTTGCCCCGATGTAGATTTCCGATGAGATGGCCGATCAATCGCACGAATGCGACGCGCAAATCGAATCACATACGGCATCGTCGCATACGTCACAACAAACCCCGCCAAAAAAGTTATCAATCCAGTTAATGCCGGATGCATTTAAAATCTCACCGATTTCCCAACATCACATCTTCATCAGTGCCGCACGCACAACACCAATCCCTCAACGCTCTATATATTTCGTTACAATCCATCATCCCTGACGACGCGCTGATGCACGTCTCCACCGGACATTGCCACTTTCTTTAGCACAGTAACAGGCAAGACCACGATATCGAATGTCATGCGTCACTTGCAAGGCAATTCTCGCTGGCAAAACCCATTTCTCACACGCATGCTCGCAAATTAGGTGCCATACAACTAACAAAATCTCTCAATCTGGTGCATTTACACCCAATATAGCCCAAAAATGCCAAGGCTCCGCCCCCGTCGACTACATCTCAACCTGTAGCCAACGTCATAACAACGTTCAACCTGCGGTGGAGATCCCCAAGCTCAATTTGAAATCCGTTTGGTTTCCCGTAATCGGCCTCCGCCGACCTACTTCCGTTGATCATCTCGTATTCATCTAATACGAACTCTCAACGTCGGCCCGGGTGCACAGTGTGCTGATTCCACCTATTTCTCTTCATTTTTGCAACGCTATCAATCGCTCTAAATCCTTGAGGCGCAAGCCGATAACGTAACTTTGGACGCCCAGTATACACTCCTATCAACTTCGCTAGCAATGAACGAAATCGGATAAAAAGTTAAGAAATATACCTTAATTAAAATTATGTATTTTGCCAAAATGCCGCAGAAACACAAACAAACCCCTATCGAATTTCTCTCCCAAATCCTGCAGCAACCAGCCCTTATCCTTCTCCTCTCATACGCCTGATATCACCCGTCAATCATGAACCATCTGACTCCAAATTTGCCTTTCCCCCAATCAAACATACAACCCAACGCCCGCTTTGCAATCAAAACACCCAAAATTCATACCTCAAACCCCAAAACTCGCGATATATCTTCCACACTTACCGGATTATTCGCTTCCATCCCACCTAAAGTAATACGGCAAAACACCGATAAACACAGAAATAATAACTACTTACGCAATCCCCCTGAAGGAACTCAATCATGCGTATTACCATGGTCGGCACAGGCTACGTAGGACTTGTCACAGGAGCCTGCCTCTCAAATATGGGCAATTCCGTCACTTGCCTCGACATTGACCAGCACAAGATAGACCTGCTCAACAACGGCATCTCCCCCATCTTCGAACCAGGCCTCGACACCCTGATCGAACGAAACGCAAAAGCAAATCGCCTCCACTTCACCACAAACAAAACCGAGGCCTACCAGTCCGCCGAAGCCATCTTCATCTGTGTCGGAACCCCCTCAGATGATCAGGGCAACGCAGACCTCAGCTACGTACTCCAATGCGCCCGGGACATCGGTGCCGCCATCGAACAATCCGACGACGCCACCGAAAAGATCGTCATCGTCAAATCGACCGTCCCCGTCGGGACCAACGCCAAAGTCAAAGCCGCCATCCAACAACAAACCTCCAAAAAATTCCACATGGCCTCCAACCCCGAGTTCCTCAAGGAAGGCGCGGCGATCAACGACTTCAATATCCCCGACCGCGTCGTCCTCGGTGTCGAAAACAAACAAACCGGCGACCGCCTCCGCGAGATCTACGAACCCTTCGTCAGACAGGGCAATCCCATCTTCATCATGGATATCCCCTCCGCCGAAATGGTCAAATACGCCTCCAACGCCATGCTCGCGACCAAAATCAGCTTCATTAACGAAATCGCTTCGCTCTGCGAATCCTACAATGCAGACATTGATGAAGTCAGACGCGGCATGTGCTCCGATCAACGCATCGGCAACCGATTCCTATACCCAGGTCTCGGCTACGGCGGGTCATGCTTCCCCAAAGACGTCCTCGCTTGCATAGGCATGGGCATCCAATCCGAAATGCCCACACAACTTCTTGCTTCAGTCCATAAGGTCAACTCCGAACAACGCTGCCGTTTCATCAAAAAAATCGACGAACACTTCAACGGAAACCTGCAAGGTCTTCACTTCGCCGTCTGGGGATTAGCATTCAAACCGGGCACCGACGACATGCGCGAAGCGCCCTCCATCACCATCATCCAACACCTCCTCGAAAACGGCGCCACCGTCACCGCCCACGACCCCGTCGCAATCAAGACCACTCAAAAAGTCCTCGCAGACTCCATCAAATACTCAGAAAGCCCCTACGAAACAACCCAAAACGCCGATGCCCTCATCATCTGTACCGAATGGTCCGACTTCAGAAACCCGGACTTCGACCACCTAAAGGAAAACCTCAAATCACCCGTCATTTTTGACGGACGAAATCTCTACCGCCCGCAATCCATGGAAGAATATGGCTTCACCTACTACTCCGTCGGCAGACCCACCGCCGGCGCAAACTCAAATCAACCGGATAATTGCACCTCCCACGCCTGATAAGAAATAGTCAAGCCAAACGTCGATGCTGGCGACGATACGCCCCCGGCGTCTCTCCCACCTCACGCTTAAATACCACGCTCATATACTCCTGATGCACATAGCCCGACTGCGACGCCACCTCGCTCAAAGGCAGATCCGTGGTCGCAAGCAAGTGCTTCATGTGTTTCGTCCTTACCTGACGAATCTCTGCCTGCGGTGAATGCCCCCGATACTTCGCAAACCGCCTCTCCAGAAGACTCCGCGATACGCACAACTCATCAAGAATCTCACTCACCGTCACTCCGTCACACGCCTCACGCTGAATGATCTTCACCGCCGCCGTCACTACCTCATCACCACAATCCGCCGTCACACTCGTAGACTCACGCTCAAGCACGCCAAGCGGCTCCAAACGCTCAACCTTGCTCCCGCGACACTCACCTTTCATCAATCGACTCAACAACATCCCAGCCTCAAAACCCTTGCGCTCCCGATCGATCGACACACTCGACAACGTCGGTGTACATAATTGACAGATCAACGCATCATCACCCGTACCCACAACCGCCACCTCCTCTGGAACATCGATCCCCTCGCAAGCCGCAACATCCAGCAACAGTCGACCCACCCCATCCGTAAACGTCGCGACGCCCGTCGATCGATCCAATTGTCTTAACCATTCCCCCATACCTTCGCGCTCCGCCTCCAGAACGCCATTTTCAATGCCCGCAATTTTATGCCAAATCGGTCGTGCCCCAGCACGACGAATTTCAACCGCCATGCAAAACCCGCGATAATAATCCTCCGCCTCGTCACTCTCAGTCGGACCCACAAATGCCAATCGCTCAAACCCGCGACCAATCAAATGCTCCGCCGCCTCACGACCCATACCAAGATAATCATACTCCACGCGCGAAACACCCCGGATCTTCTCAACCTCACTCAAATTCACCGCCGGTATCCTCAGCTTTTTGACGACATCCCCAACCACACCCTCCATCGACTGTGATATAACGCCGTCACCCTCCCACTCATGCAATACACCAACGCCCTCCGGCTCGATCAGTCGAATCTGCCATCGACCATTCGTTTCCAGATAACGACGAAAACCCGCCAATATCTGGCGGCCCGACTCGCTCGTCGTACCTACGACCAATGCTACTCTCGGTGTTTGACTTGCACGCTTCAAACTACTTAATCCCGTGAAAAACTATCAATGACTGACGCGGACACACACCCGCACGGGCCGATACCACAACCACCGCGATTCCCGACTCGCTTTCAACGCTCCCCTACCGACCCTGGTAGGAAAGGATGCTTTGCCGAAACAACGATGAATCTTGAAACGCCTGGATCGGTCCAGAACGCCTCCACATCCATGTAGGTTCATTTTGACACATCCTGGTGTCTGGTAAAATAAAAACCGCATGTCAATATCGTTAGCAAATTGCTCGCCAAACGACGCCCCCCCTACCGACAGCAAAATTCTGGTCTGGGCTGACGGTCTGACACGGCTACTGTCTACTTCGTAATACCCAACAATGCCCATTTCTCAAACAGGCCAAGTATTTCTGACTACAAATATACCACATAAACGTACGAATTGCTACAACCTCTTAAACCTAATCCGAAAACAACTGCAGAAACGCACTACAACCCAATCGCGTTCAATATATAGCTTACATTTATACTCTCTTTTCAAACCGCTCCCCCATTAGTCCCTCCCAAGCCAACAACCCTCAGCTTACCACCTTAACCCAACTTGCCCATGTTAACCTTTACGCCCCAACCTTGTGGAATGTCAACGTCTCATCGCGAATCACCACAATCCGATTCCCGTCTTTCACCATCTCCAGACCCTTCAATACACCCACAACATTCTCAACCAGCCCGTCATCGTCAAGTGAAAAATCCACCAGAACCGGTATCACACCATAATACAGATTCATTCGCCGTATCGCCACCACATCATCCGACATCCCCACAACACGCGAGCCAAACCGCAATTTCGAAAATACACGCGGCGTATTGGCCGTCCGACTGCATACCACCACCAGGTCAACAGGCATATCCCGACAATATTGCCACGCCGATCGAGCAATCACAACACTCGGCTCAACACGGTCCAACACGCCCAGCTCCCTCGCCCGCTCCCGCTTCTCCGTGTGAAGATATTCCTCCGTCTCCCGAACGATATGCTCCATCATCCCAATCGCACGTTTCACATGCATACCCACCGCCGTCTCACCACTCAACATCAGGCCGTCCGCCCCGTCAAATATCGCATTCGATACATCCGACACCTCCGCGCGTGTCGGCGTAGCACTCTCAATCATGCTCTGCAACATCTGCGTCGCAACTATAACAGGTTTTCTCGACTCACGACACTTGCGAATGATCTTCTTTTGAATCATCGGAACCCGCGCCAAATCCATCTCTACACCCAGGTCACCACGCGCCACCATCAAGCCATTAGAGGCGTCAATGATCTCCTCAATCTCCTTCAACGCCTCTGGCTTCTCTATCTTCGCAATCAAATGCGCACGCGATCCCACTTCCGTCAATCGCTGCCTCAATAAACGCAGTTCCTCCGCACGCCTCACAAAACTCAATGCCAGATAATCCAGACCAACCCCCGCCGCCCACTCCACACACCGCTTATCATGCTCCGTCAACGTCCCTACCGTCAGCCGACTGTCCGGCAAGTTGATCCCTTTACGCGTCCGAATCACACCCGCCGCCGTACATCGACACCTCACAACCCCCTCCTCACGGCCTGTGGCAATAAAGCGTACCAACCCGTCATCAATCAACACCCGATGTCCAACCTCGACCTCGTCCGTAAACTGATCATAGTTCGTCGAGACCTTCCCACCACCCCCTACTCGCTCCTCCCGATAAATCTCCAGCGTATCCCCGACCTCAAACCTCATCCCCCCATCCGCCTCATCATAAATCTCATCAAGCCTGATCTTAGGCCCGCACAAATCACCCAAAACCGCAACCGATCGCCCCGCCTGCTTCTCCGTAACTCGGATCCGTTCATAAACCTCCCCGTGCTCGTCCAGACTGCCATGCGAAAAATTCAGCCGAAAGACATCCACCCCTCGCCCCACCAACATCCGAATCATTTCCTCACTACGACACGCTGGCCCCACCGTCGCAACCAACTTCGTACGCACAGGCCTCTCGATCGACTCGCTCATCCACTAGCATAGACGCAGGACACCCCCCTTTTCACCCACGCACATCCAAATACATTCACCATCACGCCACCCCAACTTCCCTCATTTCCGCCTGACCCCATACCCCGCCTTCGCCTCACCATCTTTCCCCAGCTTGCCACATGCCCAAAGCAATCCACGGGCAACCATGTCCAGATAAACCTTCGTCTTCATCGTCTCATTGTGATGCCCGATCGTCGTACCGAAGACCTTCCCCTTGCCGTACCGATTCGTCCAGATGCACACATGATCCTTCTTCGTGTCCTTCCCATACGCAGATCCAAGCGGAACGGCACCCGGCCACAACTTCTGAATCACATACAGCTCCCCGGCAGGTGTCTTCCACGAGGTGCCAAAACCCTTCATGATCGGGTGATCCGCTTTCAGGTTCTTCACCTCCACCGCACGATGACGCTCATGCCGATACGAGCTCACACCCACGGTCTTCCTCCATTCATCCGTCTTCGCCCCCCGATAACTGTGCGCAGAACAATGCAGAACAACACCTCCAACACCAGCCTTATGCCCCGCCGCAATTCGCTCCACAAGCTTCACATCCTTCACGCCGCCAAAACACTCATTATGCACAACCACATCATATTTCTCCGCCCATTTCGCGTCCTGATAAATACTCACCTTGTGATTCCGATTCGTACCCCCTTCATGCACAACCGTCCAATTCACTTTCACCCTGGCCGAAATCCCTTCCGTCAGAATCTTCGTCTGCGTCTTATAATCGTGACAACATCCACCCGTCACCAGCAACGCCTTGATCGCCTTCACCTCCTTTCCGCTCGCCCCCTTCGCACCTTCCTTGCCAATCGCTGATTCACCCGCCCCTATGCCAAGCCCCGCAACCAATGCCCCCACCGCCACCAGTTGTATCGCCGCGACAAATCGTCCCATAACCTCATTCCTTTCCTGAACATGGAAAAACATTTTATCCCAATTACTCCCACCTGAAACACACTTTCACCTTCCCCGGCCATCTTAAGTCCTGCTCGCCCATCGTCGATAATTCTTCTGTATTTCCTCAAATAAATAGGGAATCTCGAATTCCGGGACATCTTGGACACCCAATGCATGCCGATGCATGCATGAATGACACATGGCCAGACTGACAATGTCCCAAAAAAGGAGAATCCCGTGAAAATCCTAATTGTTGAAGATGCGTTCGCTTGCCGAAAAATCTTGTTGGGGCATCTCAAACAATTTGGTGAATGTGATCAGGCAGAAGATGGCATAAGGGCCGTTAACGCCGTTGAAA
The DNA here is from genome assembly GCA_028284925.1 of Phycisphaeraceae bacterium. GTDB lineage: Bacteria > Planctomycetota > Phycisphaerae > Phycisphaerales > Zrk34 > JANQQT01. The sequence goes on along the minus strand of JANQQT010000199.1, from coordinate 6,285 downwards.
TAGCACTCCAATACAACGAACCCTACAACCTCATCTGCCTCGACATCATGATGCCCAACATGGACGGACAGGAAGCGTTACGAGAAATCCGAAAACTGGAGGCCCAGTACGGCAAAGTCGGCGACGACGCAGCGACCATCATAATGACCACTGCCATCGACGACCAGAAGAACGTCTACGACGCATTCAGAGCAAATATCGACGCCTATCTCGTCAAACCAATATCCAGAGAGCAATTGTTCCACAAATTAGAAGAACTCAACCTCATCAATCAGAACGTCTAGTAAATCCGACCCAAAATTCCAGGGAGCACAACTTGAAAGTCCTGCTTGCAGATGACGACCAAACCTCACTTCGACTCACCGAGCGAATTGTCGCAAAGTGGGGATATCAGACCATCACCGCAAACGACGGCAGGCAGGCTCTCGATCTGATGGACCAGCCCAGCGTTCCAAGAATCGCCATCCTCGATTGGAACATGCCCGAGATTGACGGCCTCGAAGTCACACGTCGAATCAAAAAAGACAAATCCCTGCCATTCACCTACATCATCATCCTCACCGGAAACACACGCCAGGACAACATGGTACAGGCTTTCGAGGCAGGCATCGATGACTACATCGCAAAACCATTCAATCCAGATGAACTCCGCGCAAGGCTCGCCGTCGCAAACCGATTCGTCGAATACGACAACACCATCACTCAACAAGCCGAACTCCTCACCAGGTACGCCGGCGAAATGCATCAGCTCGCCGACGAACGCGCCCAGCAACTCATTCACGCCGACCGTATGGCAACCCTCGGAACCATGTCCGCTGGTATCGCCCACGAAATCAACAACCCCAACGCATTCATATCAGGCAACATCCAGACCATCGATAGATTTTGGGACGTCATCCATAAAACGATTCAGGATGCACTTGACAAGCCTCAATCCAATTCCGAACAACTACGCTTCATCCTTAACGAAATGCCCAATGCCATCGAAGGTATAAGCGACGGTGTTAGTAGAATTGCCGGCATCGTCAAAGGTCTAAAAGCCTACGCCCGACAGGATCAGGCCACACTCAAACCAATCGATATCAATGACTGTATCCTGCATGCTCTCCGAATCGCAAAACCATCCACCAAAAACAAGGTCAACATTCAAACCGACCTTCACCCGTCCCTGCCTCAATTCAACGGCAATGCACAACAAATCGAACAGGTAATCATTAATCTTACAGTAAACGCAGCGCAGGCAATGAAAATTACAAGCAATCCCATGCTCACCATTACCACGGACATGGACCAAAACAATCAGATCAAAATCACCACCGCAGACAACGGCCCCGGTATGCCGCCAGACGTCGTGGACAAGATATTCAATCCCTTTTTCACAACAAAACCGCCCGGTCAGGGAACAGGTCTCGGACTCTCAATCAGCCAGGGAATTATCCACGACCACGGAGGAAAAATTGACGTCGAATCTCACCAAAATACCGGAACCACATTCACCATCCAATTGCCCGCACTTGTTCCGGAGACTGTCCAATGAAAGTTAGTTTGCTAATCGTCGATGACGAAATCAAAATCACACAAATGCTGCAGAGACATTTCCAGTTCCTCGGATTTGACGTCCATATTGCATCCGATGGAATCGAGGCTCTGAAAGTACTCGAACAACACCACATACACATCGTCGTCTCAGACATCATGATGCCCAATATGAATGGTGTACAACTTCTCGCCGAAATCCGAGAACACTATCCCATGATTCAGGTCATCATGATCACCGGATACGTCACGATAAACAATGCGCTCTCAACAATGAGAGAAGGTGCAAGAACCTGCATCTTCAAACCGCTCGAAGACCTCACCCTGCTCGAAGATGCTGTCAACAACGCTGTCAAGCACGTCAAACAGTGGATCGACATTCTTGATGAACTCCGAGCCATGAAACCACAGGAAGCGGGAGTATGATATGTCCGATACGCAAATAAACCTTGATGATGGACTGCTACGCGAATTCCTCGATGAATCTATCGAAGCGCTCCACTCACTCGACGAACTCTTCGTAAGACTCGAAGCCGACCCCACCGACCTCGACAACGTCAACACCATCTTCAGGCCTGTACACTCCATCAAGGGCAACAGCGCATTCTTCGGACTTATCAAAGTCAAATCACTCGCACATGAACTCGAAACCCTTCTTGATATGGTGCGCAAGGAAACCCTTCAAGTCTCACCCGCACTCATCGATATACTCCTTCAGGGCATGGATCAACTCAAAGCCATGCTCGCAAGCGTTCATGCTGGCCAACCCGAAATTGACGATCACGACCACTTCGACACTCTGCTACAGAACGTCAAGAATGCCGGCACGGCCACCTCATCCGATGAACAAATCTGGACTCGCGTCCTCCAGTCCATACAAAACCTCCTTGAAAACACGCCAGACGAAATTCAACAGATCACCGAGCAACTCAAGTCCCTGGGCAATGACCTCAAAACCATCTGCCCACACAACCAGTCAGCCGAATCAGCCGACCAAAACCTCCCTCAGCCCGTCAACACCATCCTGTCGATACTCACCGGGGAGATCGAAGACAAACTCGATAACGAATCCGCACAATCGATTGGAGAGGCGTTACGGGAAATCGCCGACCTCGTCGCGGACCATCCCGAAGCAACGGACCTCACACAGAGCACTCTCGACTCCTACAACACATTCATGGACGCACTCGGCTTTGACGCCCTCTTGGGCGAGATCATCCTTGAAAACCTCAACAAAATCATTGGACTAAACCCCTTCAAACAATCCGCCCCCGACGAAAGCGCACGGACGCCCGACAAGCCCGAACCTCAAACTTCAGAAACCCCGAATCAGCCACAACAAAAGACGCCGGATGCAAGTCAGGCCGCGCCGCAAAACGATGCAAGCAAAACCATGCGCATCGCCGAATCACAAATCGACATGTTCCTCGAATTCGTCGGCGAACTACTCGTCGTAAACGATATGTACGCCTACCTCGAGCAATGCCTCGCCGACAACACCGATGTCCTCAAAATACTCTCCGACTTCAGACGCGCAAACCAGACCTTCGGCACACTCTCCAACAACCTCCAGACTTCCATAATGTCCATCCGAAAAGTCCCCGTGCGAGCACTCCTCCAAAAAGTCCCCAGACTCGTCAGGGACATCGCTTCAGCCTCAGGAAAATCCATCACCGTCAATATCGAAGGCGAAACGACAGAAGTCGACAAATCACTCATCGACATGCTCGACGCCCCCCTTACCCACATGGTCAGAAACGCCGCAGACCACGGAATCGAGATGCCGGATCAGCGCGCAGCCGCAGGTAAGCCCGAGACGGGAACCATCAACGTCACCGTCGAAGAGCTGGACAATTTCATCGAAATGACCATTCAGGACGATGGTGCAGGCCTCAACTACGATGCTATCGCCGCAAAGGCCGAAAAAATTGGTCTCGTCAAACCCGGACAAAAACTTACCAAGGCAGACGTCATCGAATTCCTGTTCAAATCAGGTGTCTCAACTGCCGACCAGATCACCGACATCTCCGGCAGAGGGGTAGGAATGGACGTTGTCAAACGAATGATCGACGACGCCGGAGGCGCCGTCGACGTTAAGTCCAAAGCTGGAAAAGGCGCAACCTTCACTGTCGCACTCCCCAAATCCGTCACCACACAGATTATGGAAGGATACCTCGTCGCCGCGGGACAACACCGCTACGTACTACCCATGAACAAGGTTTGTGAAACCGCAAACATCCCCAACAACAAATTCAAAACAGTCGTCGGAAAAGGAAAGTGCGTCGTCAAGCAGGACAAAATCCTGCCTTCAACATCTCTGCGCACCATTCTCAATCTCGGACCCGAACTGGAAAAAGAAGAACACATCGTCGTCACCGTCAACTCAAACAAGTCCCAAACCGCTATGATCGTCGACGATGTCCTCGGCGTGCAAAAAGTCGTCCTCAGACAAATCGACGGACTAGAAACCTCTGGAGAGCTCATCGTCGGAGGCGCACTCATGGGCGACGGATCCATCGCACTTATCCTGAATCCCGACAACCTCACCCCCGATTTCCCCGCATGACTCCTCAACATCCCGCCAGCCATAAATGCCCTCCCCAAATGACATGAATCACAGTTGAATATTTCACCGCGCTCAATATCCTCATACCAAACATCCAATAAAACGTAAACGTCATCAAAAAGATCGGCCCCATCAACATCACATAAATCAACCCCCACTCATCCGCTTGCAACATCTCCACCAAATGCATTGAAGCCAGGGGAGCAAGCACCGCCGCCGAAAACTTCAAAAACACCAATCCCACGCGCGAAACACGCTTATCCACCAACCCCTCCCAATGCACGTAAAAATATGCAAAAACCAAGACATCCAACAACAAGACCCACAAGACACGCCATATCCCACTTCCCTTCCAAACCGGCCAACCAGGACCAACCCAGATAAATGCCAAACTCGCCAACACAATGAGCGAAGGCACCGAGTACTTCAAAAATACCTCATACCCGCTCTCCACCCGATTCGGCAAGATCGCATCCCCCATCTCATCAAGCGTACTCTTACCGTCCATCCCCCGATAGACCTTTTCCCCATCTTCAACCTCATCCGTCGTCCCGCAAACTTGACAAACACTCCCCCCCTTCACTTCCGGCAACGGATAACCACATCCCACACAACTTCGATACCATTTCTTGCGCTTCGCCATCACACACCGATTCCTACTCTTCCTCACCCTTAACTCTCCCCATTTTAACACAAATCCCTCCCAGCCCCCGCTTCCCCCCTTGACCCCCCACCTGCTTCTATGTAAAATACCATCAGACAGACAGGCTTTCGCAACAATGCGAACAGAATCACCCCTTATCTGCAATAATACATATCTACGTATTTCAGATTCTCTTCGTAACGCTGCACTGCCATGTCATCGGAATGTTTTGCACACCCTGCAAAACAGGATCCAACCCGCAACGCTTGATTCTGGAGCAAAAACCGCGATCAGGCCCCGCGGGTCAAAGTCGCCTCGCAACACGCAAGGCGCGACATGGTCGCCCGGTTCCCCCACCCCTATGACCGGGCATTAAACGCCGAAACGCACAATTCGGCACATACCCGCTAACGCAAGCCCTCCTTGCTCTCAAATCTGCGGGAACACCCCCGGAAATCCAAAAGCTTTGACCGCCAATGGTTGGCCGTCAATGTGCAGCGAAATAAGGACACACATCACGATGGAGCATGAGTTTCACAACGGGCGCACACCCCACACTCTTGTTGCATACTCCGTCAATCCAGCCTCTCGCCGCACAAAAAACCCAACAGTGCATGCGTTTCAGTCACGCAAAATAAGGAGTTATATCATGAGACGCGAAGGATTTACACTCGTCGAGCTTCTCGTCGTCGTCGCCATTATCGCTCTGCTTATCTCAATCCTCCTACCCTCACTCGGCAGCGCAAAAGAAGCCACAAACAGAACCGTCTGTGCCTCAAACCTCAAATCAATCGGTGGCGTCTTCGAAAGTTACGCCGGCGACAACGGAGGAACGTTCCCCATTCAGGAATGGGCCGATGAAGGCACACCACCAACCTCCGCCAAGATGTTCGGCGTCAAACAACGCCAGTCCAGCGGCGACTCCGATGATGTCCCGGAACAGGCCAAGGAATCCATCACCGCCTCTCTCTGGATGATCGTCCGTGAAAACAATGCCGACCCCAAGATCTTTATCTGCCCTTCATCCAAGAAGCAGAAGGACGACCTCAAGGACAATTCAGGAAGCCAGCTTCGCAAATCCGATATTTGGGATTTCAAGAACGACAAGGTTTTGTCCTTTTCTCCCATGAATATGTATGACGAGGCAACGGGAGACAAATGGTCCTCCCAGCAAAGTGCTGACTGGAAATACCTGGGTGATGAAAACACCGCAGGTACGGAAGGCAAAGGTCCCGATGAAGCGAATAAGGAAGAAATCAAGAAGGAAATGAATAGTCAGGTCCACGCCGATGGTGAAGGCCAGAACCTTCTTCGTGGCGATGGCGGTGCCGCATTCTTCAAAACCCCGTGGCAAGGCCCCAACAACAACGATGTCTACAAGACAGGCCCCTCCCCCGTCAAATCCGGTGGCGGCGGCAAGGCGCAGGATGTTTCATTCAGTGACACCTATAAGACATCTGAAATCGATGCCGATGATGCCCGCGAAGACGTCTGGCTCGTCCGACTCAAGGATCGCCCCGGAGGCTCTTCCAAGTAAACC
>JANQQT010000194.1 GCA_028284925.1 Phycisphaeraceae bacterium | reverse complement strand
GACATCGTCGAGAAACATGTCGAGCGAACTGCGTAGGTCGGCAATGATCTGTTTGTTGAAATCGGGGAATTGCTTTTTATCCTTGTTGAGTTCGTGCAGGCGATCGACGAGAAGCCAGCGGTGGTAAAAATCGAGGATTTTTGCTTTGGTTCTGTGGTCGGAGCGCATGCGGGTAATCTGGGCGGTGATTTGCGCATCGGTCTTGAGATTCCCGGATTCGGCGGCCTGGTAGAGGATCTTGTCGGGGATGGAATCCCAGAGGGCGAATGCGATGCGGGAGGCAATATAGTGTGGGTCTGTTGGGGAGTTGGAATTGGGGGCCGTGCTGTGGAAGAGGAAACGGGGGGATTTGAGGATGAGGAGGATTGATTTTTTGACGGCGAGTTCAAGGTCTTTGGTGTTTTGGAAATAGCGGGTGACAAAGAATGTTTTTTGGGTGGGGGTCAGGGGGCGACGAAAGGCGCGGCGGGCGAAGGTAACGCAAAAATCAGAAAGGGTTTTGGCGGCGTTGGGGTCTTTGGGTCGGATGCTGGTGAGGTTCTGGAGGTTGTTGGTGACGTACTGCGCCGCTTCGATAGCGGCGTAGGTCGTGGCTTCGTGCCATGCGCGGGAGATGTTGGAGCCGCGTTCGTAGCCTCGGGAGCGGTCATCGGGGGGGAAGGGGGTGTTGATGATGAGAGTTTCGTGGTGCTGGGTGGGTGAAAGGAGGTGGGGGGGAATGATGTGTTCGGTGCGGTAAGGAGGTTTCCAATTGAGTGTGATGTTGGCGGTCTTGTCGCGTGAGAGTTTGACCATTTCGACGCGGAAGGGGTACGAGCGACCCGCGAGGAGGTGGATGGATGCGCGTACGGATTTGAGGTCGCCTGATCTGACGAGGGCGTCAATGATTGGGGTCTGTTTATTGTTGACGAAGAGTTTGATGCCGTTGGGGGAGTGGATGATGAATTCGTATTTTCCGGATTGGGATGCGAAGACGGAACCTGACCATCGGATGGCGAAACGTTTGGCGTTGAGTTTTTTGTGTGGGCTTTTAGGGCCGAAGTCGTGTTTGATGATGGTTTCGATTCTGGAGAAGACACGTCGGGAGGAATTGAAGCGACGACCATCGTTGAAGTAGTCAGCGCGTAGGCCTTTTGCGGTGGCGGGTTTTCGTTTAGGTCGGAAAGAAGCAATGAGATCAGCGATGGAATTTTTGTATTGGTTGAGGGTGAGGCGGGAAAGCTCGATTTTTGGAGGTTTGATTCGGGCATGGGCTGCGGGAGAGTAGAAGGCGTCGAAGATGTATTTGGCGACTTTGCGGGCATCGTCACCAATGCATTGTTTGGGTTCTTCCTCGGGCATTTGGCGGTGGATGTATTTGGCGAGAGAGGGGAGTGAGCGTTTGCCTGTGAGGGGTTCTTCGTACTCGCCGTTGACGCCCTGGCCGTTTTTGCCGTGGCAGGAGGCGCATTGTTTGAGGTAGATCTGTTTGCCGGTGAGGGAGGCGGCGTCGGAGGAAAGCGGGGCCGAGAGCATTAACGCGAGACACGCGATATGGGTCAAGACGGGGGTGAGAGATGGTTTGGATCGGCTCACGGCGTGTATAAAGACCTTCATATGGGGAGCAGGTCGGGTTTGGATGGAATTGCTACGTGTATATATTATATGTAGGATATGCCAATGTAAATGAGGATAATGAGGTTTGGAGAGAGGTGGGATTGTCGGGGTTGAAGTGAGTGAAACGGGGTAAAATGGTGTCGAAATCGAATGGTTTGACGTGTCGGAATCTTTCACAGGATCGGATGTTGGTTATGAGAATTCAAGCTGGTTTGACGGGATTGGTGGTATTGGCGACGGCGAGTTTGGGTATGGGGCAGGATTGGCCGCAGTTTCGGGGTGAGGGTCGGATGGGGATCGCGAAGGTTAGGAAGGTTCCTGTCGAATGGTCAACGAATAAGGGTGTGGTATGGAAGCGGCTGATACCGGGTAGTGGTTGGTCGTCACCCGTGCTGGTGGGCGGGAAGTTGTATCTGACGAGTGCCGTGGAGAAGGGGGACGGGGGGAAGCTGGATCTGGCGGTGTTCTGTGTAAATGCGAAGAGCGGGCAGGTGGAGTGGCGAAAGGATGTGTTTGTGCAGAATCTGGCACGTTCGCCGGGTATTCATAAGAAGAATGGTCATGCGAGTCCGACGCCTTTGGTTGAGGGGGGCAGGATTTACGTTCACTTTGGTCATCAGGGGACGGCGTGTCTGAATATGAAAGGGGAGGTGGTGTGGAAGAACGAAACGATTAAGTATCCACCGGTACATGGGAATGGGGGGTCTCCTGTTCTGGTGGACGGGTTGTTGATCTTCAGTTGTGATGGCGGGAAGAATCCGTTTGTGGTGGCGTTGGATGCGAAGACGGGGGCTGAGCGGTGGCGGAAGGGGCGTGATACGACACCGTCGCGGCCGTTTTCGTTTTGCACGCCGTTGGTGATTGAGGTGAATGGTCAAAAGCAGGTGGTATTGCCCGGGAGTGATGCGGTATTTGCTTATGTTCCCAGGACGGGGAAGGTGATCTGGCGTGTGGATTATCCGGGAGGGTATTCGGTGGTGCCGCGTCCTGTTTACAAGCACGGGTTGGTTTATATTTGTACGGGTTTTAATCGTCCGAGTCTGTTGGCGATTCGTCCGACTGGGCGGGGGAATGTGACGGAGACGCATGTGGCATGGAAGATGAGTCGTAATGTGCCGCATACGCCGTCGATCGTGGTGGTGGGTGAAGAGCTGTTTATGGTTTCCGATAGCGGGATCGCGCATTGTCTTGACGCGAAGACGGGGAAGGTGCATTGGCGAGAGCGGATGCGTGGGAAGTATTCATCGTCTCTGGTTTATGCGGCGGGGAATATTTATATGCAGCGTGAGAATGGTGAGGGCGTGGTGGTGAAGGCGAGCAAGGCGTTCAAGATTGTTGGTCGGAATACGGTTGGAGAGCGGACGTTGGCTTCTTATGCGGTGAGTGAGGGGGCAATTTATGTAAGGTCGAGTGGGCATTTGTGGCGTATTGAGGGTTGAGAGAAAATGTGGGGTGTCATGTCTTCTGTGTATGAATCGCCTGCTGCCATATTGGCAGTTTCGGGTGTTGCTTTGGATTTATAAAATGTTGTTTTTCAAGAGTTTATGATCTTGATCTTTTGGCACGTGTTTCGCGTTATGGATTTGCGTGCCGCAGGTCGGATGCTGACGCGACCCGGCGGTTGAGGACTTCAGGTCGGCCGAAAGGAGCAATGCCATGTTACCGACACTTGGACGTAATCGTTTATTTTTCTCGAATCCGATTTCACAGTTGCAGCGGGAGTTTGACCGTTTCTTCTCGGGCGTAGGAACCGAAGGCGGCCCGGAGGGTAGCGACCTGGTTGCGACATATCCGGTCGATGTGCGAGAAGATGACGGGCACATTTTTGTGGATGCCGAACTTCCCGGTTTTGAAAAGAAGGATGTGAACATTTCGCTGGAGGACGGCGTGCTGGTTCTCGAGGCGGAGCGCAGCGAGGAAGATACAAAGGAAGGCACAGTGCATCTGAATGAAAGAACACATCGTCGCGTTTATCGTTCGTTTACGTTGCCGACGGCGGTTGATGACCACAAGGTGGACGCCAAGTTGGCGGACGGGGTGTTGAAGATCGTCTTGAACAAGCAGGAGGAAGTGAAGCCGAGGCGGATTGAGGTGAAGTGAAGTAGTTTTAAAATTGAGTTCAGCCCGATTTGCCACGCATCCGGTTGATTGCCGGGTGCGCGGTTTTTTTTTATGATGGCGGGATGAGTTTGAATACGGATATTCGTATACGTTCTGTTCGCTTGCATTTTCTGCCGGTTGAGACGCGCGTACCACTGAAGTTTGGTCCTGAGACGTTGACCTATGTGACGTGCGCACGGGTTGCGGTGGAGGTGGAGCGTGGGGATGGGAGGCGGGGCGTGGGTTGGGGGGAGACGCCTTTGAGTGTGCAGTGGGTGTGGCCCAGTGAGATGGGATATGAGGAGCGGCATGAGGCGTTGAAGGGGTTTTGTGTCTGCTTGGTGGAGGCGATGGGACGGTATAAGGAGAAGGGGCATGCGTTGGAGGTGGGGCATGGGTTTCAGGGGGACGTATTGGGGAATGAGATGGAGCGGTTTAATTTGGAGCGTGGGGGGGAAGCGATGCCTTATCTTGCGGGGTTGGTTTGTTGTAGCGCGTTTGACCTTGCTTTGCATGATGCGTTTGGGGTGGTGAATGAGGTGGATATTTTTAGGGCTTATGGTAAGGGGTATTTGAGTCGGGACTTGGAGGCTTATTTCGGGACTGGGGAAAGGGAGGTAGGATTTGGAGGAGTGTACCCGGAAGACTTCCTGTGTGAGGGGCCAGCGGATGGGAAGCTGGCGGCCTGGCACTTGGTGGGGGGGCTTGATGCGCTGGATGAGGGGGACTTGACGGGGGATGAGCCGGATGACGGGTATCCGGTGATGTTGCGGGAGTGGATACGTACGGATGGGTTGAAGTGTTTGAAGGTGAAGTTGAGGGGAAATGATGCGGCGTGGGATTATGATCGATTTGTGCGGGTGGGTCGTATTGCGATTGAGGAGGGGGTGAATTATTTGTCGAGTGATTTTAATTGTACGGTGAGGGATGTGGGGTATGTCAACGATATTCTGGATCGGTTGCGAGATGAGGAGCCGCGGATTTATGGAATGAATCTGTATGTGGAGCAGCCGTTTCCGTATGACCTTAAGGCTTATGGGATTGATACGCACTCGGTGTCGGCGCGTAAGCCGTTGTTTCTGGATGAATCGGCGCATGACTGGAAATACGTGAGGCTTGGGCGGGAGTTGGGGTGGACCGGGGTGGCATTGAAGACATGTAAGACGCAGACGGGAGCATTATTGAGTTTTTGTTGGGCGAAGGCGCATGGGATGCCGTTGATGGTGCAGGATTTGACGAACCCGATGTTGGCGCAGGTTCCGCACTGTCGGTTGGCGGCGCATGTGGGGACGATCATGGGTGTCGAGACGAATGGGATGCAGTTTTATCCGAAGGCTTCGGATGTGGAGGCGAAGGTTCATCCGGGTTTGTATCGGAGGCGGGGTGGGCAGGTTGATTTGTCGACATTGGGAGGCAGTGGGTTCGGGTATCGTGTGGAGGAAATTGACAGGGAACTAGGAGAAGTGGCTGCGGGATATGAATGAAAGGCTGTAGCGTATGGGCGATGTGAATCGAGATACGAGCGGGAAGAGGAAAAGGTTGGGGGTGGTACTGACGATGGTGTTTTTGATCGCGATGACGATGGGGCCGGGTCCTGGGATGCGGTTGATCAATCCGGATGTGGAGAGTGGGGAGGCTCCTGTGATGGTGTTTGGTGTTCCGATTGTGTATGCGTGGGGCGTGGGGTGTTTTCTGATTCAGGTGAGTGTGATTGTGACGGCTTATGTATTGATATGGCGTAAGAATGATGCGGGGGTGGGGTGAGTGGTCGTATGTTGATTGCGAAGGGACAGGTTGAGTTTGGGAACGTGCCTTACGTGGTTCTGGGTGTTTATCTGGTTGTATTGGTGGTGCTTGGGGTGGTGGGTTATATGCGGTCGAAGGTGAGCGAGGAA
>JANQQT010000189.1 GCA_028284925.1 Phycisphaeraceae bacterium | reverse complement strand
CCCCCAGCCAATGCCATCCACGCATTCCATCCATAACATGCCTCCAGCCGGGAAAAACCCCAAATCCAAACTCCTCCAACAACATAATATCAGAAAATTCCCCGAAATCTCCACCGCTAACCACTGCTATATCGAGGCCAGCCAAGTTGTGTTACATTCTAATAATGCACATTATTTGCCCATAATGACCCGCTTTTGTCCCTCAACCGCCTTCCCACCCAAAAAAACGCCATATTTTTTTACCTACTTCTCCCCTAATCTGCAATATTAGGCAAGTTACTTGCGTATATCGTTATAGCGATAGGTATTATTACGAATGCGACACCACTTATCCGATATGAATTGCCTTGCAACCACGGCCGTTGCAATTCACTGGCAACAATCAATGTTTCGATGACCAAAAGGACCCGGTCCGGAATCCGGGTAACACAAAGGTGAAGTGCATGGCCGCATCTCTCAAACAGCAGGCTTACGATTTCATTAGAAACAAACTCGCGGATGGTCGCCTTGACCCGGGGACACGACTCTCCAATCGCGGCATCGCTCGCGACATCGGCATTAGCTTCATCCCTGTACGCGAAGCCATTGCCCAACTCGCCTCCGAAGGTCTCGTAGATCACCGACCGGGCATCGGCACCTTCGTCGCGTCTCCCACCGCAGACGACTTCCGTGAAATCTTCGAACTTCGCATCGCCATCGAAACATACGCCCTCCGAACCGCCTTCGATAAGCTCACACACCCCATCAGGCTCGAACAGTTCCAGTCCGCACACCAGGCCTTCTCCAACATCGTTGACCGCATCGCATCCTCAGATATGGACAACGTCCCCCGTTACCTCACACAACAACTTGCCGAACTCGACCACGAATTTCATACACTCATCCTCAACGCCACCGAAAACGTCAGACTCAAACGCGTCGTCGATGGCATCCGTGCCTCCGTCCTCAATTACGGCTCAAAATGGTCGCGCGATGACCTCAGCCGCTTCCGACAAACCGTCGCCGAACATGCCGCCATCGTCGCCGCCATAGAAGCCAATGACCTCGAACACGCCCTTAATTCACTCACCATTCACCTCGATCAGGGTTGTCGGAACCTCACCGATTCACACCGAAAGCGAATTGACCATTCCCTCGAATCCCGCTTCTCCGAAATACATTCCTGATACCCTCACGCTTATCCTCAGACGCTTCCACTTACCCCATACACCACACCGATTACTTCCCACTCTGCTCCCCAAACACTTCTCCGTATAAGACCCTCCCACCCCTCACAGATTCCACCATCCCCTCATCAAAAAACTTGACGAAAAAAACGCCTGCCCAATCCCCTCAAACCCGTGTCTCATCCCGTAAACCTCCGCCGACTTGACCTTTCCCCCGATACCTGATCCGTTTTTAGAGTTAGAATTTCGGCCGGATCATGGAGGGCCACGTCATGGCACCGAAACATTTTTCATCGGAACAGATCGTCAACAATCGGCTGAGCCGCTACACGAGTTGCGGCCTGCGTCTTCGTCGAACTGCAATTACAGTACAGGCAGCAAAGAAGAGCATCGAGGTTCCGGGTTCGGGAACGGCTACGCCGGATTGAACATGGTCGGCCTCGATTCCTCCTGCCGAATTGGTGAGCTTGATAGCGAGTACTCCGTCTGAGTGCTGAACCCCGAAAAAGCGGTCCTCTGCCGTACCTCCGACAAAACCGCCGTCCTGAAGCGCCACTGGCCCGATCGTACCCAATGAAGTCATGCCCGGGCCAAAGGCCTCGAAAGTGACGGTGGACCCTCCCCCGTCAGTCCAGACGACCCCTGCAGCGGTCGGTAAATCGGGAAACGTAAAAGTGATGCCTCCCGGGCCGGTATTGTTGCCGCCAAACCATGAATGGCCGTCTGACCCCGAGCCATCGATGTTACCGTCATCGGCATCGACAGAATCGGTAAGACCAAACTCAGGTCCGATGACCGTGCCGATGGACGCGGTAATGCCAAAATCCAGCGAATCATCCTCAAAATCTTCGAGGACAAGGGGTGTGCCCCCGGCATAAAAGCCGGCAGGAATGTCGGAGCTTGAAAGATAGGGTGTGGGGCCAAAGAACACGGTGGATGCAGACACCGGAGCCGTGATCACTGTGGAAATGATGACCAACGCTGCCAATCCTGTCGTCTTGAAGAGGCGTTCAAAATCTAAGCTCATCGCTGTATTCCTCTCAGTTAACATACGTGAGGTAAAGAATCCTTGAATCGCGAGATACATGATTAAACCGAGTCTAAAACAATAGAATCAAAATGTCTATAATAATATTTGGGTTTTGATGATGCTTTTGCGCTCTCTGGCTTTACCAATGCGCTCATTCAACCAAATCGGCCAGGCCTTGGTGCGGGTGCTACGCAGAATCACACCTGCCGAATGCGAAACCGGCTTCGCATCGTGCGGATATGGCCGAAAAATACGCAAACAGCTCTAACTTACCGCACACCGACTTCCCATCCCCTGTTACAATACGACGTATCGGCCAATGTTCAGCTGACTCCCATTTCCAACACCCCACACCAAAACCACCCTTGACCTCTCCATCTCTCCAAACTGTCAACAAAATAATACCTTGTCAATGAGCCCTGTCGCCCCTGATGAGGGCCCGTGGCGGAATTCTAAGGCGTTCGCGCGATCGTTCAACGACCTTCCACCATACCTGGCTCCTCCAAAACGACGCTCCCATCACCCGATATCTTCTCATCCGTTCCACTTTCGCCGCCCCCCAACGCAGTATTCCCAAATTCGCTACCTTACGCAGGCACGAATTCCACACCTCCTCCCAAATCTCGCGCATAACGCCTTCCCATCTGCAACGTCTGGGATTCAGGACGAATCCGATATCGCCGCCCGGATAGCCATGGTCAGCCACCCCAGCGTACACACATTTGCCGGAAACGATGCGTATCGCGCTCTCCGCTCATGCTCACTCCGGTAGTAAGTGAAATGAAGACAAAGCCCCGGAAAAACATAAAAGAATCCCCCACTGATATAGGCGTCTGATTGGCTGAATACTGGTTTATCCAAAACCCTCCGACTGGCCATGGACGAAAGAAAAAAACCCTCCCCCGTTGACCACGCATAGATCCCGTATAAAAACGGAACCAGCGGAATAACGATCCCCCAGACATATGGCGACTTCCCCAGGGGCGGAATAAACCACCGTGTTGTAAATCCCTGAATCATCATGAAATTGTACTCTGGAGAATACGCCATCGCACGCCGCGCCACACGCTTTCAAGTTGACAACAACACGCATCTCAGTTAATCAAATACCCGGCTTTACCCAACCGAGTCCACCCATGACACTCTTCCTCATCCTCTTCCTTGCCAAACGCGTTCAAAACGCTCCGCCCGTCGCATGGTACGAATGGAGTCCGTACAATCCAATCCTCCCCTATCTTCCGTTCGCCCTCCCCGTCCTCATCGGCTGGATTCCAGGCGCCGTCGCCGCCAAACGAAAACACCCGCAGGCCACACCCATCATGATCTCCGGCTTCATCTGCGCCATCCTCCTACTCCTCTGGCCCATCGCCTTCTTCTGGGCCTGGACCAACGGCCCGAAACACAAAACCATTCGAAAACTAAAAATAGACCGCTAAATCCCGTTTCTCTCACCTCCCCCCATACCCCCTCAAAACCCTCACCACCCCCATCTGCCCCAACCTCACATCCTCCGCCAGAATCGGATCTCGTATATATCTTATCATTTTCAAGAACGC
>JANQQT010000177.1 GCA_028284925.1 Phycisphaeraceae bacterium | reverse complement strand
CTGCGGCTGGAGAAGCTGGGGCATGTGCGGGAGGCGAGTATCTGGGATGGATCGATTGAGATGATGGTGGGGGGGCATTTGATTATCGGTGTGATTGTGATGGTGTGTTCGGTGGTGATTCCGTTTCTGAAGTTGGCGGGGTTATTTATATTGACGATGGGGCGGGGCTGGTTTGGGAAGGCGCATCGGGCGCGGTTGTATCGTTGGATTGAGATTGCGGGACGATGGGGGATGGTGGATGTGTTGCTGGTGGCGGTGACGATTACGGTGGTGAAGGTGGGTGAGTTGGTGGATGTGAGTGCCGGGCCTGCGGCGGTGGCATTTACGGTGAGTGTGTTGTTGAGTTTGGGGGCGTCGGCGGTGTTTGATGTGCATGGGATGTGGGAGGAGGAGGATGAAGGGGAGAGGGAATCGACACCAAGCTCATAAGCTCAGATCGTTGACGGGTTGTTTGTGGTCGGAATCGCATAATCTGCGTCATATCGGTCAAAAAGTTTGAATTTGATGAGTCAAGGATCAGTTGGACGGCGGATAGGTTTTCAACTCTTAGGATTCGGGGGCGGCGCGTGAACCGGTTTTGGTAAAGGGGTTTGCATGAGAAGTAGAACGCCAGGGCGAGCGTGGATTGGGGCGATTTTATTTATATGCGGCTGTAGCGGAGGAATGCCGGCCAAGAAAGAGGTATTTCCTTCGTATGTTTCATCCGAACGGATCCGTGGATCACTAAATGTATATGGCGAAATGTCGCAGGGGAATGTGCATGCGTTGTTGTTGGATGCGTTTTCGAAGGTTCATCCGGGTGTCAAGGTTTATTGGGAGGGCACGATTCGTAATGAATTGTTTTTGGATGGTCCCCGGTATGGAGAGGAGCATTTGGTTGCGTTTGTGGGTGATCCCGGAGGGGTGCAAATTGAGAAAATCAGACGCAAGTTGAAGACGGAGTCGGAGGGGGTATTGATTGCAATCTATTCGGAGAAAGTTTATGTGGTGGTTCATCCGTCGAATCCGATGCAATTGATTTCTGTTGGACAGTTGAAGCAAATTTTTGGGGATGTCGGTCGAGAGCGTTTGCTGCAATGGGGGGATTTGGGGGTGGTTGACAAGACATGGCAGACGCGCGAGGTTGGGGTGTTGCGCAAGCATGAAAGGACATTGGCATCGCGCGTGTTTCAGGAGTCCGTGTTGGGTGGAGGGAAGTTCGGTCGGTTGGGTCGGGTTGTGCGGGGTGGCGATATGGGTAAGGCGATAGGGAAGGAGACGGAGGGTATTGGGTATACGAACATTTGGTCCGATGAGTTTAAGGTTTTGAAGGTTGTGGATGGTGACGGCAGAGAGTTAGAAGTATTGGAGAATGGAGGATTATCCCGGCGGGCCTATGTGTATTTGCCGGGGGGATTGAGTAATCGGGTACATCGGGAGTATGTGCGTTTTATTTTGTCGAGGGAAGGGCAGGAGGTATTGCGACAATTGAAGAATGTAAGGCGATTAAGTGTAAGCGAGGGATCGGAGCAGTTATCGAGGTTGGGTGGGGGTGTAAACTAGAGGTAGAGCCAGTCGTCGTAGTAGAGGGTATATGCCCATAGGAGGGCGTTGGTGATGGCGTGTGCCCAGATGACGGGGCCGAGGCCGTATTTTTTGGGTGCGTTGGGTCGGTTGGTGTACCAGAGGATGAAGATGTAGAGGAACCCGCAGGCGAAGGTGCCGGGGTAATCGCGTGGGATGTGCGAGAGGATACACCAGGTGATGAGCGAGGCGATGACGGCGAATGTGCTGACGGCGCCGAGTGGTGTTTCGTGGAATGCGGTGGCGAGAGCTTTGGGGTGGTTGTCTGCTTCGCGGCCGAGTTTGCTCATGGCGATGCGGTCGCCGATGACGGGGAAGTCGGAGAGGAGGTCGATGGTGGAGTGTTTGAGCGCTGTGGGTTTGTAGAAGCTTCGGAGGAGGGCGGAGCGGTAGAAGATTTCCTCGACGAGTGGGGCCATGATGCACATGGCGGCGAAGCGTGTGATCATGGAGGCCCATGCGATGGCGGGTGTGGTTTCTTCGAAGAAGTTATGGGTTTCGGGGACGAAGGTGTCGGAGAGGGACATCATGAGTTCGGCGAGAGCGATCCATGCGACGACGCCGGCGATACCGACGGGTATGGCGAGGTAGTGGAATTTGAAGTTGAGTTCGGGGAGGAGTTTGCGGTAGCGGTATGCGACGAGCGCGATGATGGCGACCTGTAGGGTGACGATGATGGGGTAGGTGAGGGGGTAGTCTTCACGGAGCAGGCCGGCGGGGAAGAGGACGGCGACGTATAGAAAGAGGGGGAGGATTCGGGGATGCCAGGGGTGGTAGGCGACCCAGTCGTCGAGTTTTTGGAGGAAGGTTTTGGGTGGAGGTTTTGGAGCGGCGTTGGGCGTGTTGGCTTCGTCGTTTGAAGAAGGGGGAGTGGGAGTGTCGCCGGTTTGTGGGACATCCGGAGTGTCTGTTGAATTATCGTTGTTGCCGGGTGTATTCACGATAGAGGGTATTTCGGCGGAATGGGTGGAGAGGGTTAATGGGTTAGGGTGTGGAGGTGTTTGGGGGAGATTGGGCGTTGTCGGGGTGTATTTCGAGTTTGGTTTGTACGGAGGTGATTTTGTCCTGCATGGATTGCGGTCGGTCGGTGCGGGTGCCGAATTTGAGGGTTGATGTGATTCTGGGCGCTCCCATCTGGTGGATCTTTTCGTGGCAGGCTTTGATGGCGTTGAAGACGGTATTCCATTCGCCTTCGATGTTCGTGCCGTATGCGTGGAGGGAGGTGTTGAGGTTGGCGTTGGTGAGGATTTTTTCACATTCGGCGATGTATTTGGAGACGGAGACGCCGACGCCCATGGGTACGATGCACAGGTCTGCGATAACGTTCATTATGGGGCCTTTCGCGTGGGTTATTGGTGGGTTTGGGTTATTGTAGGTGGGGTGGTGGGAGGATAGGGCCGATAAAAGGGAAGGGCTGGATATTGGGAGGCAGATGTGGGTTTGTAAGGTCTGAAAAGTATGTAGGTATGTTAATCGTTGGAAGCATCTTGACGATAGTGAGAGTATCCGGGATTCGGAAGTAGTGTAAGCAGGACCTGCAGGAAAGATACGTGGAGGATGATGATCCGATGGCACGAAACAAGGACGTTTTGACCACGGGCGAGGTAGCCAAGATTTGCAATGTCGCGCCTCGCACAGTGAGTAAGTGGTTCGATTCGGGACAATTGCGCGGGTATCGGATTCCGGGTTCGCGTGATCGTCGCATTCCAATCACCGGTTTGATGAAATTCATGAAGCAGCACAACATTCCGCTGGACGGATTGCCGTCGAGTCAGACGCGTGTATTGCTGGTGGATCATGATTCTCAGGTGGTTGAGTTGCTTGAGAGTGTGTTGGGTGATCAGACGAATTATGAAGTCCGGACGGTGAACACCGGATTTGCGGCGGGTATAGAGTGCGAGAAGTTCCGTCCGCATGTGATGTTGCTGGACATGCATCTGCCGGATGTGGATGCGAATGATGTAAAGCAGTTAATACGGGGGAACAGTGATCTTGAGCTATGCAAGATTGTGGGGATGAGTGCGAAGTTGACAGAAGGACAGCTTAAGCATCTTCTGGCGAATGGGTTTGACGGTTATTTGAAGAAGCCTTTCCATGTACGCCAGGTGATTGAAGCGATAGAGGACGCGGTGGCGGTGGTTTATTGAGGGAGAGGGGAATCGAGGGAAGTGATTCTCCTGAGAGCAGACAGGATTTGCAGTGCCTGGGGAGACAGGTATTGCGAATGGGTTGATCGCAGGGAAGTGGTCGCCGTGGCGTGTTATCAGGGAGGATGGGGCTTGTGGCGGAGCACCACGAGCAAGCGCCAGATGGGTCGCGCGGGTGGAACACGCTGCGACCTGTTTTTTTTGCTGATTAAGGGTTGTTTTGAAGCCTTGAAGAGGGGTTTTGGGTGTATGGGGATAAGTTACGGTGTGGTTGGGCAAAAAAAGAGTTGAAATCGCTAATTTCTTTTGCCAATTTGTGTTGGTGTTCTATTGTTACGGCCCATAATTGACCGATTTGGGTACGAACCGGGGAGAGTTATTCCCCGAGGAAACAAGTATTGAGAGCGCGCAGCAGGAGATATTTGCGATGCGAGGCAGAGGTTTACCGTTCATTTTGAGCGTTGTAGCGGCGTTTGTGTGTGTATTTGGTTCCGCGGCGATGGCTGCTGAGGATCCGACGGGGACAGTTAAGAAGGCAGTAGATGCGAGCGCTGAGTTGCCGGGCATCTGGTATTTAGCCCCGATTGGCGCCGTGGTCGCATTGGCCATGGCGTTTGTTTTTTATCAAGGGTTTATGAAGTCGAGCGAGGGTGATGACAACATGGTCCGTATTGCGCAGGCGGTGAGGGATGGGGCGTATGCGTATTTGCGGGCGCAGTGGAAGACGATTGCGGTGGTGTTTGTGGTGTTGGTGGCGGCGTTGGTGGTGATGGGTATGGGTGGGTTGCAGCCGAAGCTGACGGGGTTGGGAGTTCCGATTGCGGGGTTCTTATCGGGGCTGTGCGGGTTCTTTGGCATGAAGACGGCGACGAATGCATCGGCGCGAACGACGCAGGCGGCAAAGCAGTCATTGAATGACGGATTGAAGGTGGCGTTTCGTGCCGGTGCGGTGATGGGGTTGTGTGTGACAGGTTTTGCGTTGTTGGATGTTTCGGCGTGGTTTTTGGTGTTGACGACCATAGACGGCATTACGCCAACTGCATTGGTGAGTATTACGACGATTACGTTGACGTTTGCGATGGGGGCTTCGTTGCAGGCGTTGTTCAGTCGTGTGGGTGGTGGTATCTACACGAAGGCGGCGGATGTGGGTGCGGACCTGGTGGGTAAGGTTGAAGCGGGTATTCCCGAGGATGATGCGAGGAACCCTGCGACGATTGCGGACAATGTGGGTGATAACGTGGGAGATGTGGCGGGGATGGGGGCGGATCTTTATGAATCATATTATGGATCGATTCTGGCGGCGATGGCGTTGGCGGCGGCGGCGGCGTTTCAGATGGGGATGAGTGGGGCGGAGGCGATTTCGCTGGTTGCGATTCCGGCATCGCTTGCGGGGCTGGGGATTATCACTTCGGTGATTTCGATTTTTCTGGTGCGGGCGAAGGAGGGGGCGAGTATGGCTCAGTTGTTGAAGAGTCTGCATGGTGGTGTGTGGGCGAGTTCGGCGTTGATCGTGATTGGGGCGTATGTGGTGTTAAACATTCTGGTGGGTGATATTGATGCGGTGAGTCATTTGGGGTTGTGGGTTGCGATCATTGCAGGTTTGGTGGCGGGATTGGTGATTGCGTGGGGGACGGAGTATTACACGAGTTATGAGCATAAGCCGACGCAGCGGATCAGTGATCAGAGTGAGACGGGAAGTGCGACGGTGATTATTTCGGGTATTGCGGAGGGGATGATTTCGACTTGGATTCCTCTGCTTACGACGGTGGCGGCGATTATTATTTCGTTTATTGCGGCGGGCGGCGGGAGTAACTTTTTGATGGGCGTGTTTGGTGTGGGTGTTGCGGCGGTGGGTATGTTGTCGACACTTTCGATTACGCTGGCGACGGATGCTTATGGGCCGATTGCCGATAACGCGGGTGGTAATGCCGAGATGACGCATCAGGAGCCGGTTGTTCGCGAGCGGACGGATATGCTGGATTCGCTTGGTAATACGACGGCTGCGACGGGTAAGGGATTTGCGATTGGTTCGGCGGCGTTGACGGCGCTTGCGTTGCTGGCGGCGTATGGGATTACGATCAAGGCGAGTTTGAATGATCAGGTGGATCCGAAGGCGGATATGACGAAGATCACTTATGCATCGTATGGAATATTTAATATTCCGGATGCTGAAGGTAAGAAGGTATCGGCGGGATTGTTGTTGGCGGGTGGTGAGCGGGGTGAGGTGTTGGAGGCGTTGAAGGGTGGGAATACGCCTACGCGAAATAAGGATGCTGAAGACCGCAAAAATCTTTACAAGTTTTCGGTAACGATTGATACAGGTAGGGACGAAAAGAAGACCATTGGATTTGAGGTTGTTTCGGCGTCTCATGCGAGCCTGCCGCAGGTGATGCAGTTTTACAATGTGACGTTGATGAATCCGCGCGTGTTGTGCGGATTGTTTTTGGGTGTGATGCTGGTGTTTGTGTTCTGTGCGATGACGATGAATGCGGTGGGTCGAGCGGCGTATTCGATGATGCGTGAATGTCGTCGACAGTTTGGAATCATGAAGAATGCATTTAAGAAGAATGGATTGAGTGATGAAGAGATTGCTGATCCGTTGAAGTGGCCATTTGAGGTTGAGACGGAGGGCAAGCGGTATCCTGATTATGCGAACTGTGTTGCGATTTCGACGCAGGGGGCATTGAAGGAGATGGTTGTGCCGAGTGTGATGGCGGTGTTGGTTCCGATTGCCGTTGGACTGGTGTTTGGCGTGGCGGGTGTGACGGGGATGTTGGCGGGGGCATTGGTTTCGGGATTTGCTGTTGCGATCTTCATGGCGAATGCCGGTGGTGCGTGGGATAACGCGAAGAAGTATGTTGAGACGCATGGTCGTATTACGGCGAAGGAATTTCGAGAGAGTGACGAGGTGAGGAAGTCGGTCCCGGCGGGGATGCATGAGGCGGTTGCGTTGCGGGCGGCTGAGGCTGCGGATGATGAGATCGTTTATGGTAAGGGATCGGAGAATCACAAGGCGACGGTGGTGGGTGATACGGTGGGTGATCCGTTTAAGGATACTTCGGGGCCATCGTTGAACATTTTGATCAAATTGATTTCGGTGGTAAGCGTGGTGTTTGCGGGTTTGATTGTGAAGTTTTCACCGATTATTTCAAATGCGATTGGATTGGGCGGCTGAGGCGATTGAATGGCAATGAGCTAGAATGGCCCGTCGGGAATCGGCGGGCTTTTTTTATGTATGGCAGGAGTTCGTGTGGATGGGTTCACTTTTCCGCATCAAGCTGGTTACTGATAAGTCCGCGAAGGACGAAGAGAGTCTTGCGTCGTTGATGGAGAAGTTCGGGGATGATGAGGTAGCGAGGGAGACGGAGTGGGGACCTGCGAAGGGAGGTGGCGCAAGTTTCTGTACGCGCAAGTTAGTGGAAGAATCGAAAAATGTGGTGGTGTTTAAGCCGACATTGGGGGCGCGGTTGTTTAGTCTGGTTTTTCTAATTTTTGGAGTCGGGATCATTGTCCTGGGCGTGATCGAATTTGAATTATTGCTGGTTTTGTTTGGGGTCGTATTTGGCGCTGCCGGTGGATGGCTGGTTTACATGATGTGGCGTCCGTTGGTATTTGACAAGTACAGTGGTTATTTTCTGAAGGGGCGCGCGGCGGGGAAGGGCGCGGAAGTTTTGGCTGCCAAGGGCACATCGCTGGAGGAGGTTTATGCTATTCAGTTGATTAGTGAACTTGTGAGGAAGTCCTCGAGCTCCGGATCGGGGCGTCGAAGTTATCGCAGTTATGAAATCAATCTGGTGTTGAAGGATGGGTCGAGGGTTAATGTCGTCGATCATGGTAAACGTTGGCGTATTGTGGATGATGCGAAGAGGCTGGGTTTGTTTTTAGAAGTGCCGGTCTGGGACGCGACGGCGGTTGGGCGCGGATCGCTGGAATAGCTTGGCAAGATTTTTGATTGAGTTAGAATGGCCCGTGGGGAAACGGTGAGCTTTTTTATCTGGAAGGAGTGTGCGTGGATGGGTTTATTTGATGGCTTGAAGAAGATGGTTGGTGATATGGCGGTGCGGGAAGAGGCGAGTCATGCGGCGTTGATGGAGAGGTTGGGGAATGATGAGGTAGCGCGAGAGACGGAGTGGCGACCGGCGAAGCGAGGGGGGACGAGTTTTTGTACGCATAAGTTGGTGGAGGAATCCAGGAATGTGGTGGCGTTTCGGGCGACGCTGGGTGCGAAGTTGTTTGGGCTTGTTTTTTTTCTGATTGGCGTTGGGACGATTGTGGGTGGGGCGATTAACGGAGCGGTGTCGTTGATTTTGTTTGGGGCGGTGTTTGGAGTCGCGGGTGGATTGTTGATTTATTTCATGTGGCGACCGTTGGTGTTTGATAAGGGGAGCGGTTATTTTTCCAAGGGATGGGGAGCGGGGAAGGGGGGAGACGTCGGTAAGGGTGGCACGCCCCTGGATGAGGTTTATGCGATTCAGCTGATCAAAGAGATGGTGAAGAGCTCATCGAACTCAAACTCGGGTTCGAGGCGGCGTTATTACCGTAGTTATGAATTGAATCTGGTGATGAAGGATCGATCGCGGGTGAATGTGATTGATCATGGGAAGCATTCGCGGATTTTAGAGGATGCGGAGAAGTTGGGCGCCTTTTTGGGTGTGCCGGTTTG
>JANQQT010000174.1 GCA_028284925.1 Phycisphaeraceae bacterium | reverse complement strand
GGGTTGGTTTTTGGGGTTGTGAGGGGGGTTTTGGTGGATGGTGGGGCATGGGAGTGTCCGATAAAAGTGGTGAGGTTTCGGTTAATATGTGGAGGGTTGAAGGTGTTGTGGCCGATAAGAATGATGGACACGCAACTCCCCACAGATTCGTCCAGGAATCGCGGCGTGTCCGGATAGCGGCGATTCGTCGCGTTCGTTTAGATGTTTACAGTTTGGTCGAAGATTCCGCCGGGTTGGCGGATGTTATATAGGAGCAGTGTCATGACTATTGCATTGCTAGAGCCTCCACAAGGGCAAACGGACGTTGTTGAGAGCGGGGAAGGGGTTATTGACCGTGACTGGGTGGGTTTGATGGATGATGAAGGCGTGATGATTCGTCGTGAGCGGATTATGGCGATTTGTCGCGAGATTGAGACGGGTGAGTATGAGACGGCGGAGCGTATTGAGGGGGCGATTGACGGGTTGATGGGTGATTTGGTATGAGGGGAGGCGGGTGTGATGTTTGTTTGGGGTGAGGTGTGGGGGTGGTTGTTTTTTGTGATTTCTGGTTGACCCGAGCCGTTCTGGTTTGGGTCGTTTTTTTTAGATTGATGTGGGTGTGATTGTTGTAATCGTTACAGACGGAATTGTGGGAGATGATGTTGGTTTCCGGTTTTTTTTCGACAAAACTGAGTGAGATTTGCGGTCGATATTCAAGTGACAAGTAAATGAAAATCCGGGGTGTGTATGCGTGGAGAGCATTGATGATTGAGATTCATGTACAACGGATGTCACCTGAAGTTGGGGGATTGATCTTGGGGCGTGGTTTGGGCGTTCCGCCTTTGAGTTGGGTGGATCGTCCGAATGGTTCGGCGGGGAGTATTTTGAGTAATCTCAGTGACAGTCAGTTGTTTGCTCCGCATTTGATTCGCGATCCGGACATGGCGGTTTTGGTTCGAGGGTTGTTGTATTTGTGGGCGGGTTTGACGGAAGAGGCGTTGAATTTGCTGGAGGGGATTGAGTGTAAGGAGAAGTTGTATCTGGCGGCGTTGTGCAGGCGTCAGGCGGGTGACGGGCCTGGTGCGAAAGAATATTTTCAGCACATGGAGGGGCATGAGATTTTTGAAAAGATGGTGCAGGCGGTGAAGTCGACGGTTTCGCCTTCGAGCGAGAAGTTGGTGAAGCGTATTTTGGATATGGTTTTGATGATTGGGGAGTGGGAACCTTATGTGTTTATTGATGTGGTGGAGGCGGGTCGTGCGGGTAAATTGGAGGCGGATGGTGTGAAGACGGTGTGTCAGTTGCAACATGCGGAGTTCAAGTATTTGTTTGCCGAGTGTTATATGAACGCGACGGGTGTTGATGTGACGCAGGCGGTGGAGGAGGAGAAGGTTGATGTGGCGCGTGTTCGGGAGTTGCGTAAGAGTCGTGAGGCGGCAAGGCGTCGGAGTATGCAGGAAAGTCAGGATGCTGCTGTTGGGGGTGGTAAGAGTGGCGGTGGTACATCGGAGGAGAAGGTTGATCAAGCCTTGAATGCGGCGGGTAAGGGTTCTGGCGGTGGTGCGGGAACGGGTGGGGTTGGTGGAGGCTGTGGCGGGCTTAAGGTGGCGTGTCCGAAGTGTGGTCGTGTTGCGTCATTGGGGCCTGAAGCCAGGGGTAAGAAGCATCAGTGTGATGGATGTGGGGCGTCGTTTCTGGTGCCGGGCGGTTCGGGCGGGACGAGTGGAACCAGCGGAAGGGCGGATCGTATTCATGTGAGTTGTCCGAAGTGTGGGACGGCTCAGAGTTTTGGTTTGAGTGCGCGGGGTAAGATGGTGAGTTGTGGTAAGTGTCGTGCGTCGTTTGTCGTGGGTGGTGAGAAGGTTGAGGCGTGAGTTGTTTTGTGTTTGTGGGGTGTAGCAGTGAATTGATAAAGGGCGGCCCGTTTCTGATACGGGCCGCCCGTTTTTAGTTCTCCGTTGCGGGGTTAGGGTCTGGTTGAGGCGAGGGGTTATTGACGAGTGAGCGGAATTGCGTTGCAAGATCGCCTTGTCCGAGGACGAAGGTTGTTTTGGCGTCTTTAAGGATGTCGTTTAGAAGCTCGAGTTCTTTCATACGCGCGAGGGTGGGGTTTTGCGCCAGAAGTTTGGCGGTATTGGCCTGGCTTCTTGCGGCGGCGGTTTCCTCGCGTCGTTTGATGAGGTTGGCTTCGGCTGATTTCTGTGCCTCGATGACCTGGTTGAGGATGAGTTTCATATCGCCGGGCAGGATGACATCCTTGAGGCCGATGTTCCTGAGGGCGATACCGAATTGCGATGCTCTTGGGCGGATGAGGCCCAAGAGTTGATCGCCTGCCGATTGTTTGTCGCCGAGTAGTGCGTCGAGTGTTCTTGTGCTGATGACGGTTCTGAGTGCGAGTTGTGCTTCGCGGTAGAGGGCGTGTTGAAAGTCGTTGACGGTTGAGAGTGCGGCGAGCGGGTCGGTCACCTGGAAAGTGAGGACGAGGTTGAGACGGAGTGTTACCTTGTCGTTGGTCATGATTTCCTGTCCTGCGATGTCGAGTGTTTGTTCTCTTTTATCGATTTTGGTCCAGGTGAGTTTTTGTGCGCCGCGCCAGAAGGCGTGCCTTCCGGGGGTGAGTGACTCGGCGACCTGGCCATCACGGTAGAGGATGGCGTCTTCGTTTGCCTCGACGTCGATGATGTTGAAGAACGTCTCGGCGAGCGGGTGATCGAGGACGGCCTGCAGTTTGGGGTGAGTGAATCTTGAATCGTTTTCCTTGATATTGAAGGTTTGGATTTCGATTACGGCTGGGCTGTTGAAGTATGCGTGACGGCCTGGCGAGCGGATATCCAGAAGTCGATTGTCTTTCCAGATGATTGCTCTCTGTTCATCGTCCAGGTCGGCGATGACGAGGTGTCTGCGCAGCTGCGGCTGGTTGATCAGCAGGGGCAGGAGTTCGTGGTTGAACCGTACCTGGAGTCGATCGAAGACTTCGACGGTTGTGCCACCCGGTTTGAGCGGGTTGGACCAGATTTTGTGTGCGCCTGGTTCGAGGACGTTTTGGAAGTCGCCATCCTTAAAGAGGAGGGCCATTTCGTGTTGTTTGACGTTGATGGTTTTAAGCATTGGTTTACGCCTCCTTTCGGCGTTTACATGGGGTTTGTGGTTTTATGTTGGCGATCAGGTTTTGGCTGATCGGTTGTTTTTTGGGCGAGTTGAGTTAACCGGGACCCAGTCCTCCCGATTGGTTCGCGGAACGAAGCTTGAGGCATTGCAGTGGCGTTGTTGAGGCTGGGGCAATTGGCGAATCGTTTATCCTTCCTGAGGGCCAGCGTGTGTTGTGTTGTGGCCTAGAGAGCGGATTTTTTAGATTGCTTTTTGCGACGGCGTCGTTGGCGCGTGCGATGTCGGTCGGCCTTGTTGCGGGCGGACGTTTCGGTGTCAATGTGCGTTGACTGAGGGTTGGGTGGTTTTCTCAACTCGCTCGTGGAGTGGATCGGTTTCTAGCCGATCTAGAGTGGTGTTCGAGGCCGGAGTTGAACCGGCGACCGGCGAATGATGAGTTCGCTGCTCTGACCTACTGAGCTACTCGTGGTCCATCGAGCTCGTTTGAATCCGTCGAGGAACGTTCCGAACTTATCATTTGAGGGAGTTGGAAGCGCCTGCGGCGAAGTTGATGGTTGTTATGTTTCATGGATTTTGCTCCAAATAAAAACGCCCCGTGGTGTTGGCCGGCGGGGCGTTGTGGGGGGCGAATGTTTTTTCGCGGCTATGCCGGCTCGGGTTGGGTTGTAGGCGTGGTACCACCGAAGAGGCGGGCGCGGTTTGGTTGGCGCCGTTTTGCATCGGTGTTGGCCGAGGGTATTAAGGATGATTTTGCGGGGTATTGCATGTTGGGTATTCCGTGTTTGGTTTTGTGGATGGGGATATGACGCGGGAGGTTGGTGGGTGTTCCATGGAAATTTGGAAAAAGGTAAATTTTTTTGAATGATGGGGAGTTCTTTTGCTCACGATGTGAATGCCCTTCCTTGCTGTGCAAGGGCATTCACATCGTGAGCAAAACAACAGTGGTTGGTTGGGCTGGTTTAATGTTGTTGTTTTGACGTCGGGCTATAGGTTCTCTCGCCGATGGTAGGTTCCCGCGCGACGCGGAGGAGTCTAATGAAGGTAATCGGGTTGGAGAGGGTTGGATGTAATTGGGACGGGTAGGCGGCGTGTTTTATTGAGATATGAAAAAGGGTGAAAAGTTGAACGGTGGTTGGTTGGGTCGGTTTTGGGGAGTTAGGGCAGTGATGACATAGGTTGGGCGTTGGTCATTTTCACGGCAATTTGGAAAAGGTGGGAACTTTTTTGAGTGATGAAGAGTTGTTTTGCTCGCCATGTGAGTGCCCTTCCTTGCTGTGCAAGGGCACTCACATGGCGAGCAAAACAACAATGGTTGGATGGGCTGGTTTGCATGTTGTTGTATTTGTGCGGGGCGGTCGGTTTTTTCACCGATGGAAGGTTTGCGCCCAACGAGGAAGCACTTTCTGTGGTGAGCAATTGAACCGTGCAACGGCGTGGCTGGTTTTGGCGCGGCGGTGTTGGGGGAGGTGGGAGTGAGTTTTGGGTGGCGATGACTTTGGTTTGGCGGTCGGGGTTTTTGGGGTAGAGAGGTAGAAGGGGCGTAGGGACAGGAGGTATCGGTCACGGTGGTAACCTGGGGTGTGGGGCGGCATCTGAGTTGGGGTGGGGATGTAGCTTTTGGGTGGTCTTTGGGGGT
>JANQQT010000171.1 GCA_028284925.1 Phycisphaeraceae bacterium | reverse complement strand
TCGTTTTTTGGGTTGTTGGTATGTCAAGTTTATTTTGGGTTGAGGTTCGAGAGGGAGGGAGTGCTCTAAAAGCCAGGTGTCGAGTTTGGGGTGGTGCGCGGAATGCTTACTCGGCGCGTCAATAGAATTAATGGGAAATGTTGTTCGGGCGGGTTCTTGAGAGAGTGGGTGATGGTTGTGCCGCAGAGCCGCAGAGCCGCAGAGCCGCAGAGGCGCAGAGGCGCAGAGGCGCAGAGGCGCTGCGGCGTAGAGGTGGAGAGGTGGGGAGGTGCAGAGACGCAGAGGTACGGTGGTAGGAAGTACGGTGGTGCAGGATCGCTGAGGCGAGGGGGTATACAGGCTCGGAGTTCGATGCATGCATTGGGGGTTCAATCCAGAAGTGGCAGGTTAGCGAATCGGTTGGAATATTAAGTGTATATGCATATTGAGTCGCGTATGTGGGAGGAGTGGGTTTGTGTACGAAATTTGTAATGTCGGGAAGGGGGTGTTTATTTATCGTGTCGGCTTTTTGGCTTCCGAGTTCACCCGTGGTATTCAAAGAGATTGAACTCATTGTGACTAACGGCTGGTCGGGGTTTCTGCGCCGGACGAACCATTGGCTGGACCAGTAGAGGTAACGTCCTGTGGCGTAACTACGACGGGTGCTTTCGGGTTGTATGCGTTGGCCAAGGGCTGAAATTTCCTTGCTTTGCAGCGGCCGTTACTGTCAATTACCAAGACCAGTAGCCTGTCTGGTAACGTCTTTTCCTGCCACAGGTACGTATCCAAATGAATCCAATCACGTTTGTTCGCCGGGAGACGTGCGCTGCCGAATCTGAGTGATTTCTGTTCATCCCACATCTCAATTTTTATTCGACGTTGGGTCTGATTGTCGACGAGCATTTGTAGACTGTCCGGGTTTCCCCAACTATCAAGCTGAAACGCAAGCCAAGCCACAGAACACAATCCCAGTATTGCCAGGACGATTAGACACGTTAAAGCTGTTAGCCAACCAGGCATGGTATTATGATTTTAACAATTGCTTACTGTTGGGTCTATGAGTATTTTTACCACATCACTTGCAATGGTCGCGTTGTACGTTTTCGGAAGTAAGGTTGATATGAGAGGCGTTCTTTGTACATTCATATCTTTTTCTGTTCACAAATGATTTCATTCGCGGTGTCTTTTGCAGTTCATGTCCATCTCATATGAGCGGTGTTCCAGAGTAATCATCAGAAAATATTATTGACTTGATGGAGAGGTCCTTGGGTAAGGCGGGCGAAAATTATTCTTTTTTGATAAATAAATGGGGCAATTGTGGACGATATGCGTTTTTGGTTGTAGAGTGAACATTGGACATCGCCGATAGTGGAATCGGGAAACTTAGGAAGCACTCATGCGGAATTATGAGAATCAATCATTGGTCGCCACGCCGAGCTGGAATGGCGAAACACTATCTGAGTTGCGATCCCATTGTTATGGATTAGCCGAAAGTGGTATGTATCTCGAAAGTGTCCGGGTTTTGTAAGCGTTCATGCGATAAGCATTGGCTTTCAAGACCCGGTGAAACACTCACCGGGTTTTTTAATGGGTAAGGAATATGCCTTAAAACAAGGAGTCAATTGAGAAATTCCATGTTCTGGTTAACCGAACATTCTGGTAGTCAGAGCCTACTCTGCATGGCTGGTGGATTCATTGCGCTGAAAACCGTGGCGTATGAGAATCCCCGGTCAGATCGCACAGAATCCTCGGTCAATATAGAGGATCGTGGCTCATGATCTGAGTTATTGGAAAAGTGGCGAATTAGCCTAACCCGATGACTCAGAAACGAGCATCGGGTTTTTTATTTGGCCCCGTAGCCCAACCGGCAGAGGCGCTGGTCTTAGGAACCAGTTCGTGCAGGTTCGAATCCTGCCGGGGCTATTGAACATTAGAAATGGTTGTGCGCGGTGATTGCGCGCAGTGCGTGAAGTGTCATTCGGCTCAAGAACTCATGATTGGCTGAATTGCCTGTGCTGTCCTGCGGCCAATTCGATGATCTTTGACAAGTTAATAGTTTCTGAAAAATAAGGACGCGCCGAAGTGGGAATGTAAGGCAACGTTATCAGGCTCCATCGTCTAATGGCAGGACACCTGAGTTTCGATCAGGCAATGCGGGTTCGATTCCCGCTGGAGTCATTTTGGGAGAGGTGGCAGAGTGGCTGAATACGGCGTCATGCTAAGGCGCATGGGGCGGTGATGTCCCACATGGGTTCGAATCCCATCCTCTCCTTTTTGGGAAGGTTGAGCCGATTGGCGGCGGTATCTGTTTCGAGAGCAGAAGAGCGTTACTGCCTTGGGAGTTCGACTTTGCCACTTTCCTTTTTCTTGTTCCGTAGCTCAAAAGGTAGAGCGGCTCCCTGTTAAGGAGAGGGTTGCAGGTTCAAACCCGGCCGGGACAGTTTTGACCGTGTAGCTCAATGGGAAGAGCATCGTCGTGCGAAGGCGAAGGTTGGAGGTTCGAGTCCTGCCACGGTTGTTTGCGACCCCGTGGTCTAAGGGAAAGGCGTCCGGCTTCGAACCGGGAGATTGCCGGTTCGAAGCCTGTCGGGGTTATTGGAGGGGAGTAGGAAATCACCACCCTTCCGTGTGTCCGGGGGGGAGGAATGTGGAGGTCCGAAGGAGCGAGTGTAGCTCAGTTGGCAGAGCGTCAGGCTTCCACCCTGGTGGCGTGGGTTCGAATCCCGCCACTCGCATTGGTTCGTAGCTTAACGGGTAGAGCACCGGCCTTTGGAGCCGGTGGTCCCGGTTCGAGTCCGGGCGAGCCTGTTGGGTTGGTGTGACTGAGTGGGAATGTTGTTGTGTTGGAAAGCGCGAAACTGTGAGTTTGGATTCCGTCGGCAGTTTCTTTGGCGCCTTAGCTCAATTTGGCAGAGCAGTTGTCTTGTAAACAACAGGTTGTCGGTTCGATCCCGTCAGGCGCCTTTGAAGATGGATGGAGAATGGGAACTGCCGTGGATGAAGGTGGTGGTAGGGGGGCGAAGAGGACTTCGTAACTCAATTGGAAGAGTGTCCGGCTTTTAACCGGGACGTTGTGGGTTCGAGTCCCACCGGAGTCATTCGTGCTTTTGTAGGTCAGTAGTTGGGGCGAGTGGTTGTTAACGGGGGGTAGGGAGTTGGAGGATCCTCGGAGTGTTTATCCGGGGCCGTCGTCCAATTGGGAGGACGCCTGTGTTGCAAGCAGGAGATCCGGGTTCGAATCCCGGCGGCTCCATTTGTGTCGGCCGGCATGGGTGTGCCAGACTGGCTGTAAACCAGTTGCTTAACCGCATTGGGGGTTCGACTCCCTCCCGGCACATTGATGGGAGTACGGTTTTGTTGTGTCGTGATTGACATTTCTTCGATGAGATGCGGATGGTTGAGTTGGGGTGTTGGCGTCAGTAGCTCAATTGGCAGAGCGCCGGTCTCCAAAACCAGTGGTTGTGGGTTCGAGTCCCTCCTGGCGTGTTGTTTTGACGGGCTGTAGCTCAATAGGAAGAGCCTCGGATTTCTAATCCGACGTGTGTGGGTTCGAGTCCCGCCGGCCTGATTTTCAGATCGTAGCTCAATCGGTGGAGCGCGTGATTTGGGATCACGAGGCTGGAGGTTCAAGTCCTTCCGATCTGATTGTGGCCGTAGCTTAGTGGTCAAAGTATTGGACTGTGAATCCGAGGACGTGGGTTCGAATCCCACCGGTCACCTTTGTTGAGGTGTTCTGTTAACCCCCTATGCCGAAAGGAGATTTGAGGTGTGATATGACAGGGATGTTGAACCAGTCGGTCTTGTTGCTCAATCGCAACTATGCCGCGCTGCATGTTATTGATGTTCGCCGGTCGATAGTCATGTTGATTCGTGGTGTGGCGGAAGCCATCGATTTTGAGCGCAAGTCGTTTTACAACTATGACTTTCGTTCGTGGCGTGATCTGAGTGCGTTTCGGGCTGAGTTTGAAGCGGGTTCGAGCCGGTGGTTGAGGTGTGTGGGTCAGGATCTGCTTGTGCCCACCGTCATTCGGTTGCTGGAGTACAACAAGGTTCGTCGGCGCGGTGTGCCGCTTAATCGAAGAAATGTTTTTGCGCGCGATGCGAATACGTGTCAGTATTGCGGTAAGCGATTCAAGACATCGGACCTGAACTTGGATCACGTTGTTCCCAAGAGTCGGGGCGGCGGAACGCGATGGGATAATCTGGTGTGCAGTTGTATTCGCTGTAATACGCGCAAGGCGAATCGCACGCCGGAGGAAGCCGGCATGAAGTTGATTCGGCAGCCGAAGGCTCCGCCGGGTGAATCTTCATTGATCCGCGTTCGGCATGATTCGTGGAAGCACTTTGTCGAGGACGCCTACTGGAATGTGGAATTGGAAGATTAGTCCTGAGTCCCCGGGTTCCTTAGGCCCGTCATGGTCGGGGTCGAGGCGATACGTCTCGGCTCCGTTTTTTTATGCTCAGCGGGAAGCATGTTTATCTTGCATGCGGGTGGTCGCAGGTTTGACATCTACCGGGGGTAGGGGGTTTTATGCAACTGTGTCGGGGACAGTGGGGGGATTATTCGTTGCTGTTGTCATTGTTCTCGGTGTTTTTTTCGGTGCTTGCGAAGATGTAGCCGAGGATGGCGGTGATGATGGGGAGGAGGAGATTGAGGAAAATCGTCTTGCCTTGTTCAACAAGAAGTTTTTGTGTTTGCTCGGAGTATGTCGTGTGCAGTTTGGTGATCTCCTGGACTTGTTCCGGCGTCAATGGTTTATCCTTTGGCGTGCCGGCCTGGATCATGGTTTCAAGTGAGGGCTGTTGTGCGATGAAAACGATGGTATAGATACCGTTGATGACGAGGAAGCCTGCGAGGAGCCAGAATAAGAAGAGAGCGAGCTTGTAGCCAACCCTGGTGACGGGGTTGAGTGGTTTTTGTTTTACATCGCTGGATAGGAACTTCCCTCTTTCAGGTTTGGTGAACGCCTCAGGGACATCGTTCATGGAGTACTGCGGCGTGTTTACTGGAGGGTTATCTGCTGGAGCCGGATTGTCAGTCATGACTGGCCTCTTTTATGTATAGAGGGCTGTGTTTTGGATGTGTACGGATTGCGACTACGCGGTGGCTGACTTTGGTGTCAGTTTTTGGCTGCTTTTCGAGCGCGGAGAAGGCCTGGTGTGGTCATTTTTTCCAGAGGCTTTCCGTGTTCGTCGGCTGCGACGATGTAGTTGCCGGAGGTGGCTTTATCGGCGGCCCAATCGAGGAGCGTCAGGGCTTCTTTTACCAGGTCGGTTCCGTTTTTTACGCCGATCTGCTTCATGAGGTGTTGGGCCATTTCGTCGGGGATTTTGAGTCTGACTTCCATGGGGGGCTCCTTGGCGGGTGGGGTTTGTGTGGTGTGTTGTATGAGGCACGCTCGTTTTTCTGAAGATGATACCTAGCGTCGCATTAAGTATTATCGCATTATCTGGAGAGATGGTCCATGATTTGTCCGTAAATTATCCGTTTTTTGTGGTGTTTTTGGGGGTTTTTGTTGTGGAATTGGTGATTTTGGGTTGTTTTGCGATTGGTGATTCGGGTGAAGGTGGGGTGCGTGGGTGGGTTATTTTAGTTTGGGGAGATTTTGGGTTTGTCTTTGCCGGTTGAGGTGGGTGAGGGATGGGGGTTCGGATTTGAGGAGTTTGATGAGTTGGGAGGGGGTGGTGTTGAGGAATGTGGCGGCGGGTTTGAGGTCGAAGTGTGTGGCGTGGATGGTGTCGAGGGCTTCGGCGAGGAGGTTGGGGAAGTGGGGATGGTCTTTGGAGATGGTGATGCGGGTGTTTTTGACGCGGGATTGCCAGAGGTTGGAGGGGGTGGTGTCGGCGAGGTCGGGGGTTGTGCGGACGGCGAGGGCGAGTTTGATGCGGAGGCGTTTGACGGCGGTGGATTTGTTTTGTTCGGGGCTTCTTCGTTCGGAGGCTTCTGCGCGGATATCTGTGGGGAGGTGTTGGATGGTGATGGCGGTTTCGACTTTGTTACGGTGCTGGCCGCCTGGTCCTGAGGAGCGGGATTTTTTGAGTTGACATTGCTGGAGGAGTTGGTCGATTTCGAGTTGGGCGGGGTGTGGTGGTTCGACAAACTGCAACGGATGTACTCCAAGAGGTTGGGTGCGCGGTGTTTCGGATTTTGATAAGACGTTCGATGGCTTTGTGGATCAGGGGAGGCTTTTGATGAGTTTGCTTTTGCCGTCGGCGGTGGCGGGGTTGAAGAACTGGAGGGCGGTGGCGCCTTTGCCGCTGACTTGTGCGCCAATTCGGATGCCGCCTTGTTTGTCGAAGAAGGCGTGATTGACGGAGCCTTTTTTGTTGGTGGAGTATCGCATGCGTTCGCGACCTGCGCCATCGGTGAGGATGGTTCCGGCGAGGAGGTCGCTTTGTGTGACGTGAAGGATTCGTTGTTGGCCGTTTGCATCGAGGAAGGACTGGCTTGCCTTG
The DNA here is from genome assembly GCA_028284925.1 of Phycisphaeraceae bacterium. GTDB lineage: Bacteria > Planctomycetota > Phycisphaerae > Phycisphaerales > Zrk34 > JANQQT01. Next base: position 1,268 of record JANQQT010000171.1, on the reverse strand, counting down.
CCTGCTTTTTCGACGACGGTCATGACGCGTCCGCGGCCTTTGGCGTCGAGGTAGAGGCAACCGGCTTTGCCGTCGGCCATGGTCATCATGTTGACTCGGAGGTTTCCGGATGCGTCGATGTGTTTGAGTTCGCCATCGCCTTTGGGGCTGGTGGAGAGTCGGATGCGTTCCTTTCCGAAGCCGTCTTTGACCATGATGTAGGCGGTTTGTCCTGAGACGCCGATGGCGATGCGTTGTTTGCCGGCTTTGTCTTTGATGACGAGGCCGTCTGCGAGGATGACGCCGGCGGTTCTGGCGGCCTGGCCCATGCCGATGAAGGCGATGAGGGCGAGAGCGAGTGTGCAGGCGAACCATTTCCAGCGTTTGGCGTGTTTTTCGAGTTGGGTGATTCGCTGATCGAAGTTTGCGGTTACGGATTCTGTGTGGATGCTCATAGCCAAGTCTCCGTTTGGTTCTTTGTGGTTGAGGTGATTTGCGGAGTATACCACTGTCTCCGGGGGGATAGGCGGAGATTGATGTGGGATGTTATGGTTGACGGCGCGGCGGAGAGATTGGGGGCTTTGATGAGAGGGGATGTGGTGATGGTGGATGAGACTTTGTTGGGGTCTGGTTGTGGTGTGGAGGTTTGTTCAGGCCTGGTAGAGTCCGGCGATGTTGCCGGCGGGGTCTTCGATGACGGCGAAGCGACCGGAGCCGGCTTTTCGGGGCGAGACGATGATTTTACCGCCGAGTTGTTCGGCGGTCTGGATGCGTTGTTCGAGGTTATCGACGTTGATGTAGATAAGCCAGCCTGAGGGGACATCTGCGTTGGCGCCGCGTTTGTGGCAGATGCCGGCGACGGGGTCGGCGTTTGGGGGTTTGACGCAGTAGTCGCTGTATTCACCCATGTCGACGGCGTCGGATTCCCATCCGGTGACGGCTTCGTAGAATTTTTTCACTTCATCGGCGTTGTCGACGGTTAGGTCCATCCATCCGATTTTGCCGAGCTGTTGGCTTGGATCTGTCATATAGGGTCTCCTTGAGTCGGGATACCATAACATAAATTCACTTTGTGTTTTGTATGGTGGATTTATGTTTTGAGGTTGTTTGAGGGGATGGCGGTTTTGTATGAGGTTGGTGGGATGTGGGGAGGCGTGGGATTCAGGTTGGAGTGGGGCTGTGGATTTGAGGTATGATGGGATTGTGGGGCTTTTGTTGAAAGGAATTGTTTGATGGTTGGCATTTTGCGGATGTCGGTATTTGCGTTGGTGTTGGTTTGGGGTGGGGGC
>JANQQT010000170.1 GCA_028284925.1 Phycisphaeraceae bacterium | reverse complement strand
ATTCGCTGGTGCATCAGTTTGATGTGGAGGTGGTTGGGGATAAGCGACTAGATGCGTATAAGAGCAATATTGTGGTGAGTGTGTTAGAGCCGAACAAGTATGCGACGGAGGCGTTGCGATTTGCAAGGTATTTGACGGCGAAGGATAAGGGGTTGGCGGTGTTTAAGGAGCATGGGTTTAAGGTGATGGAGGATGGAGATGCGTGGGTAGAGCGGCCCAAGATTTCGTTGATGGCCGGCTCGATGTTAAAGCCGGGAATTGATGAGGTGATTAAGAGGTTTTCTAAGCGGGAAGGTGTTGAGATTGATACGGTCTACAACGGGTGTGGTATTCTGGTTTCGCAAATGAAGAGTGGGAAGATTCCGGAAGCGTATTTTTCGTGTGATGTGAGCTTCATGACGGACGTGGCGCATATGTTTGGAGCGTCGAAGGATGTGTCGGAGAATAAGATTGTATTGATTGCGCCGAAAAAGAAGAGTGGTGATGATCGCGTCAAGTCGATAGAGGCTTTGAAGCGGAAGGTGGAGAGTGGGAAGGGGTTGAAGGTTGCTTTGGCGCATCCGGATAAGTCCGCATTGGGGAAATTAACGGAAGACCGTTTTGGGGAAGAACGCTTTGGAAAACCGGTTGGGTTGAGCGCGATATTGACTGAAGCGGGTCATAAGGTGACGCATTTTGATGCGGGGCATTTTGTGGTGAATCAGGTGGTGACGGGGGCATCGGAAGTTGGAATTGTGTATGTGTCTAATGCGAAGTCGAATCCGGATAACCCGAAGAAGCATTTGGATATCTATGAGATTGGTGGAAAGAAATCGACGGCGATTCAGCCGTGGGCGGTGGCCAAGGGGTCGAAGCATCAGTACATGATGGGTCGATTGTTTGAGGCGATTACGGGGCGCCAACAGGGTCGGTTTGAGGAATTGGGATTCACCTGGATTTATGAAGAAGCAAAGGGTGAGCGTTGATGGTAGATCGGTCGGAGAACTCCGAGCGAAGCGGGGAGGGTAGGGATGCGCGCGTTGGTGATTTGGGGAATGGGGCGGGAGATTGGAAAGTGAAATCGGACGGGCTGTTTTTCGGGGGGTTGCTATCGGTGAGCATCGGCTATCTGGTGTTGATCCTGCTGATGCTGATTACGATGGCGACGTATACGACGTGGGAGGATATTGGGCAGAGTCTGGCGAAAGAGGAGATTCAGTACTCGATCAAGTTGAGTCTGGTCAGTTGTACGCTGACGGCGATCTTGAGTTTGTGGGTGGCGGTTCCGATCGGGTATCTGATGTCGCGTTATGAGTTTCGGGGGAAGGTGGTGATTGATACGCTATTGGATATCCCGATTGTGTTGCCGCCGCTGGTGGTTGGGTTGGGGTTGTTGATTTTGTTTCAGACGGGGCTGGGTCAGTGGGTTGAGGAGTTGCTGCCATTTACGTATGCGATCCCGGGTGTGATACTGGCACAGTTCATGGTGGCGTGTGCGTTTGCGGTGCGTGCGATGCGTGTGACGTTTGATCAGATTAATCCGCGTAGTGAGCAGGTTGCGTTGACGTTGGGATGTAGTCGGGGGCAGGCGTTTATGCGGGTGGTTTTACCGGAGGCAGGGCGAGGGATGATTTCGGCGGGGACGTTGGCGTGGGCGCGGGCGTTGGGTGAATTCGGGCCGATTCTGGTGTTTGCGGGGGCGACGCGTATGCGGACGGAGGTCTTGCCTACGACGGTGTTTCTGGAGCTGAGTATTGGAGATCTGGAGGCGGCGGTGGCGGTTTCGCTGGTGATGGTGGCGGCGGCGATGGTGGTGTTGATTTTGACGCGGATATTTGGGGGGCAGGCTGGAGCGGTGGGTGGTGTGCGGATGGGGGTAGGACGATGATTGAGGTGAAAGGATTGACCGTGAGGGCGGGTGGGTTTCGGTTGGAGGAAGTATCGTTTACGGTGGATCGTGGGGAGTATGGGATATTGATGGGGAGGACGGGGACGGGTAAGACGACGTTACTGGAGGCAGTGTGTGGGTTGAAGCATGTGGAGAAGGGGGTGATTGAGTTGGATGGGCGGGATGTGACGGATTTGAAGCCTGCGGAGCGTGGGGTTGGGTTTGTGCCGCAGGATGCGGCGTTGTTTTCGACGATGAGTGTTTATGAGCATCTGGCATTTGCGTTAAGGTTGAGGAAGAAAGGTAAGAAGGAGATTGGGGATCGGGTGGAGGAGTTGGCGGCGATGTTGGGGATTGGGGGGTTGTTGAAGCGGAAGCCATTTGGATTGAGTGGTGGGGAGAAGCAGCGGGTTGCGTTGGGGCGGGCGTTGGCGGCGCGGCCGGGGATTTTGTGTTTGGATGAGCCGTTGAGTGCGTTGGATGAGGATACGCGATTCGAGATGTATGAATTGCTGCGGTCGGTGCAGGCGAGGACGCATGTGACAACGTTGCATATTACGCATAATTTGAGTGAGACTAGGACGTTGGCGGATCGGTTGTTTGTGTTGGAGGAGGGGGTGTTGAAAGAGAGGGATGTGAACGGTGTGGAGGTCGGGGCTGGTGAGTGAGGACAGTGATGGGGTGGGGCATGGGAAGTTTGGAATGAACATTAAGCCACAGATGCTGACGGATGAGGAGAGGGCGACTTATGAGTGGCAGATGTGGGTGGAGGATTTTGGTGAGGCGGGACAGGAGAGGTTGAAGGGCGCATCGGTTTTGGTATCGCGGTGCGGAGGGGTTGGGGGTGTGGTGGCCTATGAGCTGGCGGCGGCGGGGGTTGGGAAACTGGTGATTCCCCATGCGGGGAAGACGAAGCATTCGGATCTGAATCGACAGTTGTTGATGACGTATGGGAATATTGGGAAGGAGAGAGGGGCGTGTTTGAAGGAGCGGTTGTTGGATTTGAATCCGCGACTGGAGGTGGTGTCGGTGGATGAGAATGTGAGCGAGGATAATGCGGAGGAGCTGGTGGGGATGGCGGATGTGGTGGTGGACTGTGCGCCGTTGTTTGTGGAGCGGTTTGCAATGAATCGGGCGGCGATGAGGCAGGGTAAGCCGATGGTGGAGTGTCCGATGTATGATTGTGAGGCGCAGCTGACGACGTTTTTGCCTGGAAAGACGGGGTGTCTGGCGTGTTTGTATCCGGAGACGCCTGATTATTGGAAGCGGGAGTTTCCGGTGTTTGGGGCGGTGTCGGGAATGGTTGCGTGTATGGCGGCGATGGAGGTAATTAAGTTGATAGGCGGCTTTGGGAAGGTGCTGGCAGATCGGATGTTGACGATTGATTTGCGGGGGATGGGGGTGAGTGAGGTTCGGTTGAAGAGGGATCCGGAGTGTGAAGTTTGTGTAGGGATTTAGGGGGTGGTGTTGAGATTGCAGTGAGAGGAAGGGGAGAGTGCGAGGGGGTATGATGGGCGATG
>JANQQT010000161.1 GCA_028284925.1 Phycisphaeraceae bacterium | reverse complement strand
TGATTGGGGAGGGCGTTTGCTTTGGCGAGGATTTTGGTGGCGTTGTCGGTCCAGAATTTTTCATCGCCATTGAGATAGCCGGATCGGCCGAGTCGCGAGCCGCTCGAGTCGAGGAAGAGAATGGTGGGGAAGCCGCGTATGCTGTACTTACCGGCGAGTTTTTCGTTGGCGAGGCGTTGTTCGGAGGACATCTGGGTGTGTTTGGGGAAGTCGATTTTGAGAAGGATGACGTTTTGCTCGGCCCACGTTTTGAAGTGGGGTTTGGAGAAGACCTTGTCTTCGAGTGCAACGCAATACTTGCACCAGTCGGAGCCGGTGAAGTTTGCGAGGATGGATTTGCCGGTTTCGGCGGAGCGTTGTTTGGCTTGTTGGAAGTCGGTGAGCCAAGCGGCGTCGGCGCCTGAGACATCGGAGTTTGCTCTGGTGAAGTCGGGGTCAAGGGCAAGGAAGGTGGAGAAGCCGATGACGATGGCGACGATTGCGATGGGGAGGATGTAGGGTTTCATGCATTTTTCTCCTTCCCCGGAAAACGTCTGAGGATCAGCGCGTATGGGATTCCGGGGGTGTGATTTATTGATCTTCGGTCATGGTGGTAGTGGTCTTTAGAGGGTGGATTATTGCGTATTTTGGGTTACTAGAGAGGATTTAGCAGGGTTTGAAGTGAAAAAGGAAGGGCGTCCGCCGGTAGGGTTGGGTATGGCGGACGCCCATTGAGGTTAGGTGGGGTTAGAGGTTGAGGGCTTGACCGAGTTGGGTGTGGGCTTCGGATTCGAGGTTGTAGATGTGGAGGATTTTGGGTTTGAGTGAGGCGAGGTGTTGGTCGACCTGAGTGTCGGTCATGGGGAATTTCTTTTCGGCCAGGTCGGCGAGATTGTCGAGTTGGGACCAGATCTGGTGGAGTTGGTCGGGGGCATCGGGAGGGTTGGTAGTGTTGATCTCAGCGATTTGTTCCATGAGTTGGTGGGCCTGGTGTGTTTGGGGGACATCATCGGGAAGGAGGTCGTGTGCGAGGTTAGACCAGAGGTCGCCGAGTTGTTTGTAGGATTTGGCAGGGGTTTTGAGTTTGGGGTTGTTGGTGATGGTTGCGGCTTCTGTGAGGAAGTCGGCGTACATGGGGCGGGAGAGGCCACCGCCTGTTGCGAAGTGTTCGATGAAGAAGTGACCGAGTGTGAGGGCGCGCCAGAGGTTGGGTCCGGGTTTGAACATGGTTTGCCATGCTTCTTTGTGTTTTGAGCCGTGGATACGGTCGGCCCATGTTTTGAATGCTTCGATGGTGAAGTTTTTCATGCGTTGTTTGACGAGGGAGGTGTGACAGGTTTGGATGGCGGTGTTGATGAGGTTGGGGAGGTCAGGTTTTTGGTTGACGGGTTTGATGGAGAGGAGTCTGTTTTTCTGTTTTTTGATGCGGGCACGTGAGGCGGCGAGGTCGGTGAGGGGGATGGTGATGGGAGAGGGGGTGAGGTCGCCGATGGTTGCGGTCTGGTCGTCATCGTTGATGTTGTAGATGGTGATGACGTGGTAGCCGCCTCCGGCGAAGGATTCGGGGATGTTGTGGTGTGGTAGCAGGGCGGCGTCGACCCATGCGAGAACAGGCGCGTTGGATTCGAGGGCGGAGCGGAGGTTTTCCTCGGCGGTTTTAGTGGAGGAGGTTTCTGAGAAGGTGGTGTCGAGTTTGAGGTGTTTGCAGGCGTTTTTGTAGTAGGCGAGGTCATCCTGCCAGGAGTGGCGACCGTGGACGAAGAAGGAAGAGAAGTCCTGTTTTTCGTATCGCATGGCAAAGAGGCAGACGCCTATTCCGCCGGCAAGTCCGAAGGTGAGGGCTTCTGAAGGTGGTTTGTTGTTGGCGGGGTTATTGAAGCCTGCTGCTGCGAGGAGAATTCGCAGGGCTGTGGAAGATGGAATGTTGCCGGGGAGGTGGTAGTCGAGGGGGTTGGAAGGGTTTTTGAGCGTTGATTTTTTGAGTATATCGCGACGGGCGGAGGCATAGCGTTGACCTGTTTTGGTCATTCGTTCGCGAATGATTTTCTTGAGGTTTTTTTGGGTCGTCATTGTATGAATCCTTGTGCATCATCGCAGCGATGCCATCCCACGCATGAGCATGGCTGCGTTGCGCCATGGAATCAACAATGTCGTCGGTGAATCAGGGTCATGATTCGAGACATGCCGGAGAAAATGAATTCCCTTTACCCTCGCAAGGCCCGACGGCGTGGGCGTCGGGTGAAGAGGGTCTGGCGGAGGCAACCGCCGAGGGCGTATCTTACGGGCGGGGATTGGTGTGTGTCAACGGTGAAAAGAAAAGCGGCGATCGAGGTGAGTCGATCGCCGCGTGGGTATTCGGGATGTATAGAGGACGGAAGCCCCGGGGGGTCAAGGTTTCTTTTTCAAGTCCCGGTAGCTGGAAGGAGCCTGGGGTTTGGGTTTTTGAATCCGGGATCTGGTATTCGGTTTTGCAGGGTTCGGGACGTTGTAGGGTTGGATAAGCTTAGGTTTTTTAGGTGGGGCGGGTTGGGCGCCCGTAGCGGGATCGACTTTGCCGGACGGATTGTTCTTAGGGTGCGAGCGGCGAATAAGATTGCCGGGCACCGGCTTTCTTTGGAGTCCCTGGTAGAGCCGGATTGAGTTGAGTGATCTTTCGAGTTGGATTTTGGATCGCATGAGGGCATCGCGTTGGATGGTGAGGTCGAGTATTTTTTGCCTGCCGGATTGGAGTCTTATGAGGCCGGCAAGACGACGATCGACGAACCTGAGTCGGGCTTCGGCTTCGACGAGTTGTATGGAAAGTTCGATGAGCTGCTGGTTGAGTCTTTGGAGGGTTGATCCGCCTGCGGCCTGTTTTGCGGCCTGGTGATGTTCGAGGAGGCGAATTTCGAGTTCGGCGACGCTTTTTTTGGCTTCCGCGAGGTCGGCGTGATTCGCGACGCCTTGTTTGACGAGTTCTTCCATGCGTTTCTGTGACTCGAGGGCAACGGTAAGGGCGATTTTGAGCTGGCGATGGATCGGGTCGTTGACGAATTTCTGTCTGGCGATTGCGCTGAGTTCGGCGATCTTTTTCTGGGTGGCGATGGAGCGTGCCTTTAGGCCGGAGATATTGATTTCCTGGGTGAGTCTTTCTTTCTGGAGCATTTCGAGCACGATGGGCATGACGCCGGCGTTGACACCGAGTTTTAGAAACTGGCGTTGGAGTTCTTCGATCTGGGCGTTGGTCTGTGCGACGCTCTTGAGGACTTTGTTGAGTTGCGATTGGATGAGAACCGGATTGGGTGAAGCTGGGACAATGTAGGGACCGTATGGAAGGCGGTTGGGCAAGTCCAGGTTGTACTGGCTAAGGACTCGCGGGTCGACTTTGTAGCCGACGCGTGGTGCATAGTCAACGGCGACGCGTCGCTCGCGTGGTTTGGCTTTGGTGTAGGGGGATGCGGGAGGAGAAGGTGGAGTGGCAGCGGTGGCCGAGAGGCGACGGGCGCGTTTTGCGGGCGGGGGTGGAACAGGGGACGGCACGGGCTTGACGACGGCTTGTCGGGATCTGGTTGTGGAATTGGCGATATCTGCCGGGGCGGGCGGAGTATCTGCAGATCGGCGTGATGCGGCGGATGAGCGATTCGCCTTGGCCTTGGTGGCTGCTGTGTTGCGTTTTGGTTTTTTGAGTTCACTGTTCGGCAAGCGAGGTATGGCGGAGGCATGTGAGGTGGCCAATCCGAGGGTCAGGACAAGCGTCAGTGGTGTGAAAGGAGATTTGAATATAGACAACATTGTGGTTTCCTTTGTATTTATTGGGGGTTTTTAAGTAATTGGAGTTGTGTTTTTGCTCGCGAGGCCTCGCGGGAGTTTTTGTGATTTTTGATAATCCATTGGAGATCGGAGATGGCAAGATGGTCGGTAGGTCTGTCGGTGTTTTGGTATCTTCTTTTGGTTCGGTTCAGAAGGATGAGTGAGGATGCGGAGAGTTGTTGTTGGATGGGGTCAGTCTGGTGTGAAACGTAAAGGGTCCGGGCAGGTCTGGTACTGGTTTTGAGAGCGTCAATTTTTGCGATGAGCGATTTGATTTGTTTGAGATCCTGCCTGACGAGGCTGATATCGGGAAGAGGGTCGGGTTGGGTATTTGCGTAGGCGGTTGTGCCTGGGGTGAGGGGCTTGAATGACGGAGCCAGGAGGAAGGGGGTGAGGGCGGCGGAGAGGAGGAAAAGGGTGAGGATGGTGAGTCGTGTCTGGCGACGTGAGGCGCGACGGGCGTGCTCATCCCAGACCTCTTGGGCGAGGTTTGGAGAAAAGGTGTGATCGAGGTGAGCATCAGCATCGGCGGCAATGAGTCGGGATTTGAGATCGCGGTCGTTCATGGTTTCTCAGCCAGGTGTCATTTGGTTTGGACTTATTATGAGTTTGGCGTTATTTCAGGGTCGAGGAGGGTTTTCAGTTTTGTTTTTGCACGGTGGAGGCGAACTTCCGTGGTGTTTCGTTTCAGTTTGAGAATTTGGGCGGTGGTTGGGATGTCGAGTTGTTCGAGGTAGTGGAGGACGATGACTTCGCGTAGTTTGGGGGGGAGTTGTGTGACGGCGTGTCGAAGCGCAGCGTTTTGTTCGGCGGACTCGAGGGGGGAGTCTTCGGGGTCAGCAGCAAGGAGTGCGTTGGGGTTGATGTTGTGGAGGGGTTTGCTTTTGCGGCGCGATTGTTTGCGGAGTGCGGCGCGTGATTTGTTGATGGTGATTCCCATGAGCCAGGTAAGGGGTGAGGAGTCGGCTTTGAATTTGTGTATGGATTGCCATGCGGCGAGGAAGACTTCCTGGAGGAGGTCATCGATGTCGTTGTTCCAGCCGAGGAGTCGGTGGGCGAGTCGAGCGATACGGTTCTGGTATTGGAGAATGAGACGTTCGAAGGCATGGGGATCCCCAGCCTGAATGCGCTGGACAAGGTTGTGGTCTGAGAGCACGGTCAGGGCATGGGCCTTGTTTGCAGTCTGGAGTGTCAGATTGTTCATTCGGTTGGCTGTACGAGGTGTTAGTTGCGCGCGTTGGGTTAATCTTACAAGGAGGAGGTAAATTTAGCGTTCAATTTGGAGGAGCAGTTTACAGAGGGTTACATTGGGAGTCTGTGGAGGGGGTTTGGATGGTATGATGCGGGGATAACGGGTCAATGCAGAATGGAGATGTGTGATGTTTGGACTGAATCGGATGGGTCTTGGGATAGGTTTTGTGGTCGTGGCCTTGATGGGGGTTGATGCGGCGGTGGGGAAAACGGCGGATGAGGTGATTGATATTTGGCCCAAAGGGGCGGCGGCGTTGAAGGTGGGGGCGAAGCGGGATATTGGGAAGGAGCGGGATTTTACGAGAGATACGGATCGGCTGATTGCGGGGAGGCGGATTATCAAGTTGGGCCATATCAGCACGCCACAGATTCATGTGTTTCATCCACCGAAAGCAAAGCGAAACGGGACGGCGGTGGTGATTTGCCCCGGTGGGGGGTTTCATATTCTGGCGTGGGATCTGGAGGGGACGGAGATTGCGGAGTGGTTGAACGGGTTGGGGGTGACGGCGATTGTGTTGAAGTATCGGGTGCCGGGGTTGAAGGAGGATCGTGGGTTGATGGCGATTCAGGATGCACAGCGGGCGATGAGTTTGGTGCGGAGTAAAGCGAAGGGTTGGGGGGTTAAGGAGGATCGGATTGGGATTATGGGATTTTCGGCGGGCGGGTATACGGCGGGGCATGTGGCGGTGCAGCATAAGGTGAGGAAGTACAAGGCGGTGGATGCGGCGGATAAGGCGCCGTTTCGGCCTGACTTTGCGATTCTTGTTTATGCAGCGTGGATGGTGGATAAGAAGACCAAGAAGTTGAAGGATGGATTTAAGATTGACAAGGATACACCGGTGATGTTCTTTGCGCATGCGGCGGATGATCGGGTGTTGTGTGAGAACAGTGTGGCATTATTTATGGGGTTAAGGAAAGCTGGGGTGAAGGGGAGCGAGTTGCATATTTATGAATCGGGGGGG
>JANQQT010000114.1 GCA_028284925.1 Phycisphaeraceae bacterium | reverse complement strand
CGAACGGTGGCCTTGTCGATGCCGGGAACCTTGGGCTCGATATCCCCCGTATCGGGTGGCGGCGGTGGCGGGGGTGTGCCGAGGATGTTCTCAAGCAGCCATACGCCGCGGTTGACCGGACTTGTCCTTGTACCGTTGGAGGTAAGCGTCAGCATGCTGGCATGGGTGATCACGCCGCCCCGACGATGTTCCGGCCGAATGGCGACCGGCCGGAAGCGATTGCCTTTCACGCCCGGGACGCCATAGAAGCGTGCCATGCGTCCGTTGAGTACGGCAAAGTCGGAATCCAGAAAATTCAGAACGCTCAGATCTTTATCCAGGACGTGGGCAAAGAATGCCTCCGTTTCACGGACAATCGACTCCTGAAGATGGTCATCGTGGTGCGGGTAGAGTGATTGGTCAGGCATGACCGTGCCGATCTTGCGAAGCGAAAGCCACTGACCTGTGAAGTTCCTTACAAACTCGCGTGATCGCGGATCTTTCAGCATGCGCTTAACTTGCGCCTTCAGTGTCTTCGGATCACGAAGTGTTCCCTTGCCTGCAAGCTCAAAAAGTGTCTGGTCCGGCATCGTGGACCAGAGGAAATAGGAAAGTCGCGATGCCAACTCGTAGTCCGTCAACAGACGGGATGGGGCCGACTTTTTCACCGGCTCGACCAAAAAGAGAAACGGCGGGGAAGCGAGCACGGCGATGAGCGGAACCTTGATCGCTTCGACGAACGAATCCTTGTTCGGTCGCATTTTTTGGTAGAGTGCCACCATGCGTTGGATTTCTGTAGGGGTGGGCGGGCGGCGGTAGGCTTGAGACATGAAGCGTTGGATTACCTGGCGTGCGTATGTGTCCTCATCTGTTTTTTTGGGCGAGTCGAAAAGGATTCGGCGGTGGCTGGCGGGGGGCCATGTGTCGACCACGGGGCCTTCCAGTTCAACCCAATCAATCCAGAGTTCGGGGCGTTGGAAGGATGGATGATTCTGGAACCAGTGGTTTTCGAGGACACGCGGTATGCTGTAGGTGTTACGAATGGTCACGCGGTCGGTACCGCGCTTTCGTACATTGAAGCCGTGTCGGAATTCGTAGATTTTTGGTTTATCCAGGGGTACTTCGACGTTGATTTCACCGATCACGTGACCACGTTCATCGACGAGTTTCATTCGTGGATAACCGTAGTCGTACATCGGGTTGGTTATGAAGTGGTTGGCAATCTCCGGCCATTCTTCGGAGAGCCATTTGGATTCTTCGCCGGAACCCTTCTTCCATTCGCGTTTTCGGTGGTGTTCCAGGAGGGTGTCCTTGGCGCCTTGGATGACTTGTTTGCGTGTGGGCACTACACCTGCAGCGCGGACTCGGACGATATAGGTTCCTGAAGCGGGGATTTTGAACCAGCGGAATCCTGCGGACTCCTCTCCCTTGCTGCCTTTCTGGATAAGGAAGCCGTTCTTAACGAACAATCCGCCGCCCTTGAGCAGGTAGCGATGTCGTTTGGAGACCGGATCGGGCGTCCATAATTCGGAGCTTCCCGCGCTCCTTCGACCGGGGAACCGGTTGGAGGGATGGGCCTTCTCGACTTCCATTCGCCATTTATAGGTGGTAGGGCGTGGTCCGGTTACGATCGCCTTGTTAATGATTTGTCGTGCTGCCGCCAGGTACTTTTCCATGTGAAGCGGTGAAACGATCAGGGCGCTGCCGACGTTGTCAAAACCATGAGCCGGTGTATCGACTGGGAAATCATCAGCGGGATGAAAATCAACCCCCACCAGGTCGCGGATGGTATTGTTGTACTCCGCCCGATTCAGTCGCCGAAGGACGACACCTGTTTCGGTGTCGCTGGATTTGGCGGCCGTGCGCAGGCTTGATGCGATCCACTGAGTCATCTTGACAACCTGAGCCGATGTTGGATGCGCACCCTTTGACTTTTTCGGCGGCATCTCACCATGCGTAAGCTGATCAAGGACCTCCGTCCATTTCTCGGCCGTGGATCGGGTCTTGAAGTTATTCGTGATTCGATCGAGGCGAAGTTCCGCTTTGGCCTTCTTCGGACCGTGACAACTGATGCAATACGTCTTCAGGAATGGCTTCGCCATTCGATCGAAAAAGACATCGGTGGCGAGGGTTGGCGTGGAGCTTGTGCCGGCTATGACAAGTAGTAGGAATGTGGGGATGTTTAATCTCGACATAAGCGTAACCGATCACTCCTTAAATGGTTGGTTGGCGGCGCTTTTGTTGCCCCTCATTATTTTGTCCGACAGGTTGGATCGAGAAAACCTGATTTTATTGTACTGTACGCTTTGGTCTGTGTGGACCAATTAATCTTTCGGTTCTTGGCGGTGTTTTGTTTGTCAGATCTGCTCGATGCGTAGATTTCCCGAGATGGACTCCCACCAACTGTAGACGGACGCCCCGTTGGGATTGGGAATAAATCGCGCCCATCGGCCGCCGCCGTTGGCGAGGGTTTGGAAGCCCCAGTTGTCGGCCGTGCCGGGGC
>JANQQT010000113.1 GCA_028284925.1 Phycisphaeraceae bacterium | reverse complement strand
CCTCCATCAAAACACGCGTCGCGGTAGGCGTATGCGCAATATCACCAAGCGCCAATACCCCACTCGCCCGCGACAACTCAATCCCATTCTCTACAGCTCTGCGAATATCTTCCTCATCCATCGAGCGACCCCGCGCCACATCGCCTGCCCACCCCGCAAAATCACCTCCGTACTCACGTGGCCCAACATCCGTCAGATCCAAATGCACATGCGCATTCACCAGCCCCGGTAACAGAATGCATCCTTCCCGGTTTATTCTTACAGTATCCGAAGGCGCCTGAGCCGACACCTTATCCACATTACCCGCCACTACGACACGACCTTGGCGCATTAAAACCGCCCCTGGTGACGCAAAAACCCTGTTCCCATCAACAATCACATCGCTGACATACAGCCGAAACTCTTCTTTATCGGCGTTACCACCGGACCGGGCTTGATTTTTTCGGACGTCTCGATACATTTAACAGCAGCGCGTGGGTTTAGTTTGAACGGAATGTGAACTTTTAGGAAGGATCCTGACAATGAAGACAAGTCTATCCGCCGCAGTGTTAAGTGTCCTCGCCTCTGTGTTTATCACCGGGTGCGGCGTTACCCAACAAGCCCATGATGAACTCAAGCAGGCGTGGCGAACCGCCGTCGAGTCGCTTAAGTCTGCCGAAGCGCGCAACGCCGAGCTTGAACAGGAACTCGCCGAGCTGCGCAAGAGTCCTGCGGAAAATGCCCGACGCATCGCCGAACTTGAACGCGAGAAAGCGGACCTCGTCGCAAAGCTCACCAAGCTGCGCACCGACTACGCTAAGCTGGCCGATCGTAAGCCAGCCGAGTACTCCCCTCTCCCCAAAGAACTTGATGCCAAACTTAAAGCCTTCGCCGCCGCCAATCCCAACCTCGTCGAGTATGATCCCAAGCGCGGCATGGTCAAGTTCCGCTCGGATGTGACCTTCGCACTCGGCAGCGCCCAGCTTCGCCCCTCCGCCGCTGCCACGCTCGCAACACTGGCGGGCATCCTTAACGATCCGGTCGCATCGACCTACGAAGTTCGCGTTGTCGGCCACACGGACACCGTCCCGATCAAGCGAGCCGCCACCAAGGCCAAACACCCCACCAACTGGCATCTATCCGTACACCGCGCCATCTCCGTTCGTGATTCGCTGGAACAGTCGGGCATCGACGCCTTCCGCACAGCCGTCTCCGGCTACGGTCCCTACCGACCCAACGTACAAAACGCCAAGGGAGGCGCCGAACCCAATCGCCGTGTCGAAATATTCCTCGTCGCCATGCGTACCGTCAACCGGAACTTCGTCACACCGATCGCTGACGCAACCAAGACCGACAACGTTCCTGAAAAACGACCTGCTATTCCGCTGAAATAACCACAAAATCACATTCCCCGAACCACCTGACGGTCGATGCCTGCATCGACCGTTTTTTTATTGGAAAGGAACAGACAAGATGCTTCGACCCATTACAACCTCCCTCCAAACAAACTGTTTGCAACATTCCCTCTCAACATCTCGTATCCATTCACCTCGTAAGAAAGACACACAGTCCAATAAAACACACGAATGAGCTCGAAGAATCCACAAAAAAACACGGGCGACACATCACGTCGCCCGTGCTAACTCACCATAAATCATCCCCCCGCCTCCTCCCCCAAACCAATCACTCCGTCGCCGTCGAACGCAGATCAACGCACTTAATTTCCTTCTGACTGCGAATCACAAGCAACCCGTCCGAAATCGCCATCGGCCCCCAGATCTTCTTACTGCGATCACTCAACACCTTCGCCTTGCATAACTCCTTATAGCCATCCGGCGAAGCTGCCACTATGTGCAGATTGCCCAGTTCACCATCCAACGCCACCAGGCGATCCTTTACGCGAAGCACATGCCCGCGATGAAAGTTCGGCTTGGCGCCTGTTTTCCACTTGAATTTACCTGTCTTAGGATCAAGGCACGCCAGCCCGCGCTTGTCACGCCCACTCTTCCTCAGGAAAGCGTTTTCGTTCGTGTTCACATAAAGATACCCGTTATATTCGATCGCAGGGTGTAGCTGAGCGCCTTCTTCTAGCCGAAACTTTTCGCTGATCTTGTACTCACTCCCCTGCTTTTCTACCGTAATCATGACGGAGCCGGCACTATATCCACCCGTCAGATAGATATGCTTCCCATCAGACAACACCGTCGGCATCGGTATTGCAAACTTCACACTGTATCCATCGAAATGCCAAATCGTCTTCCCCGTCTTCGGGTTCACAAAAAACAACTGCCTGCCCGTAATCAGCATCACACCTTCGACACCTTGCACCGTACGAATCGTCGGCGAAGAATAATCATCACCGCCGAAATTCTCGGACTCCCAAACGACAACGCCCGTATCCTTGTTTAGTGCGATCAGCCCGGGCGTCGACTTGTGCGTCGAACTGACAATCAGTGTACTCCCATACAGTAAAGGCGACTGGGCAATACCCCAATTGTTTTTGCCTTTCGTGTACTTCTTATTCACATTCATCTTCCAGACCATCTTGTGCGTCGTCTTATCGATGCAATACACATCGCCAAAACCACCTACCGTGTACACGTGCTTCTTCCCTACCGTCGGTGTTGAACGCGAACCATTAAACGAATTCCTCCCCGGCGCATCGTACGCATACTTCCACAACTCCTTGCCGGTTTTCAGGTCCAGGCAGCGAAGCACATCTTTTTCGCCAAGAATCCGGTCCAGCAAATACACCTTGCCCTCCGCGATAGCTGCGCCGCCAAAACCCGGCCCTACCTTTCCTTCCCACAAGACCTTCGGACCCTCCTTGCCCCAGGGCTGTACCGGCTTGGCATCCAGCGACACCGCATCTCGATTTACACCCAGAAAACCGGGCCAGTCAGCCGCATTCACCACCGATCCCAACATCAGGGCCATCAACAGTACGCTCAGTTCCATTCGTCGCATGTAAATTCTCCAAATCTAAAATAACCAACATTACCCGGCCCCATAGTTTACCTGTCCTCTATACCCTTGCGTAAACCTTTTTGAACGTTACGCCCAGCCCACAGAGGGGCTTTACGACTCCGCTGGTTTTAACATCAAAAATATCTGGGCTGTCAAACCAAGTGCGGTGTCTTCGACATCAAAAGAACGGACGCAAAACCGTCACACCTTACCCTTCTTACCACTTCAACAAGCCGACCCAAACTTAATCTGCACGGATGTTTCACAGCGTAAAAAAACACCAATCAGGCACATCGAAACACGCCTGCGCAATACCCCTTAAAAACAAGGTCGAAACACATCACAAACGTCAAAAAAGTCAAGAGGAAACCAAAAAACTGACGACAATTGGAACTGCCGACTTGACTGTCTGCCACGATGCTCAAAAGTTGACCAGGAATCAATTAAATGTTAGCTTAGTTGAGTAAGATTTTGGTTCGCCGCGTCGCTTATCACAAATCCATCTTAAACCCACCACGCTCGCCTAGGGACTTCCCTGATGGCGCACGATGATCTTCTGTACATAGACCGATGCACACCTCCGTTAGGCCCGAGAATGATGAGCTATTGATGGACAAAAACCAACGGAAACATGACCCAAACTCCCCTGCAGCCATAGATGAAGCATACCGCATGATTGCTGGCGCATCCCCCGACTACATTGTCACCACCGACACGAACGGCAGCATTACCTTCATTAATATTTCCCCCACACAGACCCGAAAAGTCATCGGCACAAAGATCATCGACCACGTTCAGGAAAAGTACCATGATTCCGTAAACACCACTATTAACCAAGTCCTGAAAACCGGCGAACCCGGCGACTATCTTTGCGAGGGTAAGGCGCCGAACGGTAAAACCGCCAAGTACCTCACACAAGTCTCCCCCATCAAAGAAGGCGACAGAATCATCGGCGTGACACTGATTTCCACCGATCTCACCCGGCTGTCCTCATCCATTGCTCACACGCGAGACAACGATACGCAACTTGCGCTCCGCCGCGTCATCGACCTCGTCCCTAACATGATCTTCACCAAGGATGCCGATGATCGCTTCATCTGGGTCAACCAGGCGGTTGCCGATGCATATAACACCAGTGTAGCCAACGTCATAGGAAGAAGGCACGCCGAGCTTCACCCCAATCGCGATGAACTCTCGAGGATGCAGAGCGATGACCGTCAGGTCATTACCACCGCAAAGACCCGATTTATTCGTGAACAGACGTTTACCGATCGAAAGGGACGCAAAAGGATACTACAAACCACCAAAATCCCATTTCAGCCTGATTTGGATGCTCCCCGCGCTGTTCTGGTCGTATCGACGGATATCACGGATCGAAAACGTGCCGAGCAGGAACTGACCCGAACCAACGCAGCCCTGAGAAGAGCGCATACCGAGCTTGAAAACCGGGTTATTGCGCGGACCAAAGACGTGGTCAAATCCGGTGAGGCACTGAGGCGACATAAGAATATCCTCGAATCCGTACTTGATAGCATGTCTGACGGTGTCGTCACCGCCAATCGCCACGGAGAGGTCATCGTTTTCAACCAATCGGTCCGGGAGATATTGGGCGTCGATCTGGCGGGCGCACAGGTGAAGGATCTGGCGCTCCGGGCCGGTTTGTATCATGAAGACGGCCGCACGCCATTAAAACCGGAGGAATTGGCGATATCCCGGGCGATGAAGGGGCAAACGGTGGAGAATATGAGCGTTTTTGCCCGCAAAAATGAGGGATCTGAGGGTATCTGGCTCAATGTAAGCGCCCGACCGATCAGCTCGACGGACGAGGAAAACCAGGGGGCCGTGGTGATAGTACGCGATGTGACCCAATTTAAGGTCGCCGAGCGAAAAGTCATGGAATATCAGGAGGAACTGCGATCGCTGGCGTCTCAGATCGCCCAGGCCGAGCAGGATGAACGGCGTCGTATCGCCTCCGGTCTCCACGATCACATCGTTCAGATGCTGGCCCTGGCCAAAATGCAAGTTAGCGCCATGATCGCAAATACCGATGAGCCAAAGACTTGCGCTCAAGCGAAGGAAGTAGTACAAACCATCAGTGAAGTCATAGAACAAACGCGAACCCTTGCATTTGACCTGAGTCCTCCGTCGCTTTTCGAGCAGGGATTGACTGCTACGGTCCAGGAGCTGATTGACCAAATGCAGGACAGGTGCGGTCTGGCGATCGAATTCCAGGATGATGGGGAGGTAAGGGACCTGCCGGATGATCTGCGAACCTTACTATATCAGGCAATACGCGAACTGCTGATCAATGTCACCAAGCATGCCAAGGCAGCATCTATAAGCATATCCGTAGGCCGAGAGGGGGATCATTTGCGTATTTCCATACGCGACGACGGGGTCGGGTTTGATCTGGCGGAGCGCAGGAACTCGGGGGGTGCGAAGGGAGGGTACGGACTCTTGAATATTCGAGAGCGATTGCGTCAATTCGGGGGGAAGCTTGAGGTCGTTCGCGATGAAGAACGGGGAACGGTTGCGAGCGTCACCCTGCAATATCCGCCATCTCGTGGAACGTAATTAGGTGTGACCGGTGTCGGGCCTGTGGCGGCCGACATGTTGTAAGTGCTTTTCATATAGGAATTTGTAATGACTACAAGAATCATTCTGGTTGATGACCATGCGATGGTGCGAAGCGGATTTGCGAGCCTGTTGCGGGATATTGACGGGCTGGAAGTGGTTGCGGAGGCAGACGACGGGCATCAGGCGGTTCGACTGACGATGGAGCATCAGCCGGATGTGGTCATCGTAGATATCAATATGCCTGAGATGAACGGCGTTGAGACGATACGGCAAATAAAGGCGCAGATGCCGGGTGTGAAGGTGATCACGCTGTCGATGCACAAGGATGCGCGGTTTATGGCGAGTGTGTTTGAGGCGGGGAGTCAGGGATATGTTTTGAAGGAATGCGCGTTTGAGGAGTTGAAACACGCGATCTCGGCGGTTGAAGCCGGGCATATGTACCTCAGCCCTCAGGTTTGCGGCATTTTGATTGAGGATTATCTGGCTCAGCGGAGCGGCGTGCACAATCGGCCGATGGACGCCCTGACGGTGCGGCAGCGGGAGGTTCTGCGGATGATGGCGAATGGCCAATCCACGCGTGAGATCGCGGATGGCTTGGGGCTGAGCATCAAGACGATCGAGACGCACCGGCAGCACATCATGGGTAAACTGGATGCGCATTCCGTGGCAGAATTAACGAAAATCGCTATCAGAGAAGGACTTACGACGATTGAGTAGTGTGCCCGACGTAGTCTCGAGACCGAACAGGAAAGGGCAAGGCTGACCATCCAAAATAGTGGCGTTGGTCGGTCGCCAGACATTCAAAATATATGTTTTTGCCTATTCCCCGCATTGGCGTGAAAGCAGGAGGATGCTATGCAGGCATCGGTGGAAATAGAGACGGAAAGTGCGTTATGGTATCGTGAGGGCTGATTTGAGGGACCTGTGGGCTACTGGATTTTTTATTTAATGGTCGAGGGAGTTAAGTACACCCGAGAAGTAACAGAGGCGAAAAACCATGTTTTTGCGTCAATATCAATGATCTTGGCCATGTGTGCATGTCAGGTATCAGATCACATTGAACAAATCCGGTAGGTCCGAATGATGTGAGCACAAAAAAACAGGGTGGTAAGTCCAGGACTGGAGCTTACCACCCTTCCGGGGTCCAAAAGCCGAATTTAAGCCCACCCGCTTACTTCTGCCCCAATTATACTCCT
Organism: Phycisphaeraceae bacterium; assembly: GCA_028284925.1. Classification (GTDB taxonomy): domain Bacteria; phylum Planctomycetota; class Phycisphaerae; order Phycisphaerales; family Zrk34; genus JANQQT01. The sequence goes on along the minus strand of JANQQT010000113.1, from coordinate 9,714 downwards.
ATTGCCTGACTGGTCAAGGGTCACACACAAGAATTTTCAACCCCAACAGAAATGAACGAAATAAGGCTAAATAAATCAGGGACTTATATCTTTGAGAATTTTCGGATCATTCTTTGAAGGCAACGGAGAATCATGCATTACAGGGTGAAAATGAGGGATTTGGAGCGAAAAATTATGGTTAGCCAAAGCGAAAATCGAGAGGAAAACATGGATAACTGGTGAAAAGACGAGAGGGGAGGAGGCTGGTGTAATCGGAGTTGTTGTCGCAAAAATGGGAAGAAAACGGTGTGGGAAAGGGGGTGAAAGACTAAAATTCGGGGAAATTTTGAGGCCAAAACGCGCGAAATGCGTCATTTTTGAGTGTTTTTAGGCGGAATAACGACGTAATTGTGCGCGATACCCCCCGGAACTGGGGTTAGCCGGCGAGGGGGCAATAATGCTTATAAGCGCTTGTGAATCAGTGGATTAGGCGATTCACGTTTTTCCGGCGCACTTGTTTTGCGCACAGGCACTTCGTTTTTAGATACACCGAATTGTCAAGTTTTTTTATTCCGGGGGGGGGCTGAAAATCCATGTGAGAGAAATTGGTGCAATGAATGGGTTGTGCGCGCCAGCGTGTGTTGTTTTGCCGTGCCAAGAAGATTCGAGCATGTTTTTTTCATCCCTCTTTCTTTTGGCCATTTCCGCATGTGGGAGAGGGGATGGCCAAAAGAAGGAGGGGTGAGAAAAATGATTGTTGGAAGTAAGAAAAGAGAGACAGAGTTGTCAAGTTTTTTATTGTCGTAGTTCGATGATGCGTGTGCGGGGTGATCGGCGGAGGGTGAGGAGGGTAAGTGTGAAGAACGTGAGGGTAATGGAGGCCGGCTCAGGGATGGTGACGACGTGGATCATCCGAGGACTTATGCCCGGCTCGAAAGCGGCGATTACACGGATCTGCGATCCATCGAGATTTGATTCGTAGAGGTCGTGCTGGTTGACATCCGATTCGCCGTTTTCCAGGATGCGAGGGGTCGTCCAGTAAACTTTTTGGGTTATTTCATCCACGTTCAATCCCCACGCAAACAAGTCGTCGATGATGGTCTCGTGCTCATCCCCATCAAGGTCGGCGCGTTGAATGAATGTATCGGTTTCCTGGTTAAAGAGTATCCCGCCCCAATAGAGCTGCCCACTCGCGATATGGAGGTCACGAATATGTATGTTGTCGTCATACCAGATGACTGAGTTGATATCCCGTGTCTGCAGATCGAAGCGTCGAATTCTGTCAAGCAGGGATGTCTCGGCGAAATAGATGCTGTTGGACGACAGATGCAGTTCAAACGGGCCGATCCTTTCCGGAGAATCATCGGGATGACTAAATACCATTTCAGGTTTGCTACCGTCGTAGTTTGCCCGGCTCACAACATTATCGTCTGATTTGAAGTAGATTTTCTGATTGATGGGATCGACTTCAAGATCGTGATACCTGTTCCCTAATCCCAAGTCGAAATAGCCATCGGAAATGGATCTAAGGTTATTCCCCCATAAATCACTTGTGTACACCTTCCCATTTGTCGAGAAAAACATGACGCCGTTTTCTGAGTCGACTGCGAGATCCCGGCCACTAAAGGGAACGGAAGCCAGCGTTTTCATCCTGCCATTTTCGGGATCGACACTGATGATATGCGACAAAGCGTCGCCAAAGGCGTAGGTATTGACGTACAACAGTGTCTTGGCGTATCCGAACGTCGAACAGGAGGAGAGGATTGTCAGGAATGTCAGAAAGTGGAGGAAACGGGACCGGGGCGGAGTGTTCTTTTTCATCGTTTTTCTCGAATTTCTCAGGGTATCGTGATGTCAGGATGAACTTTAATTGAAGAGAAGGAGGAGTGCAAGGATAATTTTGGGGATAGGGTGAGAAACGAATTGTTGGTGCAGATCCCTGGTGAGAATCCGCCTGTTGGTTAGCGGGTTTTTTGATGCGGGTGATATTTCCATCTCCACGGCGTGCGCCGGACGAAGGCGTCCGGGCTTAATTTTAACTTGACACACCAAGTCTGAAATTATTATTCTCTCCGAATGAACAAGTAACGGCTTACAAAAGTGTTACGGCCGGGGTTTGCGGCACGAATAGAATTAAGCGTTATGAAGAATATGCAGAAAACATATTGGATGACATTGGTATTGATGTTTGGGCTTGGCGGTATAAGCGGGGTGTCTGGAGAGCGGGTGACGGAAGGCGGGGAAGCCAAGGTCGTCAAGAAGAAAAACGAGACCAAGCGGGTGGCGTGGGGGGACTCGATAGGCGGAGAGAAGGGAGATGCGCATGGGGGAGGAAAGTATCGGCAAAAATTGAAGGTTGTGGGGCTGGCGTTCAGTTCGGATGGGCAGAAGTTGATGGCGGGATATTATCGAGCGGCGATGAACCGGCCGGGGACGGATTGGGGGGCGTGGGTTGCGCAGTGGGATTTGTTGACGGGTGAGAGACGAATTGTGAAGTCGGCTGTGGCGCCGATTGCGTTTGGGGACTGGCCCGGTGTTGGGAAGCGTGGGCCGATGTTTGCGATGGGATATTATGAGGAGCCGAGGGAGCGATGGAAGCGGAGGCGGCCGATCGCAAAACTGGGATTGTGGCGATTGGGGGACCGTAAGCCTCGTGTGGTTTTTGCGCGTAGGTCTCGTGTGAATTTTGCGCAGGGCGGCGAGGGCAATGCGGATGATACGGTGGTGGTCGCGACGTATGTGGGCCGGGGGAACGAAAGAAATTGGGTAAGTTTGAACGAATCGGGCGAGTTGCTTTTGTGGGATGAGAAGGAGCCGGCGCGGGCGGCGGTGTTGGCGAAAACGGACCTGAGGGCCATGGCAACGGGGTGGTGGCTTGGGGATGATGCGAAGGGACAGGGCATGTGGTGGAATGGGGAGAAGAAGGTTCTGAAATTACGCGTGGTGTCGAGGACCAAGCGGATGGTCACGAAGGAGATGAGCTGGAAGCTGGATGTCAAGACGAAGACCGTCAAGCAGATTGAGGATAAGGAAGTGAAGGCGACGGCGGATGCGGCGGGTGTGAAGACGGGGTTGACGGTGTTTGGACCACGTAAGGTATTCAAGACGGTGGCGGAGGGTGACGGGCGGATCAAGATTTATCAGGTAAGTACCAAGAAGGCGATATTGTGGCGGGTGTTAAGATTGGATGATATTCGACCCAGCGAGCCAAAGGTGGAGGTGAAGGGTGAGGTGAAGAAGGTTCGGTTGCAGTTTCGGGTTCAGATGGATGCGGTGATCGGGAGGGGGTTTATGGTGGTGGAGGGTGACCGGATGACGCGAGGCGTTCGGATTGACTGGATGATTGGTCAGAAGGATCGGGCGGCATTTGCGAAGTTTCATGATTTGTTGAGGCGTGTGGAAGAGGCGGGAATTAATGGCGTGGACTTTGCTTGCGAGGGGGCGTGGATCGTAAAGGGACATTACCTGAGGGTAATAAGCGTGCCTCAGATGGTGAACCGCGAGAGGGTGCGGGACGTGCATCGGCTGTTTGGTGGGGGGTGAGAACCAGTGGTGTTTTGGAGAGGGGTCGAAAAAGATCAGGCGGTGTGTTTACAGGCTGTGTAAGGGCGTCTGACGGCGAGGAGGAGGAAGGTGAGGAGGCCTGCGGTAACGGCGAGCGGTGTAGGGATGGGGGTGAGGTCTACAAGGAAGGCTTCAGTACGAAATGAGGGATTGAGGGCAGTACCTGTGATGATGAGACCGTTGTCGGAGACGGCGTTTGCTTCGATGAGGTTCCAGCCGGTGAGGTCCAGGCCGTGTGTTGTTTCGAGGAGTGTTTTGAGATTTTGCATGCCGTTGGTCTGGTCCCAGATGAATGCAGCGAGAGGGAAGCCGGAGGTGCTTGATCCCTGGCCCACGATTACCGAACCGTCTGCGGAGACATCCCTGGCGTTGGATTGACCGAATCCGCCGGGGAGGTCACCGAGGGAAGTCATGGTGGTGGCGCCGACATCGTATCTGAATGCTAGATTGGAAGATCGTCCGACGATGGTGGAGGCGTCTGAGGAGATTGCGCTGGCGGAGCTGTTGGAGCCGCCGAGTGGGGTGGCGGAGACCGAGGAAGTTGTCCACAAAAAGGCATCGTTGGCACCAATACCGACCGATGTGCCGACGACCACTGAGCCGTCAGCGGAGACGCCGGTGGCCTGACTGGTCGTGCCTCCAGAGAGCGGGCTGATTGTGGTGGTGAGACCGCCAGCTCGGTGGTAGGCGATGTTGGTTGATGTTTGTCCGACGATGGTGGAGGCATCGTTGGAGATGTCGAGTGCGAATTTGAGCGATGGTCCAGCGACGGAGGTGATGCCACCAAGTTGTGTGAAGGAGAATGCTTCGGCGGTGGAGCCACTGATATTGGTATTGCCGTTTCCGACGATGGTTGCGCCGTTGGAGGATGCGCCGAGAGCTCTTGAGCCGTTGGGTGCTCCGAGGAGATCGCCGATGGCGTTCATGCCGGAGGAGGAGTTCCAGTAGAAAGCTTGCGGTCCTGTGGCGGTGTTGCTGAAGCCGACGACGGTGGAGCCGTCTGCGGAGATTCCGCGTGCATCGGAGTGGGTGGCGCCGGTGAGGAAGCCGAGGGGCGTGAATGAGGCGGCGGAGGCGAGGGTGGACGAGAGGAAAAGACATGCGACGGCAAGGAGTAGGATTGAAATGTTGGTATGGCGTTTCATCGATCTGCCTTGTGAGAAAGCACACTGGAGTATTCAGAATAACCTATAGGCGGGTCTGGTGTCAATGGCAATTGACAGGTTATAGCCACTTATTTGCAGGCTGGAGGGGGGATCGGGCTTTGGATTAGTACTTGCCGTTGGCGCGATATGAGGCGATATGGGCGTTTTGGGGCTGATTACGGATTTGGGTCCAGTATTCGTATTGGACATCGGGGTCGATTTGTACATCGGTGTTGTAGAGGGCATCCCGGCCGTCTTTGCGGCAACCGGAGATCCAGAAACATTCCTGCGTTTCGACGTTGATGTAGTTTGAAAAATTTCCTCTGCCTTTCAACGACTGGTAGAGTTGACCACGGTAGTAAAAAGATTTGCCGGACTTGGATGTCGTAACGCGTCCGATGCGCGCGGGACCGGCGACGGCGGTATTAAATTCCTCGCCCTTGTTTTCGATCCACATGATTCGGGAGCGTTTCATGAGGGAAGTTTAGGCAGGGATGGGAGGGCGGCAAGGTGGTAGGTCGTGAAAAAGTGAACGTTGTGTAAAGGAGAATTGGATGAACGGGGTTAGTCATCGTCATCATCGTTGTCGAGGCAATCGATGATTAAATCGCCGTCCACAAGATCGGCGTTTGAGTTGTTGTTGGCTTGCGATCGTTTTTGGGTTGCCCTGTAGATGATGAGACTGATGAGGAAGGGAAAGATGGGTAGGGTGTTGAGGACGATTAGGGAGGAGGTTGGGCCGGTGGCAAGGACGGCCTGGGTGGGGTCGTTGGGATTGACGTAGGCGGTGATGGACTGGTTCCTGGTGAGGTCTTTGTAGGAGGCGTGTAGCGGGCGGGCGTTGAGGGAGATGGGGCCGTCGACTTGGATTTGGGTGGAGGCAAGATTTTTGTTGTCGACTTGGTAGGTATAGGTGAGATCGGGCGCGGGAACATAGACTTTGGCCGGCGTGGGGGACCAGGAATAGGTACGGAATGCGTGGAAGAGGGGTGTGGCGAAATTCCAGGCGAGGATGAAGGAGCCTACGAACAGGATGGTCGCGATGACACAATCTCGAACGCCGGTGTGGACCATGAAGGGAAGGGATGGGGCGCGGGATTGGTTTGCTTGTTGGCTCATGTTTTCGACCTTGTGGTATTTTAAGTGCGAGGAATATCAAAGGCGAGTGTTGTAGGGATTGGAAATGGGTTGTGCGGGGAGTGGAAATGGTGGTAAAATGATACGTGTGGCGGAGCAGTTTGGATGGGTGATTCAGGAGCGCCTTTGGCGACATGCGGGAAGACCTGCGAGAGTAGGCGGGAATAACTTCCGGGGGGATGGAGAAATTCGTTATGGACAGGATTTTCAGATTGACGTTGTTTTTGGTGGGGCTGGTCATGGGGGCATCGCTGGTGGGTTGCAGTGCGGATGTGCGGCGATCGGTGGAGAGTGAGTTTAACGGGGTGTATTACTCGATTCGGTCTAACGGCGAGATGATTCGGGGTGAGCTGTCGGAGGATGAATTGAAGTATCGGATGGGTGAGATTGATGTGCGCATCAAGGGAGATCGGTTGCTGATCAATGGGGTTGATTATGGTCGTCTGCAGAAGGAGGACCATTTGCTGGTGACCTCGGAGGGGTATATTGCGGTGAATGGGATGCGGCGTGTGCCGGTGGTGCAATAAGTCTTAAATGGGGTGATGGGAGCGAGTGGGCATTTCCAAGGGGGGTGGGCGAATTGATTGATAATAGGTTTTTTATACGGCCGTCCGTCATTAAGTGTGGGTGGTTGACTGGTTGCGTATTAGGCTGTTCGAGGTTCATATTCGAATCATTGGGCAGCGGGTGAGCGGGGCCGGCGATGGGCGTAGAATTGGGTGCCACATTTTGGGGCGGGTGTGTAGGGTACGGTTTGGTGACGCATAGGAATTGGTGACTATGGATCGAAGTGATGTTGAAGGGATTGCGGAGCATGAGGATGTTGAGGGGGGAGGCGTGTTGCGGGCAGAGTACGGGGTGGAATCGGCGGTGGAGGTGAGGGTGGATGATGTCGCTGCCAAAGAAGTGGATGGGGAGGGAGCGGATCATGATGGCATGGGGGTGGGTGCATTGACGGATGCGGGGAAAGATCGGCTGGCGTTGCCGGGCGGGGTTAAGCGGGGTGGGGTGAACTGGGGGTATGCGGGGCCGATTGTGTTTATGCATTTGCTGGTGGGGCTAGCGTTTGTGCCGGGGTTTTTCAGTTGGACGGGGGTGGTGGTGATGGTGGTGGCGTTGCATTTTTTTGGCGGGTTTGGGATTGCGTTGGGTTATCACCGGTTGTTGTCGCATCGATCGCTGAAGGTTCCGAAGTGGCTGGAGCGGTGTTTTGTGTTGACGGCGATATGTCATTTGCAGGATTCGCCTGGCAAGTGGGTTGCGACGCATCGGATGCATCACAATCATTCGGATGATCGGGAGGACCCGCATAGTCCGCTGGTGAATTTTGTCTGGTCCCATATGGGATGGTTGATGATGAAGAATCCGGGGATGCGTTCGATTGCGGTCTATCAGAAATATGCGAAGGATATTTTGTCTGACCCGTTTTATATGAAGCTGGAGAAATTGCCGTGGTTGCCGACGGCGATTTATGGTGTTCATGTGGTGGTGTGGTTTTTGTTGAGCCTGGGGATTGGGTGGTTGATTTACGGGATGGGGAGTGAGGCGATGTGGTTTGCGGGGGGGATGGTGGTATGGGGGGTGATTGTGAGGACGGTGGTGGGTTGGCATGTGGTTTGGAGTGTGAATTCGTTAACGCATATGTTTGGTTACCGGAATTATGAGACGGGTGAGAACAGCAAGAATAACTGGCTGGTTGCTCTGGTGACGGTGGGTGAGGGGTGGCATAACAATCATCATTATGATCCGCCCGCGGCGACGGTGCAGCGGCGATGGTGGGAGATTGATGTGACTTATTATGTGATCAAGTTGTTGGAGAAGGTTGGGCTAGCGTGGGATGTGGTGGAGGTGAAGGAAAAAAGGCGGGCTGGGAGAGGTTCGAGTAACGCGGACTAAGTTGGTGCATCCAAAGGGCGTTGTTATTTTGAATAGGTCGGTTGAGTTGAACGTGCTTTGAAAGGCGAGGTGTTGCTGTGGGACTTCTGGTTGACGGCGTATGGCGTGATGAGTGGTATGAGACGAAGAAGAACTCGGGTCGTTTTGTGCGTGAGGCGGCTCAGTTTCGTTGTGACGCGATTGGGAAGAGCGATAGTGAATTTGGTGTGGAGTCGGGACGATACCATTTGTATATCTCGCTGGCGTGTCCGTGGGCGCATCGGACGTTAATCTTTCATAAGTTGAAGGGGCTGGATAGGCATATTGATGTGTCGGTGGTGGACCCACTGATGGGCGAGCATGGATGGGAGTTGCGAACGCCTGAGGATGCGACGGCTGAGGGTGTGACGGGGGATCGGGTGAATGGGTTTTCCTATATGCACCAGGTTTATACGCAATCGAAGGCGAACTATACGGGGCGGGTGACGGTTCCGGTGCTGTATGACAAGAAGTCGCAGCAGATCGTTTGCAATGAATCCTCGGAGATCATCCGGGTGTTTAACTCGACGTTTGATTCGCTTGAGGGTGTGGACGCGTCGATCGACTTTTATCCCGAAGAGTTGCGGGAGGAGATTGATCGGGTCAATGCATTTGTTTATGAGAATGTCAACAACGGGGTATACCGGGCGGGCTTTGCGACGACGCAGGAGGCGTATGAGGAGGGGTATACGGCGTTGTTTGACGCGTTGGACCAGCTTGATGTTGACCTGGGCAAGCGAAGGTATCTGGCGGGATCGCGTTTGACGGAGGCGGACTGGCGTTTGTTTACGACACTGGTGAGATTTGATGCGGTTTATGTGGGGCACTTTAAGTGCAACAAGAAACGTATCGCGGATTACGAGAATCTATCGGGGTACTTGCGTGAGCTGTACCAGATAGCGGGGGTAGCGGAGACGACGGATTTCAAGCACATCAAGGATCACTATTATCGATCGCACACGATGATCAACGCGACGGGGGTTGTGCCGGCCGGGCCGGAGCTGGATCTGGATCGACCGCACGGGCGGGAGCATCTTGAAGGAGAGGCCTGGCGGGGTTGAGCCGGGCGTGATTCCAGCCCGATTTTTAGGTTGGAGAAGCTTTTTTGAGGGGAGAATGTGTGAAACGTGTTAGGGCGGTTAGAGTCGGGTGGTGCGAGGGGAGTGATCTACCTAGAAATGCAGGTGAGGCGCGAGCTGAATGGTGAGCGAGACGTTAATTCAGCCACAGATATGTGTATGACGTTAAGGTGAGGCTGTTTGGAGCAAGGATATGAAGATCGGACGTACTGATCTGAAGGTGGGGCTGGAAGTTTGTGTAGCGACGCTGGATGATGCGTTGGCAGCCGTGGAGGGCGGAGCGGATCGGCTTGAGTTGAATAGTGCGTTGGAAGTGGGGGGACTGACGCCGAGTATGGGGACGCTGATTGAAGTGCGGGCGGCGGTGGATGTGCCGATTGTGGTGATGATTCGGCCTCGTCCGGGAGGGTTCTGTTATTCGGAGGCGGACCTGACGGTGATCCAGCGTGATATTGATTTGGCGTTGGAGTATGGAGCGGACGGCATTGCATTTGGAGTGTTAAAGGAGAATGGATCGATCGCGTTTGCGCGTTGCCAGCAGTTGGTGCGTCAGATTGGTGATCGTGATACGGTGTTTCATCGTGCTTTTGACTTGACGCCTGATGCGTGGATTGCGCTGGAGCAGCTTGCGGAGCTGGGTGTGACGCGGGTGATGACATCGGGGCAGGAGGCGAATGTTTATAACGGGATGGCGAAGATTACGGAGTTGGTGGAGCGTGGGGGAGAGCGGATCGGGATATTACCTGCCGGTGGAGTGAATCGGTTTACGGTAAGGGACCTGGTGATGAAGACGGGTTGTCAGGAAGTGCATGCGAGTTTGCGGGGGACGAAGTCGGATACCTCGGCGGCGGGTCGGCCTCAGGTGAAATTCGGGAGTAACGGCAGGGCAAGTGAAT
>JANQQT010000096.1 GCA_028284925.1 Phycisphaeraceae bacterium | reverse complement strand
AATCATCCCCCCCACCAGATGCCGCCCCGCCAGCTTATACGGCAAGTTTGCCACCGCCCCCTGCCCCTCCGCCTGCGCCACCACCCGCACCGCCTGCGCATACTCCCCAGCCGTCGCCTTCACCTTCGCTCCACCCAACAGTAAAGCCTTGGCAATCAACAACTTATGCTCATCATCCCCCACCAGCAACGCATGACCCAGCTTCGCTCCCATCCCCCCATCCACCTTCGCACCCTTTTTTACCTCAACCTCCCCTTTCAGCCCCAATCCCTCCTCAACCCGCTCCGCCACCTTCTTACGCATCGCAAACAGCGGATCCCCAATCAACGCCAGCTTCCAGGGCTTATACATCGGGTGACCCGGCACATGCCGCGCCGCAAACGCGAGCGGCGTCCCAACCCCCGCACGCAGCGAAAACACCGTTGACTGCACAAAACCCGTCAAATAAGGCTCCTGCGTCGACCCATAATACCACCACGCCCCACCCGCCAGCGCCCGCGCACAGATCGTCCCCTCATTCCACGGGTCCGTCGAACTGAAACTCGCCACCACATTAAACAGCCTCGCCTTCCCCACCGGAATGTCATCCCCCTCGATCTTGGTCCCGGAAATACTCAGATCCCGCGAACCACCGCTTGAGTTCACCCAGAACACATCATGCGCCCCTAAGTTCTTACCCTGCACAGCTTTACGAAACTGATCGATCTTCGCCGTGTGATTCTGATACAACGTCACCTTCCACTGCTTCCCAAAATTCCGCGCCGCCCACGTCATGTGATAATCCGCAAATCCTCCAAACCTCTTCGACTTCTTCGCGTCATACCAATATGTGTTGAATAACAGCGCATCCTTAGGCTGCAGGAACATCGAGCACATCGCCTGATACACCCCCTGCACCGACGTCCCAAACAATCGCCCAACCACCCCCAGCCTCAGACGGCGCGAGTCCCGCGCCAGAGCATCATCCACCGCCAGCGGTGCCTTCGATATCTTTAAGTCCTTGTATTTCAAAGCATAACGACCCGCCAGTGTAATCGCACACCACTGTTCCGTCCGGAACAATTTCAACTTCAACGCCGCTTTCGCCACATACTCATTCAATTGATCCACATACGCCTTCTCCACAACCTTCTTCCCATCATCCGTCGTTGGCAGCACCATGATCGGCTGAAACCGCCCCACCGCCAACGCAAACCCACCCGCCCGCAACCCCGATTTCGAATCGACCACTACCAATCCCGGTGGAGGCATAACCTCCTTTTTTATCCGCGTAAATCGCTTATTATGAGCTTTAATCAACTCCGCCAATTTTGCAACCACCTTCAATTCCCGCACACCCCGCCCCAACGCATTCGTCGCCGTATTCTTCGAACGCCACCTCACCACCTTCCGCGGCTTAAACGCCTCAACAAACAGCGGCGCATACCATTCATCCTCTATCAACACCGGCCAGAACCGATCTGCCGGCCACGCTGCAATCGCTTCCAGCAAACTCACCTCATCCTTTACCAGCACCACCGTATCCACGATTTTTCGCTTCAAAAACCCCGCCTGTCGCTTGGCAAACCCTCCATTCATCTGGTTCGAAAGAACCGATGCCACGTGATACGCAAGGCTGTTTTTCGGTGATTTCTCAATGATTTCCCGGAATCGCTCCAATGCCAACTTCCCCCGATTATCCCGTAACTTCCACATCCCATCCCGCAACCGCGCCTGCCTCTCCTTGACCCCCATTTCTTCTTTCCCGCCGGCCCCCTCCCCTTCTGCTTTCTGCGCTCTCACCTCTCGCACGCCAACACCACCCCGAAAACCGGCCACAAACAGCCCCGCCAACATCACCAACATCACCAACCTTGCCGCCAATCGTTTCATAAGTCCAACCACCTGATTCAAGGATTCAAATCCAACACCCCCGGAATTCACTCTCCGCATTTCAACCCACGATGCATTCGCCGGTCCCGCTTAACCAATAGGACCACAGCATATCACGAATCCCAACCCCATACAGTTCACACTTATTGCATCGGTCATTCTTGATTCGCCGCACGCATTCCCATGCGTCAAATCCTCAAACATCAATCTCCAAACCGGAAAAGAAGCCCAGAACTCAAGAAAAAAACGACTTGTTTCGCCGGTGATTCCGACCACTCAAGCGGTGAGATTCTCACGGTACCACGCCACCGTAGCTTCGATTCCCGTCTCAAAATCCACCTGCGGCTCAAATCCCAACACTTGCCGCGCCAGTGAAATATCAGCCAGCGAATGCTTCACATCCCCTGCCCGATCCGGAAGGTATTCCGGCCTCAAATCGCTCCGACCAAACATCTCCGCCATCCGTTCATACAGCAGGTTCACCGAAATTCGACGCCCCGTCGCAATATTGAACGATCGCCCCCCAACACGCTCCGGATGCGATGCCGCCAGCAGATTCGCATGAACGGAATTCGCCACATACGTGAAATCACGTGTCTGCTCACCATCCCCATAAATCCGGGCCACCTTCCCACGATGCAGTTGCTGCGCAAAAGCCGCGATGACAGCGGCATAAGCCGATTTCGGGTCCTGGCGCGGACCGAAAATATTGAAATACCTCACCACCGCGGTATCCAGATCATAACTCTGGGCAAAAGCGTGCAATGCGTGCTCCCCCGCCAGTTTGGATGCCGCATACGGACTTGCCGGAAGAAACGCATCCGCCTCCTTGCGTGGATCGTCGTCCGGAGGGTCACCGTACGCCGACGAAGATCCGGCATACATCACACGTTCGACTCCCGCCTTCCGTGCGCCATCCAGCAGAACCACCGTCCCCATGACATTCACCGAGTGAAACTCAACCGGCTCTTCGACACTTTGAGGCACGGAAGCCAGCGCCGCATGATGGAAAACGTATCGACACCCCTGGCAGGCCGACTCGACGGCCTCCGCATCCCGAATATCCGCTTCAATTGGTGTGATCTTGCTCTGGTCCAGATGGGCGATATTGGCCCAATTCCCGCCTGCAAGATTGTCGTACGCCACAACATGCGCCCCCAGCCCCGTCAATGCCTCGGTCAGATGTGATCCGATAAAACCCGCCGCTCCCGAAACCAATACGCGCAGACCCTCAAAATGGTCCCGATGTTGATTAAGCCAGTCCATGGAGATAACTATCGGCGTCACAGCCGCATACATTAGCACCATCACCCGCCGGAAGAAAATGCATTCCCCCCTAAACACAATGCACATCTCCGGAATGAACTTACCCATTCTCGAAAGAGACCTCAGCGAGCCTAATGAAACTCTGCTCTCAGTACGTTCAACAATGCCAAATGGCCCCAGAGAGCAATAACCGGTCTCTGTAAAAACAAGAAACCGCCTCCTGGCTGGGCGGTTTCTTGCATTTCCGAGCTTATCCTGCTTTCTCTCGTTGTGAAAAAGTGAGATTGGTCGCGACATCGTCAAACGGTGTTAACCACCGCAAAGCCGAGGAGGCCGATTATCGCAAGCTCGGATATTGACTTGTTCGGTGATGCAGGTGTTCTTTTCGATTATTCAGCCACAGATATACAGATGTCAGTGCCTGCAAAATAACATTTCAGTGCATCTTATTGATCATCAGGTCCTCTTGTTTAACGAATTCCTCACTCGGTGTCGAGTCATCGACGATTAAGAAATGCTCGACCACCAGTCTCCAGGCCGTCCCGTTGACTGAGACGGCCACTCTTTCGCCTGCTCCACTAATCTAATCCATCACAGCGCAAAACGCAACCCGTTTTTCATTCAAAAATCAGAGGTTTTACAGTCAAACCGTCCCGGAAACCTGTCGAATCGCCTCGGGATAGGCCTCGCATTCCAGCTCAAATACCCGTGCAGCCAGCGTGTCCGACGTGTCACCCGGCAAAACAGGGCACCTTTTCTGAAGAATGATCTGCCCTGAGTCGTAAACGGCATTGGCATAGTGCACCGTACACCCCGATTCTACCTCACCAGCGTCAATCACTGCCTGATGGACATGTTTGCCATACATGCCCTTACCCCCGAATTTCGGCAACAATGCCGGGTGAATGTTCAATACCCGATGATCGAAGTCATCCGGAATGGTCAAAAGTGACAGGAAACCGCTCAAACAGACCAGATTCGCGCCGGATTCTCGAATATGAGCCCATATTGACGCGGAAAAGCTCTCGACCGAGTCATATTCCTTGCGAGAGACAACTTCCGTACGCATGCCGCGAGCGCGACATCGTTCCACACCCGGAGCATTGAGGCGGGAACTGACGACCAACGCCAATTCCGCATCCAGATCACCCCGATCGACAGCGTCCGCCATATTGAGAACCGTACGTCCGCCACCCGAAATCAGAGCCGCGATTCTAGGGCGAAAACGGGGATTAACTGAATTTGTATCTGATTCATGATTCATGAGGCGTGTATGATACGCCCGTAAACAAAAGCCGTACACGTTCGACGGCCCTCTTGGTCCCGGATCTCATGCGAAATGGTCGATAAGGGATTGGCGCACCCCAAAAATCAGGCATACCTCCTTACCCCCACTCTAAATAGGCACACACAATGAAGTTATCGACACCAATCTGGATTTACGCGGCATGGGCATGCTGTATTCTGGCTTCGATCCCGGGATGCGGCGTGAAAAAGGAGAAATATGTCAACGGAAAGATCCAGGGCGCGAAATTCAGGTTAGAGGTAATGGTAACGCCTGAGGAAATAACCAGGGGAATGGGCGGGCGTACATCCCTGGGTAAGAACGAAGGAATGCTGTTTGCATTCCCACGAATGGAGCACCGAAGGTTCTGGATGAAGGACTGCCTGATCCCTTTGGACATTATTTTTGTGGATGGACTGGGATATGTCGTTTCGATCCACACACTGCAACCACCCAAAAAGGACGCTAAGGAATCCGAGATTGAGGCCTGCAGGAGCGGTGGCCGCGCATTGATCACCATAGAGCTTGCAGCGGGTCGAGCCAAGGAATTGGGCCTGAAGGTTGGTTCAAAAATTGAAATTCCAATTAAACAGCTTAAGGCGATGGCTGAGGCAGTCGAAAAGGAAAACAAGCGATGACACTCCATAGAGGCGTGCTGAACCATGATTCCCGGGCAATTATTACTCATTTGCGAACCCCAAGACTTTAGCGCAGGAAAAGCGTTTGTAGAATCGGTTATCTCAGGTTGGACAGACGGACGCCCGCCATATCTTCGTTTTATCGAACCATCAGAATTAGTCGATCTTGAAGGAGAATACGCCACGATTGACGCCGCGTGGTACTTCGTTGGACCGGCAACATCGCGGGCCAATATGTACTCAACCCTTGACCTTCTGGAGCCTTGGCATATTCCGACCCTTCTAACGCGTCCGGATGAAAGGAAAGCTGCGGGCGATTCCTATACCGAGGGAATCACGATTGCTCCCATTAATGCGGATACCGAAACCCTTCAGCTCGTCCTACAAACCTCGCTTTGTCATGGGAGAATGGTCCGTCACTTGAAGCTGGAATTGGCAGTTACCCGACGGCTTCAGAATGGATTACAGGGCCAGATCGATAAGCTCGATGAAGAAATGCGCATGGCGGCGAAGATTCAAAGGCAATTCATGCCGAACAGGTTGCCGAGCTTAGACGGCGTCAATTTTGACGTCCTGTTCCGGCCGGCGGGATATGTGAGCGGGGATATCTACGATGTACGACAACTGGATGCGGATCATGTCGGGTTTTATGTCGCAGATGCGGTGGGACATGGCGTACCGGCGGCCTTTGTAACCGTCTTGATCAAGCAACGCTTGCTTTCCCAGTTTGTGGGGAATGCCGAGAAACAAATCGTACAGCCGGACGAGGCGCTGGCCGAACTAAACGCCGTAATGTTGCAGAATCAGACAACGAGCGTCCAGTTTGCGACGGCCTGTTACGGAACGTACAACATGCGAACACGGCAGTTACAGCTTGCACGAGCCGGACATCCCGCCCCCCTCTTATTCAAGAGTGAGCAAGAAACAACAAAGCTCGAACCCGAAGGCCCGCTATTGGGGATATTCGAATCGGAAAATTTTGATCTTCTTGAAACCACTCTTGATCCCGGTGACCGTCTGGTGATCTATTCGGATGGTTTTGAAACGGCATTTGGCTGCGCCAAGAAACCGTTGGATGGGGATTACATTGGGGAACTTTCCGAACTAAGGCACGGCACCCCATGCGATGCGGTGAATAAACTTCGACAGCGACTGGATTGTCAAGCCGGTTCGCTTCATCAGCGCGACGATCTGACAGCGTTGGTCGTCGATATTCCACGTCAAGCCGCGTAAGGCGGGTTCAATTTCATTATCGCGATACTCGATCTTTGATCATCTGGGTTTTATATGTGTAGTCACGGCGACTAAGCTGATGGCTTAGACAATGAAGTATCGCATGCTTGCCATTGATATTGACGGGACGCTTTATGATCGGCAGGGCCATATTCCGCGCAAAAATGTGGAAGCGGTCTTACGTGCCCATGCAGCAGGATTGGATATCGTTTTGTGTACCGGGAGAGGGTTGGTTGAGTCGCGTCCGACAATAGAGGCACTGGGTCATCGGGAGCCGTTGGTCCTCGCGAGCGGGGCCTACGTTGTTGATCCGGAAACACATCGCACATTTCATCGTGCTGTGATCGAACCTCAGTTGGCGATGGAGATTACCCGGGCGCTCGACCCGGACCGCAATGCCGTCCTGATATTGCCCGACCCCACGGAAGAGGATCATGATTATTTAGTGGTGGGACGTGCCCCGTTGTCAAAAAATACACAATGGTGGTTTGAGCAAATCGGTGCGAAGGTCCGATACGTCGATGGTGTAAACAAACGCGACATGCACCATGTCTTGCGTGTGGGACTGGTTGGGCCGGAAAATTCCATGAAGCCCGCCGCAAAGATGATTCGGAAACGATTTGCAGATCGTGTGTTTTTGCAGCATTTTGGAGCTGTGACGCAAAGCGAATCGGATGATGTTCACATCCTGGAGATTTTTGCCAAAGGCGTTGATAAGTGGAGCGGCTTATTGAATCTGATGGAAATTCGAGGTGTGGCCGGCAATCAGGTCGCAGCAATTGGGGACCATATCAATGACCTGACCATGATCCAGAATGCCGGGTGTGGAATTGCAATGGGAAACGCGATTGAAGCGGTGATAGCCGTATCCGACCGTGTGACGTTAAACCAGGATGAGGCGGGCGTGGCGTGGGCAATTGAGCATTTGCTAGACGGGAGATGGTAAGGAAAATCGAATTGGAATCTTCCAGGATTCCGATATCCAAATTCAAGTCCAGAGTACCTGCAGAACATCGTTCATTCATCTAAAGCGCAAGTGTGTTGTAACCGACTAACCAGTAGACAGATTCGTGTACTCAAGTTCTCTGTATGCGTTCTGTCGTGAGACCTTTTTTCGGGGGTCTCCTGGTTGCTGAGTGTCTTCGGCTGAGGAGCAGGTTCAAGTCGAGGTCGGAGCCTTCGCAAT
>JANQQT010000090.1 GCA_028284925.1 Phycisphaeraceae bacterium | reverse complement strand
GGAAGGAGGGGAAGTGAGGGAGTGGGTGGGGGAGCGGTGGAGGTGGAGTGTTTTATTTGAAGCAGGGTTGAAAGGAGGGCGAGTGGTCGGCCTCCGGGGTTTTGTATTGAGACGGGTAGGGCGAATCGGAAGCCGAAACGAGGGATGGGAGGATGGGGAGCCTGTGAGAGATTGTGCGGCGGGCCCACATGCCCCCGGAAGAGACGCGTGGGGCAAACAAGATTGTGGGTCTGAGTCTGGCAGGCATGGGTGGGTATGGAGATGGAGGGAGATTTGAATGGGAGTTTGAGAAGGTGGTGGGCGTTTGAATTTGCGCGCCGTACTTATTGGAATCTACGACGGGCCAGCATCAGGAACGATGGGGATTAATCGGCGATATTTTTTATTGACAGGTATGGGAGAATGCCTGCAATCGGGACTCCGGTACTTCGATGCGATGGGTGTTTGGGTCGTATTGATCAATTTACATTTGTTTTTCGGGGTTGGGGTTGCCCGGGGATTGGTGCGGGGTAGAATTGCACGAACAAAAACCTAACATCTTTTCAAGGAGCAAGTTATGGAAGGTATAGCGACGCCGGACACGATGAAAGTAGCGAATGAGTTGGTGGCATTGTGTCGTGAGGGTAAGAATGTTGAGGCACTGGAGACGCTTTATTCGGAGAATATTGTGTCGATCGAGCCTTGTGGGTGCGAGCAGATGCCTGCGCGCATGGAGGGTCTTGAGGCGGTGCGTGGGAAGACGGACTGGTGGTATGCGAACAACGAGGTTCATTCATGCGAAGTGGACGGACCCTATGTGCATGGGAACCAGTTTATTGTGTTGTTCGCGATTGATGTGACGGAGAAGAATTCGGGGAACCGGATGCAGATGTCCGAGGCGGGGCGTTATGTGGTGGAGGATGGGAAGGTTGTACAGGAAGAGTTTTATTTCAACCCTGCGAGCATGGGAAATTGTGAACAGAGTCCTTAACCGACGCTGTAGTATTTGGACAATGGGGATGCCGACGGCTTGTTAAGCCGTCGGTTTGTCTTTTTCGACTTCGGCGAGTCTGGGGGATTGGGTGGTTTCCTGGTCTTTGGTGATGTTGTCTGAGAATTGGACATCTACTTTTTCGGCGCCGAAGGAGAGTGCGAGGGATTCCATGGTTCGGCGTGCGGAGCCCTGGACTTCGGCTTCGAATCCCTTGACGAGTTCTTCGGCCTGTTGTTTGGCCTGGGTGCGTGCTTCTTCGAGGAGTTGGTTTTTTTCCTCTTCGGAGAATCCGCCGCCTATTGCGCTGCCGATGTTGCCGAGGAGGAAGGGGAGGACGCGGGCGGTCTGTTCATCGTAGAAGCGGATGTCCCGGACGTAGATATCGTATCGGCAAGGGGGCATGGTGAGCTGATAGTTGTTTTCGGATTGTTGCCGGGCGTCGAAGGCGGGGTCGCGGAGGTCGTATTTGAAGTCGACGCCGTACTCGATGATGATGGCCATTTTTTTGGTGGAGAGTACACCGGAGAGCCATTGTTTGGCGAAGGCTCCCCAAGAGTGTTTTTCGGCGGTGACGATTTGTCGTGAGACGACTTTGAAGACGACGAGTTCACCGACGGCGCGCATTTTTTCGATGGATTGCTGTATGGTGATCTGGAGGTTAGGGCCGAAGAGTTTGGATCGGAGGAGGATGAAGATGAGGGCGGCGACGGCGAAGCCGATTAGGGCGGGGATGAGGTAGTCCATGAGGGTGTTGCTCCGTGGGGTGTTGTGGGAGGCATTGTATGGGGAAAATGAGGCGGAATGAGGGTTGGGTTTGCGTAAGTGGGATATCGGGGTGTTGGATTGGCGAGATTGTTACGGTTTGGCGTCTACGATGGTCAGGGGGTGATAAGATAGGGGTAGAGAGGTTGGATGCAGGATCGCAATTTGGCGCGATCATTCAACATAGAGGCTAAGAAAGGACATACTCATGAAAAGATCACTGGTAGCACTGACGGCTTTGGTTTTGACGATGGGTGGTACGGCGGAGGGTCGGGAGTTTCCGGATTCGTGGTATTACAAGGCGAATGACAAGCAGAAGGCGAAGCAGGCGGCGATTGAGGGTAAGAAGATGCCGCTGCTTGATCTTTCGGATTGGTATAAGGATTCGGTCAAGGTATCGGATCTGAAGGGCAAGATTGTGGTGGTGGATATCTGGGCGACGTGGTGCGGGCCTTGCTTGCGGGCGATTCCGCATAATGTGAAGTTGTATTCGAAGTATAAGAAGAAGGGGTTGGTGGTGATTGGTGTTTGCAGTTCATCGGGGCAGGAGAAGATGAAGGCGATCTGCAAGAAGTATAAGGTGAACTACCCATCGGCGCGTGACAAGAATAAGAAGACGGCGAAGGCGTGGAACCTGCAATGGTACCCGACCTATGCGGTGGTGGATCGTAAGGGGATCGTGCGGGCGATCGGGCTTCATGCAAGTGGTGTTGAAAAGGCGGTGAAGAAGTTGATGGATGAGAAGGCGTCGGAGTGAGGGTGAGTGGGCGGATGAGTGAATAGGTAACACGAAAGCCTCTTGCGTTTGGCGAGAGGTTTTTTTTGTTTTGGTAGCCTACCCTCGTGCGGTGGGGAAGGGGTGGCGAAACTGATATTGAGGATTGAGGTTATGTCTAAGCGGATTGTATTGGCGACGTGGTCGTTTGGGGGGGTGGCGACGGAGGCGGGATGGGGGATTTTGGAGAAGGATGGGAGTGCGCTGGATGCGGTGGTGGCGGGGGCGACGGCGGTGGAGGAGGATGAGTGTGTGGATTCGGTGGGGTATGGGGGGTTGCCGGATAAATCAGGGGAGGTATCGCTTGATGCGAGCGTGATGGTTTCACCTGCGGAGTGCGGATCGGTGTGTTATGTGCGGAAGTACGTGAGGGTGACGGAGCTTGCGCGGAAGGTGATGGAGGAGACGGATCATGTTTTGCTGGCTGGTGATGGAGCGGAAAGGTTTGCCGGGAAGTTGGGGATGGAGGAGAGGGTGTTGTTGACGGAGAAGGCGAGGAAGCGGTGGGAGAAATGGGAGAGGGAGCATGGTGGGGATGATGGCGGGAGGTGGGTGTTGCCGGCGAATGTTGAGGAGTTGGCGGGGATTGAAGAGGATCCGGGTAGCGAGTCAGCGGTGCATAATAAGTATCATGATACGGTTGGGGTGCTGGCGATGGATGGGGAGGGGAGGCTAGCCGGTGCGTGTTCGACATCGGGATTGGCGTTTAAGATGTCGGGTCGGGTGGGGGACTCGCCGATTGTGGGGCATGGGTTGTATGTGCATCCGGAGTATGGGGCGGTGGTGGCGACGGGGAATGGTGAGTTGGTGATGGGGACGTGTGGGGCGTTTTTCGGTGTGGAGTGTATGCGAGGAGGGGCGGGGCCTTTGGAGGCGGTGAAGACGGCGTTAGGGCGGGTGGTGGAGAGTTATGAACTTAAGGAGCATCATCAGGTGGGGATGATTGCGTTGGGGGTTGATGGGAGTTGGGCGAGTGGGAGTTTGAGGGGTGGGTTTAGTGTGGCGAGGTGGGATGAGGGGGGAAATGAGCAATGTGAGCCCAAGGTGATTTTAATGGGGTCGAAGGAGTACGGAAATGAAGAAGCATCCGGGGGGTGAAGGGAAGATGGGAGGCGTTTCTATTTTTGGAGGAAATATCAAAATACGCCAACGGCCTTCAAGCCGACCGGCCTACCATACATATACTCCAACTACATCCTTGATACATTTTTCAGCACTGAATCCATTCAGTCACATCAGGACAATTAATTGCCTCGCCAAGGGACTTATCACACGCCCAAAATACGTACTTTCCCAACACAAGATCGCAAACTAAGACGTTTTTCCCAATTGCGAACTATTTGAAGATATCACACATAATATTGTTATGTATTCCCAGATACGAATACCATGATTGTATTGCTTGTCGGATATTTTACACATTAGGTATGCCGAGAATTTCGATAGTCTATTAAGGATGCCGACTTATGCACATTCGAATCAACAGTTACCTATTTGGGCGTTTGACATTGGCACTGTTTCTAATAGCCGTAGTTGTATGGCTGGCAACTGACCGGTCATCGGCGTTCGGACGACTGCAACACGTGTATGTTTCTTGGAAAAACGGACACTTTGACATCCTTTCCCAACAGGAACGAGATGCATTCATCGAGAGATTGGAATGGCTCTCCATGACCTGTAAAGAGCCTCCCAGAGTTGTGCTGAATGGAGCACCGTCACCTGACGTATTGAATGTGTATACCGTCAACACCGAAAAGACAATTCTTCGGAGTTTTTGCCAACGAGGAAACGCTATATATGACGCAGAACTTGACGCAATTTTTCTGGACATCGAGCTATTCAGGCAGAGTAGTCTGAAGCACACATTTCGAGGATTGGGCGACTCTGAGATTCAATCCGTGACGAGCTCATATCTAAATCTCATCATATTACACGAGCTTGGGCATCGAGAGTTGCATGCCAATGATGGAGGTTTCTTTGACTCGGGCGAGAGGAGCCGGGCTGACAGTATCAAGTACGAACGAGACGCAGACGCGTATGCGTTAAGCGCGCTCAATCGTGCATACAAAATCGACGCTGATGTATATGGAGGTCGTTTTCTGGGTGATGCCGGAGATCTGATTGGTCTAAAAGACAACCCAATTCATCAAGTCTGGATTGACACAGCGGTAGTCGCTCATCTATTCACGCTGCTCAATATGTTTTCTGACACTCCATATTCATCATTTTTCTATGACGCGAGCCATCCAACATGGATTGACCGATCAGCAGGATTTCTCAATACCATACTCCGAGAGAAGGATCTACCAGTAAGAATCAGGTCTCACATTCGATATTCACTAGAGTACGTTCGTCGCTTAAATTCCGCGGCAGAGCATCTCATCTGCGAAATAACCGTACCGGAACCACTTGGCATCGCGGCATTAGGGCCTGACGGCTTATACATACTATCGCGAGAGGGCTATCTCTATTACGTGCCCTCAGACAAAATAGAAAATACCCAAAGCAAAAACGGATATACTCGCCTGTCTGTCAGTGATTCAGACCGTGTTACCGAAGCACCTTTACGAAGTAGGGTGAAAGGACTAATACACGCAAAATCTAGTCGCCTTCTGGCCGTTTGTACTAATGGTGACACCTATTTGCTGAAGGATAAAAGTTGGGTACGGCAATTCAGAATATTGGGTGGTATCTCCGAGCTGCACTTTACGTCTCCATTGACAGAATCATTTATCGCCAAGACGACCATGACTCCGCTTCGTATTGTTGGCGTACAAGACGGCAAAATTACGCAATCGATAAAACTCGAAGCCATCGAAACGGAAATCGCAAACCGCCTTAAACTTGACAACGTATCGATTGAGATAGAATCAGCCCCTCAAGGACAATTGTTTTTACGGATTACGTATGGGACCAGTTATGGTCAACTTTGGGGATTCGCGGAATACAATCTAGTCGATTTTTCACAAAGGACACTTATCCCATTCCAAATAGACGGCCGCACTCCGATTCATGGATCATGGGCAAGTTCTTTACTAATCGCAGACGGAGAAAAACGACTGGGAGTATTTCTTGGCAGTCGAAATGACGATTGGACAGTACATTCTATAGCACCAGGAAGTCGCTCAAAGCATATCGCGTCACACCCTTCCCTGGCTGCAGTCTTTGACGAGAACCATCTGAATTTCTCTGGCGCATATCAACAAGCAAAGGACCCACTGTTTCATAAATCAATTATCTTGGGTCCACATCGAATCCTCGCCAGCTACCATGACGATTCAGTTTATCTAATTGACTTTAAAAAGGGTGTGTCCAATTTGTTTTTTCACCCCGGCGGCATCGAGATAAGTCCTGCATATGCAGGTCGAGTTGTACTCAACGCAGGTGAAGAAGGTCGTAAGCTATACATTCTCACTTGGCATGGAGACAATGAATGAACCGGTTATTGTTCGCAGGATTCCGTTGCTTCTTGCTGGTTGCAGGAATCAGCGTGTGGATATTTCTGGCCGAAGACGCGCCTCTACGATTTGGGGCCGTTGCGGCACCTCAAGAGCCAAGCGTGTGGTACATGATTTCCGGGTATTTTATTACAGTCGTAGGCGTATTCCTAGGCTCTGTGTTTCGCGAACTCCATGAACTAAAAAAATTGAAAAAGAAGACACTCGATAACCCTGTTCTCTTCATAAAAAACGTGACCCTTTCAATCGATCTGTGGATGGGTCTCTGTGCGGCACCGTTGGTGTACGCGTTGCTTCTGAAGAACTTAGGAGGAGGTGGAATGGCGGGACTATTCACTATCGCGTTAGAGAACGGGTTTTGTTGCACACTTATGGCGTCACAATTTATCAATGCGGGAGATAACACCAACTCTTTGCCCCAAATTCACGACTAGTTTTCCATGCGCTCCAATACAACAAGCTCAACAACGACGGACTCTTATGATGCAGGATCAATATTTGTATTTACACCACGCTAATGAATGTTATCGTTCGATCTACAGCAAACTTCGTCGACCCCGGCGCTGTCATTCGAAAAATATCCAATTCGTTTGATGACTGACAGTATTTATCTGCTTTCAGTCAATATCATTTTTCGACTAATTCTCAGGCCCCCAATCCGTGAAAGGTGGCACTCTGATCTGCAATTCACATACTATAGATTCTATGAGAGTTTTTCGCGGATTTTGGGTTGGAGGAGTTTGGGGTTTGCCTGGCCTTGGGAGGCTTTCATGGCGGCGCCGATGAGGCGGCCTATGGCGGCCATTTTGCCGTTTCGGACGTCTTCGGCGGCCTGGGGTTCTGCGGCGATGGCGGCGTCGATCCATTCGTCGAGGGCGGAGTCATCGGAGACCTGGAGAAGGTTGTTCTGTTCGGCGAGTTGGGCGGGATCGGAGTCGGGGCCTGAATTAATGCATAACTCGTAGAGGTCGTCGGCGCCGGAGGAGGAGATTTTGTTGTCGGTAAGGAGTTGTTCGACGGCGTGGATTTGTGAGGGAGTGATGCCGAGGTCGGAGACGAGGCAGGCGCGTTCGTTGGCGCGTTTGGCGAGGTTGTTCCGGAGGATGGTCGCGGCGCGTTTGGGTTGGACGCCTGCTTCAATGACTGCTTCGAAGAAGAAACAGACATCGCGTTCATCGGTGAGGGTGCGGGCATCGGTGAGGGAGAGGTTGTATTCCTCGACGTAGCGTTTCTGGCGGTCGAGGGGGAGCTGGGGGATGGTTTGGCGTATTTGTTCGAGCCAGTCGGAGGAGACGGTGACGGGGACGAGGTCAGGGTCGGGGAAGTAGCGGTAGTCGTGGGCGTCTTCTTTTTCGCGCTGGAGGAGTGTGACGCCTTTGACATCGTCCCAGCCGCGTGTGGACTTGACGCCCATGCCCATGACTTTGCCATCGGAGAGCCATTGGCGGACCTGTCGGACGTGTTCGTGTTCGATGGCGCCGTGGACGGCTTTGAAGCTGTTGAGGTTCTTGATTTCGACGACGGGTGTGGCGTAGGTTTGGCCATCGCGTTCGATGATGACATTGATGTTGGGTTCGAAGCGCATGTGGCCTTTTTGCATGATGCCTTCGGAGACGCCGAGGAATCGGCAGATGTTTCGGAGGGTTCTGCCGAACATGACGACCTGGTCGGCGGCGTCGAAGTCGGGTTCGGTGACGATTTCGAGGAGGGGCGTGCCGGCGCGGTTGAGATCGACGATGGAGTAGTCGATGGGGCGTCCGCCGGGGGCTTCGTGCATGAGTTTGCCGGCGTCTTCCTCGAGGTGAGCGCGGGTGATGCGAATGGTTTTGGTGGGGGCATCGGGGGCTTCGGAGACGGGGATATCGAGTTGGCCGGGGCCGCAGAGGGGGAGGTCGTATTGGCTGATCTGGTAGTTTTTGGGGAGGTCTGGGTAGTAGTAGCTTTTGCGGTCCCATTTGCACCATTCGGCGATTTGGCAACCGAGTGCGAGGCCGACCTGGATGGACATGGCGACGGCCTGTTTGTTCATGACGGGGAGGACGCCGGGCATGCCGATGACGACGGGGTCGACGAGTGTGTTGGGTTCGGCGTCGAAGTAGTCTGGGTGGGCGACGTTGGGGGCGGCGGTCCACATTTTGGTGCGTGTGGCGAGTTCGACGTGGATTTCGAGGCCGACTTTGAGTTGGGTTTTGAGGCCTTCGACAGTTTTGGTGGAGGGAGAGGTGGTGGTCATGGAGGGGGAGCCTTTACTCAGAGGGGGATTTTAGCGTGTGAGGGGTGGGAGGCGAGGGGGGGGAGGGAGATGGGAGGTGTGGGAGCACCGGTAGGGAAGTCGGTAGAGTTGAGGGAATAAAAAGATCAGGTGAGAATCGTTCATACTGAAGGGAGTTCTTGTCGTTGCGGACACGTTGGTGCGCGCGTATGTTTTGTTTTCCGCGGCGCGCCCCGGACGGGGCGTCCGGGGTTAATGCGCGCATGATAGCGTGTATCAATGGAGAAAAGTGGTGGTGTTTAGCGGGGCTGTGCTTCGCGTTTGTTGTCGGCGCGGAGGGCTTCGAGGTGTCGACCGTTGGGGGCGTTGCTGCTGCGTCGTACGAAGTCGATGAGTTCCTGAATGCAGCGGTCTTCGCCGAATTCGGCTTCGACCTGTTCGAGGGCGGCGGCCTGTGAGGGTGATTTGCCACCAAAGAGGAGAGTGCAGGCTTTTTTGAGAGCTGCAACGGTCTCGGGTTCGAACTGGTGTCGTGAGAGACCGATTGCATTGATGGCGCGGGGTCTGGCGGGGTCGCCTTTGGCCATCATGAAGGGGGGAACATCGTGTACGACGCCGCTCAGGCCGGCGACGAAGGCGTTTCTGCCGATGGTGGCGAAGTGCTGGACGCCGAGTCCGCCGGCGAGGACGGCGTGATCCTCGACGAGGACGTGGCCCGCGAGCATGACGTTGTTTGAGAGGACGCAGTGGTCGGCGACGTGGCAATCATGGGCGATGTGCGCGTTGACCATGATGAGGTTGTGCGAGCCGATGCGGGTGATGCCGCCGCCGTTGTCGGTGCCGATGTGTACGGTGGTGAATTCGCGGAATTCGTTGTGATCGCCGACTTCGAGTGCGGAGTTTTCGCCGCGAAATTTGAGATCCTGCGGGATTTGTCCGAGCATGACGTGGTGGTGGACTTTGTTGAACTCGCCAATGGACGTTTTGCCTTCGAGGACGCAGTGGGAGCCGACAACCGTTCCACGGCCAATTTTGACCTGTGGTCCGATGATGGAGAATGGGCCGACCTGGACGTCGTAAGCGAGATCGGCGTTGCGATCTACAATTGCAGTATGGTGAATGGTGGGCATTGGTTAACCATTTCCTCACGCCGAACTCATCGCCGGCACAGATCAACCCCAGAAACCCCGGAAGCGGGGAAAACCAAGGCGGCTATTATACCAGCGCCACCTGGTCACGGCGATATTTAGTATCGGCAAAAGGGGGTGGTTTTCATTCCTGTTCGGCGTCGACGAGCATAAATTTGATCTCGGCTTCGGCAGCTAAGTGCTGCCCTACAAAGGCTTTACATCGCGTGTGGCCCGTTCTGGTACGCACGCGTATTGCCTCTGCTTCGATGACGAGTTGGTCGCCGGGGGTAACCGCTTTGCGCAGTTTAACACGGTCCATGGAGAGGAGGACGGCGAGCTTGCCGGTGTGCTCGAGCTTTTGGCTGAGGAGGACGCCTGAGAGCTGTGCCATGGCTTCGACGATCATGACGCCGGGCATGATGGGTGTGCCGGGGTAGTGGCCCTGGAGATATGGCTCGTTGACGGTGACGTTTTTGACGCCGACGGCCTTGCGGGAGCCATCGATTTCGAGGACGCGGTCGATGAGGAGCATGGGGTAGCGGTGAGGGAGAATTTGCTGGATCTTACGGATATCGACGACGCCCTCGCGGTTGACGAGTGTGGAGCGGTGTTGGGCTTCTGCGAGGCGGAGTAGTTTTCTGGCGAGTTGGTGGTTTAGGGCGTGGCCGCTCTTGTAGGCGACGATTCGGCCGCGGATTGAGCAGCCGATGAGGTAGAGGTCGCCGATGAGGTCGACGATTTTGTGTCTGACGGGTTCATCCTCGAATCGGAAGGCATTGCCGGCGATGGGGCCGTTTGAGCCGATGACGAGGAGTTCTTCGGGGGTGAGGTGGGCGCCGAGGCCTGCTTTTCGTAGGGCCTGGACTTCGGCTTCGAGGACAAAAGTTCTGGCGGGGGCGATGTTGTGGATGTAGTCGCCGTTTTCGGAATTGAAGGCGTAGAGTTGTTTTCCGATGGGGCCGATTGAGCCGTAGTCGAGATCGTAGAGGACCTGCATGGAGGAGCGGTCGGCGGGGAGTGCGGCGATCATGGCATCGCCATCTTCGCAGGTGATGGGTTCGGTGATGACGAGGGTGCGTTTTTTGGATTCCTGCTCGACGGAGCCTGCTTCGAGGAGGGTATCGACGTAGGGCTGTGCGGAGCCATCAACCCCCGGAAGTTCCGGGCCGGTGATTTCGATGATGAGGTTATCGATGCGGAGACCGGCGACGGCGGAGAGGCAGTGTTCGCAAGTCTCGATGGAGGCGGCGCCGCGTCGGAGGGTGGTTCGGCGTGCTCGTTTGGTGACATGGGTGACGAGGGCGGGGATTCGGACGGGTTCACCGCCTTCGGACATGTCTGTTCTGACGAAGACGATGCCGTGGTTCTGGGGGGCGGGGAGGAATTTGACGGTTGCCTTTTCGCCCATGAAGAGCCCGCGGCCTTCGAGGGTCGTTGGGCGTTCGATGGTTTTTTGTTTGTCTGAAACAACCATAAGTGTTTATAGGGGGTATATCGACCGAATTGCCGGTCGCTTAAGCTTATCACAATTCGCCGGCCTCAAGCTGTCGTAAGTAGGGCTTGAGCTTTTTGATGAGGTCGGGGAGTTTTCTTGAGGCGAGGACGGTTCGCATGGTGGCGGACAGTTCCATGGCGGGGTATCCGGCCCATGTTTCGCCGGGCGGTACGTCGTCCATGACGGCAGATGAGGCGGCGACGGTTGCGCCTGCTCCGATACGGATGTGATCCTTCAACCCGACATTTCCGCCGAGTGTTGCGCCGTCGCCGATTTCGACGGTTCCTGCGATGCCGCATTGCCCGCAGATAATGACGCAACGTCCGATGCGGCAGTTGTGAGCAATCTGGACGAGATTATCTATTTTTGTCCCGTCGCCAATTTCAGTCAAAGAGAACTTGCCGCGATCGATGCATGTTCCGGCGCCGATTTCGACATCGTTTCCGATCTTGACGATTCCGTAATGGGGAATTTTGACGATGCCCTTGCCATCGGGAGCGGGTCGGTAGCCGAAGCCATCGGCACCGACGGTGGTATTGGGGTGGATGATGCAGCGTTTGCCAATTTCGCAGCGTTCGCCGATGACTACGCCGGGGTGAAGTTCGGAGTTGTCGTCGATGGAGGCATTGTCGAGGATGGTGACGTTGGGGTGTAGTGTGACGTTCTCGCCAATGGATACACCGGGGCCGATGTAGCAACCGGCGGCGATTCCGGCGGATTGGGGGACGGAGGCGGAGGAGTCGATGGTGGCGTTCTCGTTGATGCCAGTGGGGGATTCGTTTTTTGGTGGGGCGAAGATGCGTGCGGCGGTGATGGAGGCCATGTCGACATCATCGACGAAAATGAGTGCGCGATCGGGTTGGGGTTGGACTTGGTCCTTGAGGTCGTGATTGACAAGGGCCGCGCGGGCGAAGCTTTGGAGCCAATCGGGGATGTATTTTTTCTCGCCGACGAAGGTGAGGTCGGTTTCGGATGCCCATCGGAGCATTTCCATGGCGTGTAGGGTGATATCGCCATCGCCGAGAAGATTGCCGTTGACGCGTTCGGTGATTTGGGCGGTGGTGATGGAGATTGGCGGGTTTGTGTTCATGAGACTGGCATTGTTGGTTCAAACGCCATTCACATCCACCTTTGGGGAGAGTAGGGGGTCTTTCAAGGACTGAGGGAGGTGGTGAGATGGGTTAGGAGGAGTGTGTGAATTGGGGTGATTTTTTTTACGAAATTTATTCGCATTTGGAAATATTCGCCCAGGGGGGAGGCACAACGATAGCGAAGGCTGATGAATGAGTGTAAATGCACCGCGTTTTTCGGCCTTGAGTGTTGGATGGGTTGGCGTTAGATCGACGATTCATCTTTGCTGAGCCGCGCGTGTGGGATAACCCCCGGCAGCCCCGCACGTGTCGGCCCTTTTGAGACGTTTGAGTCTCATTGAAACCTTACCCCGTGCGAGTCCACGGTGGGCCGTGTCATTTCTTCCCCGTTATGCATCGGTCTGCCTGGGCTCTTTTTTGTTGCGGGGGGAATGGGAGCGAATCATCCATTTTCGCGTTGTCGGCGGTGTTTCAAACACAGGGCTATGACGAGGAGAACTGCGAGGAGAATGATTAGCCATTCGACGTACGAGGGAAGGCCGAATATTGCGAGGGTGTTGGTGGTCATGGGCACTGCTCCTTTGGGTGATAGTGTAGATGTTGATGGGGAAGGGAATGAATATCGGAAAGAAATGGATTTGAGAAACAATGCGAGTGAAGGAGAGGGAAGGAAGAGATTCGGGTGAGAGAATGACGGTGTGGGAGTTTGAGGGTCTGGTGGGTGATTGAATTTGCGCGCGGATTCTTCTTTTTCCGCTACGGGCCCCCAGCACCCCCGGAAGAGGGGCTGGGGGCTAATCTTGCCGGTGTCAAGATTATTTTTTAGTATTGGGTTTTGTTTTTTGGGGTGTGGGTTTGAGGTTGATTTTGAGGGGGATTCGGCCGAGTGTGTGGTAT
>JANQQT010000076.1 GCA_028284925.1 Phycisphaeraceae bacterium | reverse complement strand
GGGAAGGGGAGAGGCAGGGGGGAGGGGAGTGGGAATTTGGAGTGGTTGGGATGGTTGGAGGTGGGGTAGGCATTTTGTGGAATGCCGTAGATTTTGGTCCAAAAACTGTCGAGTTCGGCACGTCAATATGTAGTATATATACTACATATTGATATGATGAAAAAGGAGTTTTAGGACTCATGATCCTTAAATTCTTTATTTTCAAGTGGATATAAAATTATTAGAGTGATCTTGACGATGTTTGTCATGTAATGTAGTATATATACTACATTACATAACGATGCCAACACGCCTAGAACTAGCTCGTAATGACATTCATCGCGTTTTGGACGAACAGCCAAAGCGGGTGTTTATTGCTGCAGAAATCAAGTCTATTCTAAGAGCTCACCGCGACGAATGGCGACTTGCAATGGGGATGTCGACGGCGGAGTTTTTTCGGTTTTTGGAGGGGCGAAACAAGCTCAGGGTGGTTGAGATCGATTTGCCATGGCGAAAGGAGACGCGTTATGTTTGGCGGTCAGCGCCATTGGCAGAGGTGTTGATGACGCTACGTAAGCAATGCCATTTCTCGCACTTTACGGCGATGCAAATGCATGATCTGACCGATCAGGATTCTCGAATGGTGTATGTGAACTTCGAGCAGACTCCAAAACCATCTCCTGCAGGCGGGTTATCACAAGAAGGCATTGATCGGGCTTTTGGAGGCCAGCAACGCAGGGCGAAGAATATTGCTGAAGTTGGAGATTATCGTGTTTGCCTGTTAAATGGAAAACACACTGGTTACCTTGGGGTTGAGACTCGCCCAGTCCGTTGGAGTGGCGATGATGAAGCGACGGAAGTAAGGCTTACAGATGTAGAGCGTACGCTAATTGATATCACTGTACGTCCGGATTATTCCGGGGGGCCGGATGAGGTGTTGGGCGCTTTTGAGCGCGCGGGCGATCGAGCATCTGTTAATCGGTTGGGGGCATACCTTCAGAAGATGAGATATGTATATCCGTATCATCAGTCCATTGGGTTTTACATGGAGCGGTCGGGTTCGTTCAGTGAGTCGGCTATCGCGAGATTTCGAGATCGTTTTGAGTTTGAGTATGATTTCTACTTAGCCTATGGAATGAAACAAACGCGTTATGAATCGAAGTGGCGACTACACGTTCCCGACTGGATGTAGTTTTTCGACGATGTTGCAAACGTAATTGAAGTAAAAGCGAAAGTCTTTGAGGTCATAGTCTTTGCGGACGGTATCTCGGACGGCCGACCAGCCGGTGGCATGTTGCTCGAATGTATGTTGGATTTGCATCAGATACCTGAGTGGTACTCTTTTGTTTTTGAACACCTGAATCAGGACATCGCGAGTTTCAGGAGCGTCCAGATCAATATCCCGAGAGTGATTGAGTAGCGTGTGGATATCGAGGAAGTCACGGGGGCGTGGTGTGCGACGGTCGCGTTGTCTTCTGACGATCTTGTCGTACTCCGGCATTTGTTGACAAATCGCGCGGAGCTTTTCGCAAAAGAGAAGTAGAGGGGTATAGACGTATATTGTGTACCCATCAATATCAAAGGGCTGTTTCAGTTCGCAGAATTCGTGCTTGCTAATATCGATACCGAAGCGGGTTCGATTGTTGGGGCCGACGGGTAGGGCGCGTCGGCGTATCTCATGGAGATTTCCATCGTATTGGTTGAAAGTCTCAGTCTCTAATAGCCTGAAATCCAGGCTATAGCCGCCCCAGAATCCCGCAAGGTCTTTGCTGACAACTGGTGGTTTTTCTTCGAGTTTAATATCAAAAGGTGTCCAGCCTTCGTGTTTAAACGTTTGCTCGAGTCGATAGGTGATTCGTTCGCGTATTCTGTTTAGTTCAGCCGCGTCAAATTCCGTTGGCATTGACAGGTCGATATCGGCGGACACGCGGTTGTCCAGTCCATATGCGATGGCCAATGCATTTCCGCCCTTAAGGACCAGGCAGTCAAGCAATTCATCTTCAGAGAAAAGCGCAATTAGTGCGAGTTTTTTTATTTGTATGTTTGGGTCGTCGGACGATGGTGCTTTTTTGGCCACCCAATATGGTAGGGGGCATGGTAAGTCCAGGGCGAATGGGATGGGTTGCAACATCGTTGATTAGGGTGTGGCAATCTGCGCTACAGTGAGTTGAGGAAGGTGGTGATGGATTGGTTGAAGGGTTGGGGGTTTTCGAGGTTGGGGAGGTGGGCGGATTGGGGGATGGTGGTTAGGGTGGAGAGGTTGTTGGGGATTTGGTTGTGCATTTGTTGGGCGAGGGATGGGGGGGTGATGGTGTCATGCTCTCCGACGATGATTTGGGTGGGGATGGTGAGGGATTGGAGTGTGGGGTTGGAATCGGGGCGGCGTGCCATGGCGTGGAGGGCGCCGGCGATGCCGTTGGGGGAGGAGCGTTCGGCGATTTTCCGGACGGTGTAGACGAGGGGTTTATTGTCAAGGGATTCCGGCGTGAGGAGTTTTTCGAGCATGGGGTTGACGACGGGGGCGATGCCAGTGCGGTGGACTTTGGCGGCGGTCTGGAGTCGGGCGCGGTGGATTTCAGTTGGGTCGGTGTTGGGATGGGTGTCGGCGAGGATGAGGGCGGAGGCGCGGTGGGGGTATTTGCGGAGGAAGGCGAAGGCGATGTAGCCACCCATGGAGAGGCCTGCGAGGATGGGGTTTTGGATCTGGAGGTGGTCGAGGAGTGCTATGAGGTCATCGGCGAAGTCGTCGATGTGATAGGGAGGGGCGGGGCCGTCTGACTGGCCGAATCCGCGGAGGTCGGGGGTGATGTGTGTGGCGATGTGGGGGGGGGCGTCGACCTGGGGTCGCCACATGTCGGCGTTGAGGGGGTAGCCGTGTATCCAGAGGATGTGGTGCGGGCCTGAGCCGTGGATTTGGTAGGCGAGTCTGAAGTCGCCGATGCGTAGTTTCTGGATGGCCATGTGTGGGCGGGGTCAGTTTGACGAGGCTGTGGATTCTGTTTTTTTGTTTCCGGGTTTGAAGATGCGGAAGAGTTTTTTGAGTGGGTCGTAGTATTCATCGACGACGCGTTCCTTGAGGGGGATGATGGCGTTGTCGGTGATGGTGATGTGTTCGGGGCATACCTTGGTGCAGCATTTGGTGATGTTGCAGTAGCCGATTCCGTTTTCGTGTCGGAGGTCACTGAGTCGGTCGGCGGTGTCTTTGGGGTGCATTTCGAGTTGTGCATTGTGGATGAAGAATCTTGGGCCGATGAATTCGGGGTGTTTGTGGTGGTCTCGGAGGACGTGGCAGACATCCTGGCAGAGGAAGCATTCGATGCATTTGCGGAATTCCTGGATGCGGTCGACATCCTCCTGTTGCATGTTGAATGTGCCATCTTCGAAGTCGGGTTCGGCGGGCGTGAAGGGTGTTATTTTTTGCTTGACTTCGTAGTTCCATGAGACATCGGTGACGAGGTCTTTGATGGGTGGGAAGGCCTGCATGGGTTCGATGGTGATATCGCCTTCGGGTGGGAGGTCCGCCATGCGTGTCATGCATGCGAGTCTGGGGTTGCCGTTGATTTCGCATGAGCATGAGCCGCACTTGCCGGCTTTGCAGTTCCATCGCACGGCGAGGTCGGGCGCGGATTCGGCCTGGATTTGGTGGATGGCGTCGAGGACGACCATGCCGGGTGTGATGGTGGTCTGGTAGGGTTTGAACTCCCCGGAGTTTTGATCGCCGCGCCAGATCTGGAAGTTTCTTTTTTTATCACTCATGGTCAGGCTTTCTGGTTATCGTCGATGATTTTCTGGAGGTCATCCCTGATGGCGGGGATGGGGACGAGTTCGGTTTCCATATCTC
>JANQQT010000075.1 GCA_028284925.1 Phycisphaeraceae bacterium | reverse complement strand
GGGTAGGGTATGGGGGTGGGGGGTGGGAGGAAAGGGGGGGAGGTTTGTGGCAAGAGTGCCGAGGCAATCAATTCGAAAGATCTGGTGGCCAATTTGACCACGAGAAATGATCAGATCATATTTAAGCAAAAAGGTTGAATCTGTGATTGAACAAGTCGTCTGCAGAATTGAAATGAAAGTGTCGACCCCGTTTTAGTCCCCACTGCGCCACCCATTTTACATATTCACTTTCTGCAATGGAACCCCCTTGTGGCCCCGCAGCAATGGTGATTTCTCTGTCGTCTTCATCGCATTCCCTAAAAAACTTCAGCCTATTTACATTCGCTTCGGCGAAACCAAAACCAAGAACTACCACCCGTTCAGCCTCATTCAATAATTGCGTGGCTTGTTGGAATTCAGGTGTATTCCCTTCAACCTCTGAAATAATCTTGATGTCTTGGCCTCGCTCCCAAATAGATGACGTATCACCATAATCCCATTTTGGATACTCGCCAAGCGTGCCATGAACATGCACAATGGGAATTGCCTTTCTAAGAATGTGCCATGCATCCGCTGAGGGAACTTCAAATTGGTTTTCTACGTACTTGTGAAGACGAAAATCTATTGATCTGTCGTAATTGAATGTCACAATTGATAGTTCATTGTTTTCTAAGTCTTCAGGACGGTCGACATGGATTGCGCTAACAAGCAAATCATACCACCCGCCCTTTTGAGTCATTCCCCAATAGTTTTCACACCTGGCAAGTTGTTGGCAGATGAGAAACTTACCCGTTTTCATAAACTCGGTATGGCGCTCCAAAAACGCGTCTGGCGAAGTCCAATTGCCAAAGGATAATCTATCGTAGAAGGCATTCAAGTCTTCCTCGCCACGTCGAAAATCCTCAGGAAGTTCGTCCTTTGGCTTATTTTTTTGACCCAGCAATTCAAACACGATTTTTGTGCGAAGTTCAGCGCCGAGAGGAAAGCCTAAATGCTTGCTTGCCCCTGCCCCCAATAATAGGCATGTTTTTCTTTTTAGCATGATCAAAACTCCTGGTGATCAAGCGGTATCGAATATGTTGATTGTACGTACGTGATAGTGAGGCAGTCTATCTGAGACTATCTCGGGAGATATGAGGCTTGAGAGACGGGAGCGGAAAAAGTGTCCGCTAGAATGTGGGTGTTAGGGGTTGGGGATGAACGGCAGTTCAAGAAATGTGCAGGTATTCTCATGGGAAAGCAATCTACAGAAAGGCAATACGCTTGAGTGACTACTGCGACCCTTATCCGCTAAGTGCTGTGATCGTATGCGGCCATGTTGCCAAAGAAGGGGCTCCCATACTGTTAGCTGTGCGTGACCAGCCTGCATTTGAAGAGGATAGTGGCTGGCAGCTGCTTTATGGAGTCACCGATGAGGAGGATGAATCGGACGCACAAGTATGGAGTGTAAAAACAGCCATCAAGTTTGACCCGTCATTGGAGGAAATATTCGGGCACCCGCCGGCTGTGACGTTCGTTCGATCAGACATATACGTTGAGTGGACGAAGTCTGAGAATTGACTGCATAATGCAAGTATTGAGAATACCAAAAG
Source organism: Phycisphaeraceae bacterium (assembly GCA_028284925.1). Taxonomy (GTDB): domain Bacteria; phylum Planctomycetota; class Phycisphaerae; order Phycisphaerales; family Zrk34; genus JANQQT01. The sequence continues at coordinate 7,564 of JANQQT010000075.1, read as the reverse complement.
TCTGGAGGGGACGGCTGAGATCAAGCAAGTAATGCGTAAATTGATCGGAGTTTTCCAAAGTGAATAGCGTTTGTCGCCAAGTAATGGAAATTATGAATCGTGCGGAGAAGTTGGGTGTGCGACGTCTGTCTGAGGGCCAAAGGCTGATCGGGAATATTGAGTGGCTTGCTCCTGAAGCATACTTGCATGTGTTGTATGGGCCGCTGGGAGACCGCGAGTTATTGCTACTGGAGTCTCAGATTGAAAGACCAATTCCAGAGGAGCTTAAGGAGTTCTATCGATGGACGAATGGACTTAGTCTGTTTGCATACAAGTTGACGATCGATGGATGGCGAGAGGATGACGCCAGAGGCGGGGACGGTATGTGGGAACCGTATAGCCTTGTCGTGCCAAATGTGTTTGAGCGACCGGTGGATGCGCCGCAGGGCATGGTGTTTTTCGGTGGATATGAAGATGATGCTTCCTTGTTGGGCATGATGCCTGATGCCCCGGAAATATATCGATTTGCTCATGGTAGCGTTAATGTTTTGAATAAATGGGAGGATCTGTGGACCATGTTAACGTGTGAAGCTGATCGACTGTCACAATTGTTTGACAACAATGGATGTATCATCGATTCGACTGCTTGGACGACGCCAATGGCTGAAATGGAGATTCCGTTTGGTGATTTGTAGCTGAGCGGTTCTGGTGAGGGTTATGGCCGTTTTGTTCGAAAACTCTGATCATCCGTTAATAGTCGGGGCTTGAAGCATGAGTAGTGTTGAGACGGAGGGAGGTGGGTGATTTGTTTATGAATGAGGTTGGGAGATGTTATCGTCCTCTGGTTCGCGCGGACTCTTCGGGTTCCGCGGCGCGCCCCACGCGAGGGCGCGTGGGGTTAATATGGGGAGGAACGGGAGTGCGGAGGTGAAGTGTAGAAATATAGGGAATGGGAGTGTGATTTTTCGTGGGAGTGAATGGAGTTGGTTGGATTTGGAGGAAGGCGCGGATTCTTTCGATTTGTGCGGCGGGCCCCACGTGGGGACACGTGGGGCAAATAAGGTTGGTGTTATTGGGTTGATAGGGGTGGGAGATGGGTGATATGTGGGAGATTTGAGTTGGAGGATGTTTAGTGGATGGTGGTTTTTGATACGCGCGACGGCGAGACTTCCGCGGCGCGCCGCTCGCTCGCGGTTGCGAATCGCGGGGGAAGGGGAATGAGGTTGTTGGCAGGAGGGTGATGGGAGATTTGAGTTGGAGTCAAGTTTGTTGTTGGGTGCTTGAACATGCGCGCGGATGCTTCGGATTCTGCGGCGGGCCCGCAGCACGGGGGCTGGGGGGCTAATTACGCGCATACGCAACCAATTGGGTGATGTCGTTGGTGGAATGGAGGGAGTGCGGCGTGAGAGGAGGGTGTTTATTTTTCGTTGATGCCGATTTGGATGTGGAAGGATTGGCCGTGGGAGCGGGAGACCTGGATGGCGACGGAGTTGTATTTTTGGAAGAGTTGGTGAAGTGTGGAAAGGACGAGGTGTTCGGAACTGGAGAGACGCATGGGACCACGATTGGCGCCTTCGAATTGTTGTGGGATGTCGAAGAAGATGGGGATCGTGCCTTTGAGTTTCTTAATGACGGGGTCGACGGCTTTGGTGAGCGAGGCAGAGTTGATGACGAGTGTGGCGATGGGTTTTTTGGGTTTGGCGAGGGTGAGACTCTTGAAGAAGGGTGACGCGGCGAGGGACTTTTTGGGATCCTTGGCGGCGTCGATGCATCGTTTGTAAAAGTCATCGTGGGTGGTGACGATGTACCAATCGCCGACCTGGCCATAGGTGAGGCGGAGTGAGCCTGCGAGTGTGGGGAAGTTGAATTTGTCGGCGAAGGCCTTGCCGAAGTTGACGACGGAGTAGGCGTTTCCGTTGTGGAGACTGCCGAAGGGGATGACGGGTTCGCCGAGTTGTTGCTTGGAGAAGAAGGAGGCGATGATCATGATGCGGTTCATGGCGGCGTTGATGTCGTTGCCGACGGATTTGTCTTTGAGTTTGAGGGCGACGCCGAATGCGGGGATGGGGTGTCCGGGGTTTGGCTGTATGTTTTTGGCGGGGACTGAGCCGGCGAACAAGAGGACGGGTGCGCCGAGTTTTGGTTTGATGTCCCGGTTGAAGGATTTGCCTACGAAGAGTTGATCGAGAAAGCGGGACTCTCTTCTGTCGAATTCAGCGTCGATGAGGTTGAGGGTGAGGGCGGCGAAGGTATCGGCGGGGAGGGGGCCAAAGTCGAGCGGGGCGGCGGGGCCGATGTGTTTGAAGCCTTTGGAGAGTTCCGGGATCTGGGAGGTGATGTCGATCCGGATTCTGGGTTTGGTGATATCGGCGGAGATGGCGTGGAAGTGGCCACGATTGACGTTGCGTGTGAAGAGGAGGACGTTGCGTTTGCCTGGGAGGTTGGCGGTCCACTTTTTGAATTGCGGATCGTCGGCGAGGGAGGGGACGTTGCCGAGGTTGGTGAGGGTTTTCTGGATGTAGGAGAGGTGGGCGTGATCGCCTGCGGCGAGGAATTGATCGGAGAAGGCGATGACGGATTTTTTATCTTCTTTGGGGTGGTAGTAAGTGAATGGGCCTTTTGTTTCGAAGGGGGTCAGGCCGAGTTTTCGGATGGCGTGTTGTGCATCGGCCTTTTTGATTCTGGAGAGGATGAGGCCCTGGGGAGCGGATGTGCCTTTGGAGAAAACGATAACCTGCTTGCCGAAGTAGGCGCTGATGATCTCGGGGCCTGTGAGACTGAGTTGTCGCTGGACTTTTTTCCAGGCTTTGTTTTTTCGGGTGAATGGGAGGGAGTCGGCGATTTGTTTGATGACGGGGTCAGTGTTGAGTTTTGCCTGGAGTGCGGCGAGGTTGTCGATCTGGATGTAGGTCGTGACATCGGCGGGTGCGAGGCGCGGGCCTGATGCGCCATGAGTGAGGGGAATGGCGGCAAGAAGGAAGGCGGCGACGATGAGGGTTGGGTATTGTTTTTTGGATAAGGTGTTCATGGGTACAGGGTTGGCTGGTTTTTTGGGTTACTGTGCAAGTTTGGGGGTGGAGCAGATGGAGCGGGTGTTATTTTTTCGGGGTATTGTCCTTTTCACCCATTTCGCGTTTCCGTTTGGCGTCGTGTTCCTGGAGTATTCTGATGCCGGCGTCGAGGTTAATGAGTGAAGCGGTTTGCTTGATCGTGCGTGAGACGGTTTCGGTCTGGTCTTCGAAAGTTTCGTTGACGGAGAGGACGAGTTGGGAGACGGGGTCTACGGCATCATCGGATGGGGTTGGTACCTGAGGACTATTGATGAAGAAGACGAGGAAGCCAACGATGACAACGGCGGCGGCGGTAGCGAGGATGGGACGAATGCGTGCGATGACGGCGGAGCGTTTTTCGGCTGTGTAAGTGGCGAGGACGGACCGGGTGAAGGCAGGGTCTTGATCGGGGACGTTGAGGGAATCATCGGTGAGGAGTTGGAGGTAGTCTGATTCGGCGTGATATGAGGCGGCGACCGAGGGGTTGTCGGCGAGGTATTGCTCGAAGGCGGCGCGGTCGGATGGAGAAAGGGCGTTGTCGCGGTATTCATCCCAGAGTTTTTCGGCTTGCTGGTGATTCATGATGCCTGCTCCGTATCTGTCGCGGACAAGATTTTTCTCATTGCGGCGCGAGCGCGGTGGAGGTGTGACTTGACGGTCCCGATGGGCATGCCCATGACGCTTGCGACCTGCTGGACGGAAAGCTCCTGCTGGTGGAAGAGGAGTACTGCCTGTCGTTGTGGTTCGGTGAGGTGTGTCATGGCCTGGTCGAGTTTCTGTTTGAGGGCGTTGTGTTCGTCGTGTTGTTCGGCGGATAATAACGGGTTTTCGGTATTCGCGGGGAGACCTTTGAACTCATCAACGACGATCATTTTTTTCTCTCGCTGGTGACGGTTGATTGAGAGGCGGCGAGCGATGGTGAGTAGCCAGGTTCGCATGGGGTATTTGGGGTCGTAGCGATCAATGTAGCGGAGTAGCCTGACGAATGTGTCCTGAGCGAGGTCATCGGCGATGTCGTCTTTTGAGGTCAGTTTCCTGAGGAATCTCCTTACCATTGGCTGGTATCGGTTGATGAGAATACCTGCGGCGTTTTGGTCGCCATCGGCGGCCAATTTCGCTAAATCCGCGTCGCTGGGTTCGTCCGCGGGGGCAGGCGGTTGTTTGCCTGGTGTTGCGTCGCGGGCGGGGCCGGCGATTGAGATTTGCGAGTTCACGTCCATAGATACAGGTTTGCGGGGGGCAGGTTGCAGGTTTGGAAGGATAGGGAAGGGGTGGGGGGGAGGCGAGGGACGAGGGAGTTGATCTGGAATTGGGGAGGAAGAGGGTACTTGGAACGGTAGGAAGAAGTAGTGATATTTGAGGAAATGAATTGATCAATTATCGGCCTCCCCCTATGACGCCCGGAAGTTTGGCACATGCGTATCAGACGAGGTCTGGAGAGTTTGGGGGGATGGCGATTTGGGTGGGTTAGGGGAGAGGCCAGGGGGAGGCGCGAAGAGAGGAGATGGTCACTTGGGATTTGATTGGGTATTAGGGAGGCGATAGAGGCGTTGGATTTCGAGGGGAGTGAGTAAGCGGTTGTAGACTCTGAGGTCGTCCATCATGCCATCGAACCAGAATATTTTTCCGCCTCTGCTGCCGACGATTGCGCGGAGGTTCGGCGCGTCGATGTTGCCGGAGAGGTTGTCGCGGTAGGCTTTTGTATTGACCTGCCGACCGTCAAGGAACAGGTTGATTCCTGCGGCTTTCGAAGAGCCGTCGTAGGTCACAAAACCGTGGACCCATGTTTTTTGCCTTGCATAAACCCGGCTGCTTACGAAGAGAGCGTTAACACCTTTTTTGGGGTCTCGCCAGTTATGGATGAAATAAGCGCTCAGACGATATTTAAAGAAGTGGAGATCCCAACCTTTAAATCCTGAGACGGGGGCCATTCGAGAGAGAGCGACCTGTTGTGCGGGGGTGTTAAGGTAGAACCATCCTCCGTAGGAGAATTTGTCATCAACATTGAAGTTGAGTGAGTTTCCGGCATTGATTCGGTCTGCGCCTCTGAGGACGAGTGCTTTTCCAATTTTGCCAGGGGCGAGTCGGATATCAGCTTTTGTGGAGCCGTGTCGATTGGCCCCACTGAGGTCTTTTACCCTGTTGCCCTCAACGGTGTCTTGATCAAAAGAGTAATGCAGTACAAGTCCTTTTTTGGGGACATCGATTTTCATGAACAGTTCGTTGAGTGTGAGTTCGACCAATTTTCGATCAGAGTCGTTGTCCTTAGAGTGATTGAGATAATCCGTTAGCAGTTTGGCAGCGCGGTTGATCATGTTCTCATGCGAATCTGCGGGAGCGTGTTTTCGAATGTTGTAGTACCAAAGTCCGAGTTGTTTTTTATCCTTGGGTGTGAGTTTGCGTTGATCTTTTTTCATTAAGGACAGGATATTGGAAAGTGTTTTGTCGCCTGTGAGTATAACAAACTGTTTTGCGGATTTGAGATCCTGCATTTCCAGAAGATAGTGGAATACGAGGATTCTGGCGGTTTCCTTGTCTCCGGGATTGTTTTTAAGTTTATTTTCGAGGATTTTCATTCGTCTGTGGTTTTTGGTAAGGCGATTGAGCCTCTCGATGAGTGCGGTTGCGCGATCTATGGCGGATTGGTGTTTGACAAATCTTGCGATGCGTATTCCTTCGCGAGCGAGAGCGCCGGCGCGAGGGAGGTCGCTGTTACGGACGCGTTCATCGGCGAGATTCAGAAGATCTTCGGCGAGTTTCTTACCGGCGGGAATTCGCGATGTACGGCGGAGAAACTGGTAGTATTTTTTTTGTGCGCTTGCAGCTTTTTGGAGTACATCGAGGCGATCGTCGGGATTGTTGTTTGCGAGGATTCGCATGGCGGCGGCAGCGGTGTCGCAGGCTGGTGGGATCGGGAAGGTGAGTTCATAGGCACTTTGACACAGGAGTGTTTGAAGGCCGGGCGCATCGTCGCTATTAAAAGCAAGGTTAATAAGCTGTTTGGCAAGCTCGACGTCATCGGACCTGGAGGATGAAGCTTTGGCGTTTTTGATACGTTCGGCAAATTGCGTATCGAAAATACGTTTGTCCTCGTCCGTTACGGCGAAGGCAGGGTGTATGGCAAAGAGAAACAGGAAACATGTCGTGGTTGAAAGGCGCTTCATGGAGATTGCTCTGAAGATGGAGACCAATGTCATTGTAGGCTATCGGTGGAGTGTTGTGGGTGACGATGTTGAAAAGTATGAAGGTGAGAATTGGACGAGAATTTATCAAGACATACTGTCTTTGAAGGTATCGATGAATCCTCGGAAGACGCCTTTTTGCATTTTGAAAATGGGTTAAAGGCGGGGATGACGGATGTCAACGGGGTTTTATTTTCCGGCGGCCCAGAGGATGGCCTGGGTGATGTGTTGGCGACCGAAGGGGGTGTTTAGGGAGCGGACGTCGTGGCCGAGTTCGGTGTAGAAAAACTTGCCGCCGCCGTTGGTGTGTAACCATGCGATGGGGTGGTCTTTGCCCATTGCTTTTCCGCCGCGTGTCTTGAAGTAGTTGCGGACGGGTTCGTAGGAGGATTCGTCGACGCGGAGGAGGACTTTGAAGCCTTTGAGTCCGGTGACGGAGCGGTCGTGGTTGGTCCAGTCGGCGGTGTACTTGAAGGATGGGCCGTGGCCTTTGACGGTGGGGTGGTTGATTGCGGCGGGGTCTACGACGACGCGCGCTTCGAGGAATTCGGAGTCGCTGTTGAAGTCGCAACCGCCGAGTTCGTTGAGCCATTTCCAACCGGTTTGTCGGACGAGTGCGGCGTGGAGCGCGACGATGCCTCCACCGTTGGCGTACCATTTTTCGACGGCGGCGCGTTGTTTGTCTGTGAGGAGTTTGTCGAGTTGGTTGGCGTTGTTGAGGACGAGGACTTTGTATTTGGGGAGGATTTTTTCGAGGTCGCGTGGCGTTTCGGAGACGTCGACCTGCATGCCGAGGTCGTCGGCGAGGCGGGAGAGCCAGCCGTTGACGGCGGGGACTTCGGGGTGTCGGTACCAGCCTGTTCCGGAGAAGACGAGTACGGAGCCGATGTTTTTGGGTGAGCGATCGGGTTTGGCGGATTTGGAGGTGGTGGAGCAGGCGGGGAGGAGGAGGGTGGTGAGGAGGAGGAGGGTGAGGAGGAGTCGGGGCATGGGGAGAGTCCTTGTGAAAAGTTGTGGGGGGAATGGTAGGCGGAGGGGTGGGGGGGAGAAAGTTGGAGATAGGGTAGTAGTGGGAGATCAGTATATGAATGAGGTAGATTGTTGTTATCGTCCCCTGAATCGCGCGAATTCTTAGATTCCCGCGGCGCGCCCCACGCGAGGGCGCGTGGGGTTAATAAAGATTGTCGCGGGCATGCGAGAAATATCGGAGATAGAAAGCGATGGGAGTTCGATGTTTGAATTGAGATATAATTGGGTCTGTTTCTTCATGATGGGGTGTGTTCAATGAGAGGTGTTTTGGATATGCGTGATTTGCGATGGGTATGGTTGGTTTTTTTGGGGTTGTTGTTGGTG
>JANQQT010000073.1 GCA_028284925.1 Phycisphaeraceae bacterium | reverse complement strand
TGGAAGGGGTTGAGGTAAGGGAGGTGGTTTTTGGAGTAGGTGTAAGAGAGTGCGTGTAGGTTTATTTTGTGGGAGTTTTATTCGTTGCGGACACGTTGTTGCGCGCGGATTCTTCTGTTGTCCGCGGCGGGCCCCACGTGGGGACACGTGGGGCTAACGGGGTTGAGTTTATCAATTTGGTGGGGGTTGGTGAATTGGTGTTGTCAATTTTTGGATTTGAAGGCGTAGAGTTTGGCGTGGGTGCGGATGTAGATTGTGGCGTTGACGATGGCGGGTGTGGCGAAGGTGTTGTGGGGGAGTTTGTTGAGGGCGATGACTTTGGGGTTTGGGCCGGTGGTGATGACGGAGATTTGCCCTGTGCCGGAGGTGGTGTAGATGTGGTTTCCAGCGATGACGGGTGAGGCGTAGTGGGTTCCTTTGCCTTTGGTGCGGATGCGGTAGATGCGTTTTTTTGTTTTGGCGTTGATGCAGGTGAGGATGCCGCCGTTTTTGACGAAGTAGATGTAGCCTTTGTGGTAGATGGGTGAGGGGACTTCGGGGATGCCGTTTCGTTCGAGGTGGGTTAGTTTGTCATCGGTGATGAGACCGGAGTTGTTGATGTTGATGGAGACGAGGCCGTGCTTTTGGTGGCGTTTTCTTCTTGCTGCGCTGGCGTTGAGGAGGTTCTGCCATTCATCGCGTTCGATTTTTCGATTTCTGTTTTTGTCTGCGAAGTGGAAGCGCAGGGGGAAGCCGTTTTGTGGGGCGTCGGTTCCCTCGGCGCGGTGGAAGAAGTGGAGGTTCTTGGGGAATTCATCGGGGGAGATGGCTTTGTCGCCGTTCTTGTCGTTATCCTTGACGAGTTGATCGTAGGGTGGAAAAGGAGGGACGAGGGCGGGTTCGCCGGTTTGGTTCCATGTGGCGGTGATGACGTTGTTGCCGGCGAGGATGGGTGTGCTGGTGGCGGTGGTGGAGGCGTTGGCGTGCCATATTTTTTTTCCGGTGTCGATGTTGAAGGCCTGGATGGACTGGACGGCGTGGATGATCAGTTTGTCGCCGAGGACGATGGGGGTTGCGGCGGCGGACATGGGTGTGGTGAAGCGTTCGCGCGGGTGGTGTTTCCAGATTTGTTTGCCTGTGGTTTTATCGAGGGCGATGAGGAAGTGGTCGACGTAATTGGCGCGGTAAAGGATGAGTTTGTTGCCGACGATGATGGGTGAGGTGCCGTTGCCGGAATATGAGCGAGCAAGGGGGAGTTTGAAGTCCCAGAGTTTTTTGCCGTGGATATCGAGTGCGATGAGGCCGAATGAACCGAAGTATGCGACGATGATTTTTCCATCGGAAGTTGGGGTGGAGGAGGCGGGGTTGAATGAGGGGTGTCCGGATTCGAGTTTTTTGACGGGGATGGGGTGTGTCCAGCGGGTTTTTCCATCGGCGCGGTTGATGCAGAGGACCTGGAGTTGGTTTTTAGATCTGTCGAAAGAAGTCAAGAAGATGTTGTTGTCGTAGATGCAGGGTGAGGAGTGGCCAGCGGCGATGGGTGTGGACCAGAGTTCGTTTTTGCCGGGTGCGAAGGTTGTAGGCGGTGGTGGGCCTGTGGCGATGCCGGAGGAGTTGGGGCCGCGGAATTGGGGCCAGTTGGCGAAGAGGGGGGTGGTGAGGAGTAAGGTCAGGAGGATGGTGAATCTGGTGGGTGGCATAGGAGCCTTTCAGTTTAAGTTGTATCGCGTCATGTTAGCATAAGATGAGTTTTGTGACGGGTGGTAATTGTGGGGTTTTACGTAGAAAGGTGGATGGAATGTGTTATGTTTGGGTGAAAGGAGATCTTAGATATGTTTGATCGAGTTGCTGCGTTTCGGGGTGTGTTAGGGGTTTTGTTGTTGGGGATGGTGGGTTGTGCGAGTGGTGGAGGGGGTGGTGGAGATCAGTATGAGGTTGTTGTGCCGACGGAGGAGCAGGCGGAGGCGTATAAGCTGGATCGAGGGTTTTATAAGAAGAGTGTTGTGGTGGAGGGGATATTGATTGCGACATCGGAGCGGGTTTCTGATTTTGCGATTAAGGAGGCGGCTTATCAGTTTGAGATGATTATGAAGATGATTAATCCAGCGGTGGCGAAGCGGGTTCGGGAGCGGGGTGTGTTGTGTTTGTTGATAGGGCATGATGAATACACATCGGACCTGCCGCAGTTCAGGACGGATAAGAAGGGGAAGGAGCTGGATTTTTATAACTGGCGTAGTCGAGGTTTTTTGACGTGGAAGGGTGGTCGACCGACAGTGGTTTTTGCGGAGGAGGATGTGCTGGAGTATGAGGGTGGGATGCAGAGAGAGAGTATTCTGATTCACGAGTTTGGGCATGTGATTCACGGGGCGGGGTTTGATAAGACGTTGCAGGAGCGATTGACGGCGACGTTTAAGGCGATGAAGGAGAAGGGGATTTGGAATGATGGTCGGGCGGCGCAGCGGTTTCGTCGTGTGAAGAGTGTGGAGAAGGTGAGTTTGTATGATGCGCTGGTGAAGTGGTTTCCGGATGTGGAAGAGGGGCTTATTAAGAAGTGCCTGGATGGGGGGGATATTCTGGTGAATGGAAAAGCGACGCATTCGGGAGTGAAGGTGAATAGGGATGACAAGGTTTTGATTGTGTTTGGCGGGCCTAAGCAGTGTTATGCGGCGAAGAATCGGGCGGAGTATTTTGCGGAGGGTGTGCAGTGCTGGTATGACACGAATCGGACGATGGATCATGACCATAACCATATTCATACGCGTGAGCAGTTGAAGAAGTATGACGCGGGGCTGGCGAAGTTGTGTGAGGATGTGCTGGGTAAGGGGGAGTGGCGATTTGTGTCGCCGCGTTTAAGGGCGGGTAAGGGGCATTTGAGGGGGTTTGATCCAAAGAAGTCGCCGAAGGTGGTTGATCCGGTGCATATTGAGAATGCGGCTTATGACTATTATGACAAGTATTGGAAGCGTTATTGGGGGCGGTTGAAGGAGAAGTATGGGGGGTGAGTGGGGTGTGGGTTAGCGGCGATGATAAAACCCTGAGAGATTGGTCTCTCAGGGTTTTGTCTTTTGTGATTATTGTCTGGGGCGTCATGTGCCTTTTTTGTTGGCGATGAGTTTGAGCATGGTTTTGCCCATGGATTCACCGATGCGGTTGAACCAGATGGCGGAGCCCATGTAGTGGTAGCCGAAGTCTGATCCGGTGCGTTTCCATTCCTCGAAGTTCTTGCGCCAGTGCGGGTAGAGTTTTTCGGCGGCTTTGTCAACGAGGACATCGGTGGGAATGGTTTTGACGTTGCCTTTAAATTCGGGGACGTTGTTCATGGCGAACTGGGCGTCCTTGACCTTTTGCATGTTGCCTTTGGCGGGTTTGGACTGGTTTTGTCCCATGGCGGCGATGACGACGGGGAGGTTTGGTTTTTTCCAGTCCTTTCGGATGTCCTTGATGAGGTTTTTCATGTTGACTTCGTATTCATTGGGTCCGATGTCGTACATGTCGTTCCAACCCTGGAACCAGACGAAGCCGGCGATTTCGAGTTTTTTGCCTTTGGTGGCGGGGAAGAGTTTGGCGTGGTTTTTCATGACGTGGTCGACTTCGGCCATCATGTTTCGGTAGGAGATTCCGAAGGGGGCTTTGATGTCGGCCATGGTGGGGAGGGGTTTGTTCTGGTTGCGTTTTTTGTTTTGGTTTTTGGTGCGTTTGACGGCGTCTTCGAGTTTCTTGCTGAGGTAGTCGGCGTTGGGCATGCCGGATGAAGGGGGGCGGAAGAGTTTGTAGAGTGAGTGACCGCCCCAAGCGGCTTTGACCAGGATGACGGGTTCCTTGAAGTGGTCGCCGACGACGCGGCCGAATTCGAGTTCGACACCGGTGCGTTTGGGTGAGCCGTAGCCGAGGGTGAGTGGGCCTGAGCGTTTGAGGAATTTGATAAAGACGTCATCGCGAACGATCCATTTGCCGTCTTTTCTGAGGTGTTTGAAGAGGTGTTTGGTTTTTTCGGCGGTGGCCTGGTGGTCGTAGAGGGCGTTGGTGGCTTTGCCTTCCATGTTGGACTGGCCGGCGAGGACGAAGACCTTGACGGTGTCTGCGGCGAGGGTTGGGGACTGGAAGAAGAGGAGGGTTAGGGTCAGGGCGAGTGTTAGGGATCGCATGGGGTGGTGTCTCCGGGTTGGGGGTTGGTGTTTTTATTTTGAAGGGGTTATTTTAGCAGGAGCGAGGAGGTGTGGGAGAGGAAAACTGAGAGGAGAATTGCAGGTGTGTGAAAGTGGTGGA
>JANQQT010000047.1 GCA_028284925.1 Phycisphaeraceae bacterium | reverse complement strand
GTTGCGGCGAACAATCTGGCGAATGAGGGGGTTACGGAGGGTGTGCATGTAGTGGGGGATGTGATGTACGACTCGGTGCTGTTCAACGTCGCGTTGGCGGAGGAGCGATCAGATGTGATCGGGCGATTGGGGCTGGACGCGGGGGACTTTTATCTGGCGACGGTACATCGGGCGGAGAATACGGATGACGCGTGGCGGCTGGGTGAGATATTGGAAGCCTTTTCAAAGGTAGATCGTGATATCGTGTTGCCGCTGCATCCAAGGACGAGACATACGCTTGGTGAGGGGGTGGAGAAAATCGGCGGGCGTGTACGTGTGATTGACCCTGTGTCTTATCTTGACATCTTGGTGTTGGATAAGCATGCGCGGATGGTATTGACGGATTCGGGCGGTGTTCAAAAGGAAGCGTATTGGTTGGACACGCCTTGCGTGACGTTAAGAGATGAGACGGAGTGGGTGGAGTTGGTGGATGCGGGTGTCAATAAGGTTGTGGGGGCGAATAGTGATGCGATTCTGTCTGCGGTGGCTGCGTTTGAACGTGGAGGTGATTCTGCTGGAGACTCTGTAGAGAGAAATATTTACGGGGATGGGCATTCGGCGGATCGTATTGTCAAGATATTGGCGGATTCCTACGTTTGATACTATTGGTGTGTCTGTATGCGTGCGTGTTTGGCTCCATTTCGATTGCTTTGGCGTTATCGTGCGATTCTGTCGCAGACAACACGCAATGACATGCGTGCACGTTATGCGGGGTCGGTATTTGGTATGGCATGGATGGTGTTGTATCCGTTGTTGTTTTTGGGAGGGTATGCAGCGATTTACCTGACGGTGTTTAAGGTTCGATTTGAACTGTTTGACCAAAATGAATATGTGGTATTGATCTTTTGCGGGTTGATTCCATTTCTGGGATTTGCGGAGGCAATCGGACTGGGTGTGGTGTCGGTAACGGGAAATGCGAATTTGGTGAAAAATACGCTGTTTCCGATAGAGTTGATTCCGGTGAAGTCGGCATTGGTGGCGCAGTGTACGCAGGGGGTGGGGCTGTTGCTGTTGATGGCTGCGGTGGGATTGGTGGGGAAGCTGAGTTGGTGGGCGTTGATGTTGCCTGTGGTATGGGGGTTGCAGGTGGTGTTTACGTTGGGCGTGGTATGGGTGTTGGGAGCATTGAATGTGGTGATGCGTGACTTGCAGAATGTGATTTCGGTGTTGGTGCTCCTACTGTTTATGGTGAGTCCGATTGCTTATACGGTGGATATGGTTCCCGAGAGTATGCGGGGTGTTTTGTGGTTTAATCCGTTGTTTTATATCATTACGTGCTATCAGGACATTTTGGTGGGAGGTAAGGGAGGGGCGGGGTTTCCGAGGCATGATGCGTTTTGGGTGTTGGCGGGGATGAGTATGGTGATGTTTCTGGCGGGATACTGGTTTTTCACGAGGATGAAGAAGGTGTTTGCGGATCATGTCTAATGTTGCGGTGGCAGCTCGAGATTTGGGGAAGATGTATAAGTTGTTTCGACGACCGATGGATCGGTTGTTGGATGCGTTTGGTCTTGGGGGAGTGTTTGGTGGGAAGGATGCATATAGGGCGTTTTGGGCGTTGCGTCATGTAGATCTGGAGATACCGCGAGGGCAACGGCTGGGGATTGTGGGACGTAATGGAGCGGGTAAGAGTACGTTGTTGAAGGTGATTGCGGAAACGATATCGCCGACCGAGGGGGCTGTGGATGTGGATGGGAATGTGCAGGCTATGTTGGAGCTGGGGACGGGGTTTCATCCGGATTTTACGGGGCGACAGAATATTCATGCGGCGTTGACGTATCAGGGTTTGGCGGCGGGTGTGATTCGGGAGAAGGAAGATGAGATCATTGATTTTGCGGAGTTGGAGGAGTTTATTGAGCAGCCTGTGAAAACGTATTCGGCGGGGATGTATGCACGGTTGGCGTTTTCGGTGGCGACGGCGGTGGACCCGGAGATCTTGATTATTGATGAGGTGTTGGGGGCGGGTGATGCGTATTTTGCGGGGAAGTGTGTGGAGCGAATGAAGCGGATCACGGAAGAGAGTGGGGCGACTGTGCTGTTTGTGTCGCATGATTTGTCGAGTGTGCAATGGTTGTGCGATCGTGTGGTTTGGATGGATCGCGGGACGGTGCGCCAGGATGGAGAGCCGCTGGATGTGATTCAGGCGTATTCGGCAATGGTGCGGTCGGAAGATGAGTTGAGATTGCGAGCGCGAGATATTAAGGTGCGAAAGAAGCAGGCAGCGGTATTGGATCAGGATGAGGGTGTATATGAGAAGCTGCTGTTTCGGTTGGTGGGTAAGAACGATGTAGCGGTAGGGCGGTGGAAGATTTATAGGTTGCGGTTGCGCGTGAACGGTAGAGAGGTCGGGGAGATTGATGTGGGTGCGTCGATGGACAGCGATATGGGGTATCCGCATTTTGTAATGGATGATGAGGGTTTTATGAATTGGGGTGAGGCGAAGAGTGAAGGGGGGGAAAGTTATCGGGAATATGTGGACGGGATGGGTAAGTTTGGGCATGCACCGTTTGAGTTTGCGGTCCCGCGGACGTTTGGGTTGGACGGAGAGGAGATTAGTGTGGAGGTTGAGATCGATACCGAGGGTGATGGCGTTTTGGCGTTAGAGCTTTATTGGGAGAATGGTTATACGGGTATTGGGATGTTGAAGGGGGATGGTGGTAGGGCCGTGGGTGTATTTGAGTTTGGGAGTACGGTGTTGAGGAGTGGTAGAGGTGTGGAGGTGGAATCGGAGGCGGATGATAAAAAGTCTCCGGAGATCGAGGGAGGTGATACGGAATATGGATCAGGCAATGTGGTGCTGCGGTCTGTGAAGATGATTAATGGAAAGGGTGAGGAGACGCGAACGTTTGAAGTGGGTGAACGGATGCAGGTGGTCCTGCAGTATGAGGCGAAACAGGCGGTTCGAAATCCTGTATTTGTGTTTTGCGCCTATTTGCCTGATGGTCACTGTGCTTCGCAGTGGATTGCGGAGGCTAAAGATCTGGGTGATGAGGTGATTGAGGGCGAGGGTCGTGTGGTGTTTGAGGTGAGTGAGCTATTGCTTGGGCGTGCGGCGTACGTGGCGAGTGCGGCGATCTTTAAGTACCTGCGTGCAGACGGTTTGGAGCCTGCAGGTTATCATGTATTGGATCGATGTGTGCACTTTCAGGTTTTGCAGCCTGTTGGTGATACGATTGAACGAGGTCTATGTTTACAGCCATTTGAGGTGACGTTGGAACGGACATGACGACGGCCAAGGACCAATTCGAGAACTATTACGACCAGAGTGAGCTTTGGGGTAATCCGCCTGAGCCGTATCAGGTGGAGGTCTTGGCTGACGTTCTGGCGGCATTACCTGGTGACGTTGGGTCGATATTGGATGTAGGATGCGGGGATGGGTACATCACGAATGCGCTTCCGGACGACAGGGAGGTTGTGGGGTTAGACATATCCCGGGAGGCTCTTAAATACGTCAAGCGAGAAACCAAGGTCGGGTCAGTGGTGGAGTTGCCTTATGGTGATAGGGCGTTTGATTTGGTGATGGCGAATGATGTCATTGAGCATTTACCGGATGAGGGTGGGGTTTATGAAAAGGCGTGTTCGGAGATGTCTCGTGTAGCGGGTAGATATGTGGTGATAACTGTTCCATTTATGGAGAATCTGGCTAGCGGGTATACGCGTTGTGCTGCATGTGGCGCACGGTATCACGTGAACCAGCATCAGCGGGCGTATGGGGTGGTGGAGCTAACGGGGTTGCTGGATGGGTTTGAGCCGATGGCATTTTATTTTACAGGTGCGGCGCAGGATGCAGGGGAGGCTGTGGTGCGTGAGGTGAGGAGGCAATTGGGGATCATGACGCGGTGGGACCAGGCGATGTGTCCGGCGTGCGGGGCGAAGGCTTCGGTGCGAGGGGTGAATGATGATACGGCGGAAGCGGTGGAGGGTTTTGCGGCTTCGTTGGTTGAAGGGTGGGACGGTGTAAATCGATCGGAATGTCTGGTGGTATACAAGCGGAAGGCTGTCGAGGAGGCTGCGCGCGCGATTGGTGGGATAGGTTGCGGCAAAGCTGTCTTGAACCTTGTGAGTATGACGGCGGCGGGGCAGCGTAAGGTTGCGTCCGAGCTGGAAACGGATGACGGGCAACTGATCGTCCGTGCGGTTAAGCCTAGTTTGATTGGAGACAGGAGAGTCTGGTTGCGGTGGCAGGTAGGTGGAAGTGCTTATTTTTACTCGAATCCGGAGGCATTGGGTGTGGGGCAGTATCTGGCACCGAGTTGGTTTAATGTGGACGGTGTCAAGACATTGACTGGGGTGGGGCGTGACGTGCTGGGTGGCACTGGTGAGGGGGTATTGGGTAAAGGTGTTGTTGCAGATTTGTTACGACGTCTGGAAGTGGCGGAACATAGAAAGAGTGAAGCTGAGAGAGCATTGATTGGGATGCAGGCGCGTGTTGTGGAAAAGAGTTCGTTGCTGGATCAGGCACTTGATCGTGAAAATACGCTTGCGGAGAAAGCGAATGCCTTAGAGGTGGATCTGCAGAACGCGAAGGCAGAGTTGGAATCGGCACGCGAAAGGTTGGCGGAGGGGGAGCGATCGGCGGTGGATTTGCAGAATGCTCTCGCTGAAGTCGAGGCGCTAAGGGAACGGGTTCGAAATGGTGAGTTGGTTGAGGTATCGTTGCAGAATCTTAAGGAGGAGATGGGGGTAATACGAGAGCGGGCAGATAGAGCTGAGCGATTGGCAGTGGAATTACAAAATGTCGAGGAGGAGTTGGTTCAGTTGCGTGTGAGTGTTGAGGAGGGAGAGAAAGCCGCAGTTGAATTGCAGAATTTGCGTGCGGAGTTGGAAGACTTGAGGGAGCGGGTCGAAGAAGGAGACTCAGCTCAGGTGTGTTTGCAGAACGCCGAAGAGGAAATCAAGGCTTTGCGGGAGCAGGCGGAGAAGGGAGAGCTGGCGTTGGTCGAACTCCAAAATGCTCAAGCTGAAATTGAGCAGTTGAGAGAGCGTGCGGAGGAGGGCGCCAAGGCACAAGTTGATTTGCAGAATGCATTGGCGGAGTTAGAGATTCTTAGGCATCGTGTGGAAGGGGGCGAGAAGGCAGCTGTGAATTTACGGAACGCTGAGGCTGAGCTCCAAGGCTATCAATCGCAATTGTCAGAAAGAGAAGATCGGCTGACGAATGCCGATACGACGATCGCCAATCTGGAATCCTCGCTGTCTATCGCGCGGGAACAGATTGAAGAGTTGGAAGGGCGTGCCGAGCAGGTGAGTCAGTTAAGTGGCCGGGTCATACGATTGGAAGGGCAGCTTGAAGAGCGGGAGAATCAGGCTTTGAGATCGGAACGGCTGGCCGTCGAATTGCATGAGACGAAGTGTGTCCTTGAAGAACGGAATTCCGAGTTGGCGGAACAGGCTGAGATTGCGAATGAGGCTAAGGAGTTGAAAAAGCAGCTTCAGTCGAAGATTGACGAATTGGAGGATGTCAGACAACGTGTCAGTCGGCAGGTAGCGTCCTTTGAGGAGCGTCTGGCCGATGCGCGTGAGATGATTGCCATGAGGCGGGGGTGGCGAGGTGCGATACAGTGTCTGCGTGATCGAAAGAAGGGGGTAAACGAGTGAAGCGATATCTAATGATCACGCACGACCAAGAGATTGATCGCCGAATCATTCAACAGGCGAAGGCGTTGGTTGAAGATGGCTGGGAAGGTATTGTGGTTTGTCTTTCCTATTCCGGCGAATCCAGTATGGATGAGGACAGCGGAATATCTCTTCATCGAATAGGATTGAATCTGGTTGTGCCGCCGTGTCCTGTGTTCAAACGGTATAACAAGAGACAAGGACGCATCCTGAATTGGATGTATACGAAGCCGAACCAGCGGTTTCCTTCGGGGGGGCATGGATTGACCAAGTTAACTAATGCCAGTTACGGATTGGTTACGAAACTCAACTGGCGCTTATATCGTGCCGGGTTATTGATGTATTACCGGAACAGAAATCTTGCCTGTCCATTGCCATTTGACAATTGTTTTTACGAGGCAGCGAAGGAATATGAGGCGGATGCGATCTGGGCTCACGATTTACCGGCGTTGCCGGCTGCGTCGAGATTGGCTGAAGAACGCGGTATTCCGCTTGTTTACGATTCACATGAGCTTTATTACGAGCAAAAGGCATTCAGCGGTAAGCAGAAAAAGATCATGCGGCGGGTGGAGTCAGAGTTAATGCCGCGTTGCGCACTCAGTTTTACCGTGAATGATTCAATTGCCGGGAAGATGGCTGAGCGTTATGGGATCGACAAGCCTCGTGTTTTGTTGAATGTGATTGATCCTCCCGAGGGTTACGATCCATCGAAGCGTTACGATTTATTGCGTGAGCATTTTGGATTGTCCGAAGATACACTGGTTCTTTTGTTCCAGGGTGGGTTGCTGGAAAATCGAAATTTAATGAATCTGGGACGTGCGATGTGCCATGTGCAGCGTGATAATGCTGTGCTGGTATTTATGGGGAATGGACCGGTTAAACGCAGGCTGATGTCGATGGCAATGCGGTATGGTGTCACCGATCGAGTCTTGTTCAAACAGGCAGTTCCTCAATCCCAGTTACTGGCATGGACGTCATCGGCTGATCTGGGGTTGATTCCATATCCGGCTGTGGACCTGAACACTTACTATTGCACGCCCAACAAACTATTTGAGTACATACAGTCGGGATTGCCGATGCTCGCGAATGATTTACCTGAATTGAACCGGTACGTGGGTGAGACGGGGTTTGGGCGAAACGTGGATATGAGTAGTCCTCGTGCGATTGCGAGCGCGATTGACCAAATACTGAATGATCCGGATTTTGTGGATCGAGCCAGGCGGACGGTCATGGATCGTCAGGCGGAGTTTAGTTGGCAGGCGAGTAAATCTGCATACATTGAGGTCGTGCAGGGATTATTAGAGAAAGTCTGACTAATTATATCGAGTATCACACGGTCTGAGGAGAGCGATCTTGTTCCGGCACATTGTCGTCAGAGTTGACTAGAAGAATGGAAGGCCAGTCCTATGGAAAGTAAACAATCGCAAGGTGAATCCGTCGGTCAGGGCGCAGCGATTGGGCAGTTCATTATTGTAGGCGTTGCGGTCGTGTGTTTTGTGTGGGCGGTGATTGCGACTGTTTCTGGTGGTGCGGTGGAGCCGCCAAAGGTTAAGGTTGTCGAGAAGGAAGTTCCGGTGAACGTGCCTGTGAATGCGGCGTCTGAACAGTTTGTCCAGACGTTGGGGTATCGCAAGGCATATGAATTATGTCGTCGCGTACATCAGTCGATCCGCTATGGTGCGCCATTTCCCAAGATTAGTAAGTACAATGAATTGTCGGATGTCGGGTCGGGGCATTGTGGTACATTTGCCTACATGTTTTGCCGGGAGTTGAGGCATAGCGGTTTTCGGAAATTCACGATTTATGATTTAAAGAATGAAAAAAGCGGCTTGATTCACAGCGCGGTGGATGTTGAAATCAATGGCAAGGTCTATTTGTTCGATCCGACGGTAGGAGTGTGCTATCGAGTGGGGATGAAAGAAATACTGAAGGATCCTCAACAGGCAGAACGCTACGATCGCGTGGGATTTTCCGAGTCGGATCAGTTTGGTTATGCAGGGAAGAGTTTTTATGACGGTGTGAAGATTGTCAAGACGTATCACGCCGACGGTCCGATACTTTCCAGCCTGCTGTCCGGGGATTTGTTTGATGCGATTGAAGCCCTGCCTCTTGAGCAGCGTGTGATGGCGTCGGCCGGTAGGATGAAGTTCATGCCCAAGCGGTTGCGGGTATCGAGTAGTTTTCACGACAAAAGTGTGATGGACGTTGTCGATTCAAAGACCGGGATATCGAGCGAGTTTAAGATGCCGGTGAGCATCGCAATTATTAGCGACGAGCATGTTATTCTTGCAAATTATGGAAAGTTGCTGTTGTTAAATCTCAAGAAGGGTGTGTCACAGGAACTTAAGAAGCCGTCGGACGTGAAGGTGTGGAATCCGACAGGCGTGCATTACAATTCGATGTTCAGAAGATTGTATGTGGCGAATTACAACGGTCATAATGTTCTGGTTTTTGATGTGCTTGCGGATCGGACTATTCGTTATAGAAGGCAGATTGCGCATGAAAAGTTTAAAAGCCCGGAGAATGTATCCGTGAGTCGTGATGGTCGTTATATCGCGGTGGCGGATTATGATGGTCACGCGGTGTCGATGTTCACGGATGAGGGAAATTTGCGGTGGCGGAAAGTGGTCAAGCAGGCGCATGGCGTTTCGTTTGGTTCGTCTGACAATTTTGTATATGCGACGGCACTGGGCAGTGCGCAAATTCAGAAGTTTAATTTGAAGGGTGATTTGGTTGGTAAGGCTGGAAGTCATGGGTGGGGGCGAGAGCGGTTTTTGTGGCCGACGGATGTCTGTGTGAGTGACAAAGGGGTGGTGACGGTTGCGGATGCGCATACGGGGCAGATCAGTTTGCACAATGAAGGCCTGACGGAATTTGCGGCGCTTGCGGGGAACGGGCCCGGTCTGACCTTGTTTAACATGCCCTATTCTGTGGAGTGGGAGCGAAGTGGAACCATTTTGGTAGCGGATTCATTTCGGCATCGTATTGTACGGATTGATCCTCGGACGCAAGAGATCATTACGGTGTATCGACTGGGTCGAATGGAGGGGAGCGATGTTATTGAGGCAGCTCTGATTCGCAACGGGCCGGAGGGACGTGCGATGGTGAAACTCATTCCTCGGAAATTCAGCGGGGTATTTTCTGTTTCAACTGGTGAGCCATTGGGAATAGGGTATGTACAGAATTATCTCAATGCGGATAAGAAGGATGAGGTGATTATTGAGTTGCCTATGGAGGGCCGGGAGCTGCCCAGCACTTACCAGCCAGCTTACAATTATCTTGTGGGGAAGGAGGGGTTTTCTTTAATGCTCAATGGTGCTGAATCATTATTGACCAGGTCTTATTTTTATTTCGTATGGGGCGGGTCAAAGGTCATTGATGGTAAACGGTACACGATTTTGGGTAGTCCTCAGTGTAGTGTTGCAATTGTTGTTTGCGAGGGCCTGGCAGCTCGTGTGAGAATTGAACATAGCTGCTGGTTGGTTGGTGAGTCGATTGTCGGTGACGGCTTTCATTTGCCTATGGATAGTTTGCTGCATGTAGGTGTCGAACGGATCAATGCATTCAAGCGTGATGTAGGATCAGAGGCGCCGCTCATGGAGCTGATTAGACGAGCGTTGCAACACAAATTGTCTTTAAAGGAGTTTCAGGGGCGTATACGTGAATCTGGTCGATCGGAGGAAGGTAAGAAGCTGTTTGGTGTATGTATTGATCCATCGGCAACGGATGCCAAGCTTGTCGCGGCGGCGAAAGCGTATATGGAGTCAATCGTCAAGACGAAGCGTATTTATCTCATGGAATTTGTGATGGCCAAGATGATTTTGCAACGCAAATGATGTAGGCTAGGGCTAGGCATGGATCTTCGAGGAGTTTTTCTTGCAGAATATATTAATGTTGTCAGCGCATTCGGTTCAGGTGGATCGGCGCATTCTCGCCGAGGCCAATGCGCTGGCGGCTGCGGGGTATGAGGTGGACTTGGTTTCTGTTCCTGCGGAGTATGCGGAGGCATGTCTTGATGATCGGGTGCGTGTGACCATGCCGGATGACGGGCGTGGGTTTGGGAGTAGCGGCGATGATGTATCGGTTAAGGTTCGGACGAAGCGGATTGTGAAGAGACTTCCCGGGCCGTTGTTCTCTTTAGCGAAGGCGGCGTGGTATCGGTTTGGAGGAGGCCCGGCGGGTGAGCATCGCAGGTTTTTTACAACCGTTGCGCCATCTGGTCCGTTTGATTTCATTCACTGTCATGATCTGGACGTACTACCATCGGCTGTGGAGTTGAAAAAGCGATGGTCGGGAGCGAAGCTCGTCTACGACTGTCACGAATTGTTTCCATATCAGTTCACCGATTTGTCCATGGAGAAGTACTGGCGACGCCTGGAGCAACAACATATTGGGCACGCGGATCTGATTATTACGGTCAATGAATCGATTGCAACGCACATGGCTGAGGACTATGGGATTACAAAGCCTGCTGTGATTTATAATAGTTATGGGGTTGATGGAGAGGGAGTGGATTCCATTTCTCGTCGTGCCTTTCGTGAGCATTTCGATATCGTTGGGGAAGGCCCTTATGTTATTTTTCAGGGTAATCAAGGGCCGAATCGTGGGTTGGAGATGCTTGTCGATGCGTTCGAGTTGCTTGATGGTGTGGCGTCGTTGCTTTTCCTGGGTGACGGTGTATTGAATGAGGGTTTCAGGGAGACGTGTCGCTTGAGGGGTATTCGAAACGTGTATTTCGGGTCTCCCGTTTCGCAGGAGCAATTGTTGGGTTATGTTCGACACTCGGATTTAGGTGTCATTCCGTATCAGGGTGATACGATACTAAACAACAAGTTTTGCACGCCTAACAAGCTGTTCGAGTTTATAGAGGCTGGTGTGCCAATTTGTGCAAATGATTTGCCTGAGCTTCGCAAGGTGATCGTCGGAAGTGGAATCGGCCGTGTGTATTCGATGAATTCCGCGCATGAGATTGCTGCTGGAGTCCGCCATTGTTTGTATGGCATCGAGGAAGGTGCGTTTTCTTCGGAGAACCTGGAGTCCGCTCGTGATCAATATGGTTGGGGAGGTCAGGCGAGTCGATTGATAGAGCTGTATGGCGAGTTGAGAGATCATTTCTGATGTGTGGAATTGCCGGAATTTACGGGCGCGAGCCTGAGGAATCCTTTGAACGAAACCTGCAACAGATGCTGGATACGATGGCCCACCGTGGGCCTGACGGAGAGGGGATTTATGTCGATTCGAGTCGGCGTTGTGGATTGGCTCACAAACGGCTGGCGATCATTGATCCTGAATCGGGTCAGCAGCCTATGTCAAACGAAGATCAGTCTATCTATGTGACGTTTAACGGCTGTATCTATAACTATCAGGATTTGGCGCGTGAGTTGCGCGCGTGTGGGCATGTATTTAGGACGCATTCGGATACCGAGGTCATCGTTCATGCTTATGAGCAGTGGGGTGTTGAATGCGTGAAGCGGTTTAACGGCATGTTTGCGTTTGCGGTTTGTGATACAAACCGTGATGTATTGTTTTGTGCGCGAGATCGCGTCGGTATTAAGCCGTTTTATTACACATTGAAAGATGGTGGATTTGCGTTTGCTTCGGAGATCAAGGCATTGTTGGCGGGCGGACATGCGGGTCGACAGCCAAGTGATGATGGTTTGCGCCAGTATCTGACGTTTCAGTTTTGCCTTCATGATATGACGATGTTCAAGGACGTTAAGAAACTTTCTCCCGGTCACACGCTGTTAATAAAGGGGGGCGGGAAGCCGGTTATCAGTAAGTATTGGGATATCGAATTTGATATCGACGAAGAGCATGATGCAGATTGGTTTGTTGACAAGGTGATTTGGCTGTTTGAGGACGCGGTACGTCTTCGATTGCGGGCGGATGTGCCTTTGGGGGCGCACCTTTCCGGCGGCCTGGATTCATCGGCGGTTGTTGGGTTGGCGCGCATGTTACTCGGCGAGGCTCCGATTAAGACTTTTACAGGCGCCTTTCGCGAGGGGAATGCCTATGACGAAACACAGTATGCCAAGATGGTTTCTCAAGAGGCGAATACTGAGTATTTGGAGACCTATCTGACGAGTGGGGATTTTGCCGATTCGATCGAGAAGATTATTTATCACATGGACGAACCGGCTGCCGGGCCTGGCGTTTTTCCACAGTATTGGGTTTCTAAATTGGCTTCAGAGAATGTGAAGGTGGTCCTGGGTGGGCAGGGGGGCGATGAGATTTTTATTGGGTATGCGCGATACCTGGTAGCCTATCTGGAAGAGTGCCTCAAAGGAGCGATTGAGAACACTGCCCACCGAGCAAACTATGTAGCGACATTGGAAACCATTGTCCCGTCTCTACCGACGTTGGAAAATTATACTCCGATGTTGAGATCCTTTTGGTCGGATGGATTGTTTGACGATCCGGCGAGGCGTTATTTCGCGTTGATGAATCGATTTGCGGGCGCAAAGAGACTGCTTGCCGATGATTTTGCCGCGACGATCGACTCTGAAAAGACGTTTGCAGAATTTGAATCGATCTTTAAGAGTCCTGGGGCTGCGGCGAAGATCAATCGAATTTTGTGTTTTGATGTGAAGACGCATTTGCAGTCGCTGTTGCATGTAGAAGACAGGACGTCAATGGCTTGGTCGCTTGAATCACGTGTGCCGCTTCTGGATCATCGTTTGTTGGAGTTGGTTGCTTCTGTTCCACCGGCCATCAAATTCAAGAATGGTCAGTTAAAGTATCTGTTTCGCCACGCGATCAAGAACATTGTTCCCGCGAAGATCATGAACCGGACGGACAAGATGGGTTTCCCCGTGCCGTTGAATCACTGGTTGAAGACCGATCTGAGTGATTTCGTAGCGGATATGCTTGGTTCTCAGGCGTGTCGTGAAAGGGGGATTTTTGACCGGGATGTGCTGGATGCTGCGATTTCGTCTTCTCAACCGTTCAATCGAGCGTTGTGGGGGGCACTTTGTATCGAGATTTGGCACGGGCAGTTTATGGATGCTGCGTAGAAGGTAGATGGTGGGACGGTATGGGGGAATGTGATGTGTTGTTTGCGGGCTATCGGGTGTTGACGCTCCAGTTGAATTCGATGAATGTCACGTTAGGCCGTCCTTCATCTTTTAAGTAGGATTCAAGTCGCGATCCGCTCTTGGCATAGTGTTTCAGAAATCCGACGATGCCGTTGAATGGCAGGCCGTCAAAATCCTTTTCAAACCATTTAAGTAATTTCGAGAGAAGCAGGGTTCCGGATAGCGCGGTGTTATGGATAGCGCTATTGACGAAACGCGTACATTGCGCGTCGAGTTGATTGTCGAGGCTTTTGCCGTCATAGGGGCGGATGCTAATTGGTGGCGATCCGATCGATCCGCTGAATAGCGCAATTAGTCCGCGCGGGTCACCGCTATTGCGAACCAGTCCATCGCGTATCACATTGAGCGTACGCTTCTCACCCAAGAGTTTGAATGTCCGGCGATTGTAAAAGCCTTCGATTTGTCGGACATTGCGTGCGAATGGGTATTCTGCCAGTTGGGAAATGACGAATATGTTGTAGCTGTTGATCAGGAATGCCAGATGCTGCTTGTCATTGTCGAAAGTTCGTTTGGCTGCAACGGCTTTCAGAATCGCGTTCAGGTTTGAGGTTTGAGACGACAAGTTCTTGAGTCGAATGGCCCCGTCTTGTGGTGACACGCAAGCCGAGAGAACATTTGCCCATTGGCGATTGATCTCCTGAATTGGGACGAGTTTTGGCTTGTTCGTACTGTTGGCGGCGTTGTTTGCATTGGAATGCGCCCCACTGGATTTTCCGTCAGCATTTACGACGGGCGTCTGTTTGGTGGTTGCCTTGCCGTCTTTCGAGTTATTGGTATCTTCTTCGACGGTTACGGATGAGCCACATCCGGACATTGTTATGAAAAATAGGGGAATGACGATTGTAGCTTGGCCCAAGTGTTTCCATTTAATCTGGAGTTGAGGGATTCGTATCACTTTGACCTCTCCATAGCAAAAAACCACGCTTACACGTGGTTTATCGACGGAACAATTCAATTTTCGGTAGGATTTTGGATACTACTAAGGCAGGTTACCTGCTTGTTCTACTAAGTCATGTGGAAATCTGCTTACTTCTTTTCTTCTGGTTCGGCGTTCTTTTTCTCGTTATGGGAGTTATTGGTCTGTCGATGGGCTGATTTCTTTGCTGGCGGAGCTTTTTCCAATCCTTCCGTGTAATGCAATCGGCCTCCGGGATCCTTGATAAACCGATACGGGAGAGCCGCGGTGTCGAGGGCAAATTTCATTGTTCCCCAGAACCCGTCGCCGAATCCGCCGGAATCGTCGTCGTATGCGCCGGCCGTTACTGCAGCGGCCTCGTTATCGATATCGCCCTGTAGTGTAAGCGCGACCTGGCGATCTTGTGTGACACGCCAGTGGGTGCCAAATGCGTACTTATCCGTGAAATAGACTGGGTGATGCGCTACGGCTCCGCTGTAGACATCAACGGTTACCGGACGCCAGTTGTCGCGTTCCAAGCCAGCGATTGACGGTTTCGCGGCTTTATTATCTAAAGGCTCGCTCGTTGTTGGCGTTACGGGAAACAGTTCGTTCGCATCAGGATGAACCGCGTAGGGTTGATTGGGCGTAGCGGAACAGCCATACCAGAAAGCCAGTGTCGTCCACACAAATATCCATGCTACTTTTCGCCACATGCTGCGTCACTCCAGATTGTCTCCGCTCTATTGAGAAAACGAGTATACCAGAACTCAATGGGAGATAAAAGCTCCGATAACTCTAGCTCCCTTAAGCTTCAAAGGCCTGATTTCACCAGGGCAATTGATCAAGATTGACGTTGCCTCCGGAAATGATGACTCCCACACGCTTGATATTTTTTAGAGCCTTGAAAGTGTCATCCAAGGTGGCAGCTACGGCGACTGCGGAGCTGGGTTCAATGATGAGTTTTGTTCGTTCCCACACCAGGCGCATGGCTTCGGTGATTTGCTTCTCACTTACCGTGATGATGTGCTCGACATGGTCGCGAACGATGGGCCACGTTAAATCGCCCAGGCTGGTCAGCAAACCGTCCGCGATGGTGTCGGGGCTATTTTGTTTTGTCAGATGACCTGATGCAAGTGACCGGGCTGCGTCGTCCGCTCCCGCCGGTTCCGCCGCGAACATGCGTGTTTTAGGTTGCAGGGCCGCCAGAGCGATACTTATGCCGGAGACCAGGCCTCCACCGCCGATTGGTGCAATGATCGCATCCAGATCGGGCGTCTGTTCCATAAGCTCCAAGGCAGTAGTTCCCTGTCCTGCGATGATGTCGGGATGGTCATAAGGATGGATGAATGTTCCTCCGGTCTCTTTGACGACACGTTTCGCCGTCTCTTCACGCGCGTGGAGATTCGCTTCGCATTCAAAAATCTTTCCGCCATATCCCTCCACCGCACGGCGTTTTATTTCTGGGGCACTGATGGGCATGACGATGTAAGCAGGAATTCCTCGCGAACGCGCCGCCAATGCCAGTGCCTGCGCGTGATTGCCAGAGCTATGCGTGACCACGCCGCGATCTGCATGCTCGTCCGTCAGACGCGACACCGCGTTTAGAGCCCCGCGAAATTTGAATGCACCGACTTTCTGGAGGTTTTCACATTTTAGGAAAAGTGATTTTCCTGAAGCGGTATCCAGTGCTTTGTTAGTCATCACCGGTGTTCGGTGTGCGACGCCTCTTATTCGGTTTGCGGCATCCCGAATGTCTTCAATGGTTGCAGCGTACTGACTCATGAGAATTCTTCAAACCCGAAACCATGCTCACACCGCACCACTAATTCTATTGCCTAAGTGAAGCCGCAATAAGTTCGGGACGTCGGCAGTATCGCGGTCTCCCGCACCGTATCCGACGTTGTCTACGCACATGGCGGGCATTCTTCCGAATTTATTGGCGATGGCGGCGACAATGGCGGCGCCTGTGGGAGTGACGGTTTCACCTTCTCGATCTACACCATAATGCGGCACGGATTTGAGTATTTCGGCGGTCGCCGGGGCGGGCAAAGGCATTCGTCCATGGTCACATTGTACGAATCCGAAACCGATTGGCAGCGCGGAAGAGGTGGCCGTGTCGACTTCCAGGAGTTCCAGAGCTATCGCTGATCCCAGCATATCGACAATACTGTCAACTGCGCCGACCTCATGGAAATGAACTGTTTCCAGGGACACGCGATGAACATGTGCTTCGGCTTTTCCGATGTGTGTTACGATTGCTCGCGCCCGGTCTTTCGCCCGATCCGTTGTATCCAACTGATCAATCATATCCATGATCTGGCGGTACCCGGTGTGATGCTTGTGATGATGCGCATGGCCTATTCCGGCCTGATTGTGCGAATGGCTGTGTGTATGGTCATGACCATGTGAGTGATCGTGTGAATGGTTATGGTCGTGCGAATGATCGTCATTGTCGATTGTCGCATCTTCCTTCTCATTTCCAACGATCACCTTTAAATCGGTGGCGCCTATGGCGTGACGGTGTGTTTGCATCACGGTGATTCTATAGGGCAATTTGACGGGCAGCGGTTTTAGGGCGGCGTCAATTTCTTCCAACGAAGCCCCCAAGTCGACACACGCCCCCAGAAACATGTCGCCCGCAATCCCAGCGAATGCATCGATATGTAAATGTTTTCCCATGATGTGCTATCGTACAGATTACCGACGTATATGCCAAGCGGTGGAGCGTTTCAGATCGGTCGGACGTTCTTGAATTCGCATCCTAACGATTGGTCTTGGCAAAAAAGTCCGGGCTGTATTATCCTTCTATACTACTCCTATTCAGATCGCGGATTGGCGGAAGCCATGGAAGGCCGCCGAAATCCGCTTCAAACCGCAATGTTAAGAGAGGCATGTGATGACCGACACGCCCCCCGAACCATCTATACCCCCTACACCATCTGGCCCTCAAAAATCTGAAGACGTACCTCCCAAGGTTGGTGATGATGTCTTGCTGGACTCGGTTTCTGAACCTGAGCCTTCGCCTCGAACGCCTGTTGATCCCGTGGCTTCGGCCACACCGCCACCGCCTCCTCCTCCGAATGTGCCCATGCCGTATCCCATGATGCAGCCACCACCGCGTGGGGGCTTGCGAAAAGTTCTCACGCTTATTTTTGGAGCTCTGGGCATTTTTGTTCTTGGCTTTTATGTCGCGATTTTTTCGATCTTGTCTCAAAACTCCGTCTTATCTGAATCCGTGTATCAGAGCGGTGAAGCGAGCGAACGTGTCGCAATTATTCCGATTCGGGGGATAATTACAAGTGATACGGCCGGTTATGTGCGGCTTGCCGTTCGTGAAGTTCTGACTGATGACACGATCAAGGCTGTCATACTCAGAGTGGAGAGTCCCGGTGGGGGAGTTAACGCGTCCGATTTAATTCGTAAGGAGTTGTTGAAGTTAAAGAAGGTGAAGGAAGTGCCGGTTGTTGCCAGTTACGGATATCTTGCGGCGAGCGGTGGATATTACGTTTCGTGTTTCGCCGACCATATATATGCCGAGCCGACGGGCCAGACCGGCTCAATTGGTGTTGTGGCGATGGCTTATAACATCAACAAGCTGATTACCAACAATGGTATTGAGCCGCATTTCATTACCTCCACCGCGGCTAAGGACCACAAGACTACGGGGTCGCCATTTTTGCCCTGGGAAGGGAAAAAGGCGGAAGATAAGTTTCGGATTCAGCTTGATTACATTCAGGAACGCTTTGTATCCATCGTGGATGACGGGCGGAAGGATCTGGACCGAGAAGGCGTTATGGAGGTGGCGAAGGGTGACATATATGTTAACGAGACCGCCAAAGAAAACGGATTGGTGGATGATATTGGCTATCTTGACGATGCAATAGAACATTTGGTTAAGAAAGAAGGCTTGTTTACGGTTAAGAGGCCCCAGATCGTGACGTATGTCGCGCGAACGGGATTGCTATCGTCCCTCATGGCGAGGTCGTCGACTCAATCTGTTGGTTCCAGCGCGACGGATTTGCGCATTGAGTTGGATCGCTCGCTTGAAGTCAATCCAGAAAAAGTTCGAGCCTGGGCACATGAA
The DNA here is from genome assembly GCA_028284925.1 of Phycisphaeraceae bacterium. Lineage (GTDB taxonomy): Bacteria > Planctomycetota > Phycisphaerae > Phycisphaerales > Zrk34 > JANQQT01. The sequence goes on along the minus strand of JANQQT010000047.1, from coordinate 50,137 downwards.
CTGGGCGCCCCAAGAATGATGCTCCTCATGCCTTATTGATATGGAGTAATGAATTGGCGGGAGTTTATTCTGTCAGAAGTATGGACCACACGGATTGGTTTAAGACTATCCGATTACAAGTAATCCTTGGAAAGAAAATATGCTGGACAACATTCGTGAGAAGATAGTTTCATTTAAGGAAGATAAGCCGGGTATCTTTTTCGGTATTATTGGGCTGGTCGTCTTGCTTGCGTTCGGTCGCCTTGTAATGCTGTTTTTCCCTGGTGGTCCAGATATCAAAACGGCGACGGTACAGTTTGCTCAGGATTACTATTACGATCCGGATACGGAGGTGATTTCGATAGCAGATGTTGCATTGAAGGAGCTGCCTATCGAAAAGGATGGCAAGACACTCTACCGTGCGGTGATGTATTCGTGTAGCGATTGTTCTGAGGGTAATCGCAAGTTGGGGTGGATTGAACGTTTCGCCAGCCAGGGTGAAATTGAAGAATACATTACCCTGCTACAGCAGGACGCCGCTACAGATGAAGATGCGGAACGGATTCGCAACGAGGTGGAGAACGTCATCACCCCGCCGATCATGTTTCAGTTACCTGGTGAAGACGCCTGGTATCACAGAAGAAGTGATCAAGGGAAGGAGAAGATTCGGAATAGAAAGGATGCTCTGGTTGACGAATTTCCGAATTGCTCAAGGAGGAAACTTAAGCGTTGTACTCCGCCCACGCGAGAAGGGCAGGTAAAAACCACTGCGAAATAAGCGTCATGTGCGGTGGTGATTATCGTGGTTTGCAGGCATTGATAGGGTTGGCGAATAGAATTGAAACTTCGCTTGTATGCGTCAGGCATTGTGGCAAATAGATCGGAGCGGTTTTCATGATTCGGCAAATTGGCATCGTTTCGGTATTTTGCATTGCCTGGTTTTGGGGGATCGATTCGTGTCTTACGTATGCGGAAGAGGAAGATGTTTCGGCTAAGGTCTACAAGGCCATGGATACGTTTAGTGTTAAGGCAACGAAAGATCAATCTCCCGATGTTCGGAAAGCACTAAATGAATTCAATTACAAAACTGGTGAGTTCAGCATCACCGTAACACCAAACCGCGACGGAAGAAGAACGGGTCAATCAATTGTTTCCTATCCCTCGCCCCGTCCCGATTTGGCGATTAAGAATAAGAATAACCCCAAGCAACCCAAGCCGGATGCTGTTTACCTGGAGTGGTATAGGGCATCGCCACAAAAGGGTCAGAAGTTGGATTTACGTCGTCCGGCCGTACTCTTGCTTCACTCACTTGATCCCCGACTCATCATTGCCAGGGGGCTTGCCCGCGGAATTCACTTACGAGGGATACACGTCTTTGTAATTCACATGCCGGGTTATGGTCGTCGGAGAGTACCTGGGGCGTTTTTTGATGGAGCGAGTTTTTTTGCCCGCGCAACTCAGGCGGTTGCCGATGCGAGAAGAGCCCGCGATGCCATCGCGGCGCTTCCGGGCGTTGATCCCAAGCGTATATCTATTCAAGGTACGAGCCTCGGCGGTTTTATCGCCACGCCAGTAGCCTCGCTGGACAACGCATTTGCCAATACGTTCATTGTTCTGGCTGGCGGGAATTTGTTTAACATGTTTCAGACGGGGCAGCGCGAAGCGAAATGGATTCGCCAATCGCTTGAACGGGCGGGCTTCAAAGGTGACCGACTCAAAGAATTGTGTTTTCGAATTGAGCCGACGCGCCTTGCTCATCGTCTGAATCCGAAACGTACCTGGTTATTTTCTGCGATGGCGGATCAGGTTGTTCCTACCGCCAATGCGAAAGCGCTTGCTACGGCGATGGCCATTCCGAAGAGTCATCACCACTGGGTTACAGGTGATCATTACTCCAGTGTTTTTCACATTCGATGGATCATCGAGCAGATGATAAAGCAGATTCGAAATTCTGACGATGGCAAGTAACTGTTATTTGTACTTTGATTACCGGTTAGGCTGATTTGTGGAGTGTGTGGGCGTGGTGTAGGCTTCTTTCGGTTTTCATTTTTTGTATGGGCAGGGCAAGTATGAGCGAGAGATACAAGGTTGTTATTGCAGACTTCATCGCGGACGAACTGGCGCCTGAGATTAAGATCCTCGGTGAATTGGCTGAAGTCGTGGCGTTTGACGCTACGGATGAGTCGCAGCTCATAGGACGGATCGATGATGCCGATGCGGTCATGCTTTACCATAATCTTTCGATTACCCAAAGCACCATTAAGTGTCTTGTGAATTGCAAGCTGATTGTTCGATGTGGTGTGGGGATTGATAATGTGGATTATGAATTTGCTGCTTCATGCAATATCCCGGTAGCCAATGTGCCGGATTATGGTTCGGAGGAAGTCGCTGACACGGCAATCGGAATGATGTTGACGCTTGCGCGCGGGATACACTTGTATAATTCACGGCTTCAATGTGATAGTGGGCCATGGATGTATACTCAGGCAGTGCCACTTCAAAGATTGCGCGGAAGAACTTTTGGGATTGTGGGGCTTGGTCGCATCGGGTCGGCGGCTGCGATCAGGGCGAAGGCGATTGGGATGGATGTCGCTTTCTACGATCCTTATATCAACGATGGGTATGACAAGGCACTTGGTATTCGTCGCGTGGAGTCACTGGATGAACTTTTGTCACAAGCCTATGTCTTGTCCCTTCATTGCCCACTTACCGAGGAGACGCGGGGACTCTTGAATACACATACGATTGGAAGGATTCAGCCGGGTTCCATCCTAATCAATACGGCGCGTGGGGATATCGTTGACACTTGCGCTATTCCTGAAGCTCTGGCATCCGGTCATCTTGCCGGAGTTGGGCTTGATGTTCTGGTGAACGAGCCGCCTGAGTATAACGATTCCCTAATACTTGCATGGAAAGACCCCAATCATCCCGCGCATGATCGACTCATTATCAATCCTCATGCCGCGTTCTATACGGAACAGGGACTTGCAGAAATTCGCAACAAGGCGTCTTCGGCCTGCTACCGCGCACTAACGGGCCAGAGATTGCGAAACGTTGTTAATGGTATTATTGCGTGAGTAAGAGGGCGAAGTTCCAATTCATGCTCTGTTTGATGATGCTCAATACGCGCCTTTGCCGAACAATACCACCTTGATTGTGCGTGCCAAAATGTAGAGATCCAACCAAACCGTCCAATTACGAACGTAGTAGGCGTCCAGTGTCACGCGTTCCCGGTAGGTCCGATCACTGCGTCCGGAAACCTGCCAGAGCCCTGTCATGCCCGGTCGTGTTTTCAGATAAAGAGAAAAGGTCGTACCATATCGTTTGATTTCATCGTGCACGATTGCTCGCGGTCCAATCAGACTCATTTCTCCTTTTAAGACGTTCCAAAGCTGCGGCAACTCGTCGAGGCTTGTTTTTCGTAAGAGTCGTCCGACATGCGTTACACGCGGATCGTCCTTTAATTTGTGTGTGGCGTCCCACTCTTCCTGTAATTCGGGATGTGCGGTAAGGTAAGATTTGAGTACGTCGTCAGCGTCATTGACCATCGATCGGAACTTCCATGCTTTGAAGTATCGACCGTTGCGCCCAACTCGCGTCTGTGCATAAAACACACCTCCCTTTGAGTCGAGCTTGATTGCAATTGCGACTAATGCAAGAAACGGCGCCAGGATCAGGCCAAACAGGATAGTGAGTATTAGATCCATCGTTCGTTTTGTGAAGCGTGGGCCAGATAAGAGCAATCGCTCTCGAATTTCCATATCCTCGACACCCAATCCCTCACCCAACAAACGAGGCACAAACAACAATTGGGGAAATCCGTGACCCTGAGGCTGATTCATTTCAAATAGCCGGGCATGCAGGCTTCGTGGTAGCGCGACGACGGCGTACTTCAGTCCTGCTGCGCGACTTAACACCGGCGTCAGTTCCAAATCGCCGACAATCGGAACGTCTTGAATGGATGCAGGGAGGATCTCGCCTTCTGCCGAATCGTGTAGTATTGCGACGGGCTTCATACCAAGTTGGGGTTCAATCTGCAGGGATTTGATTACGGCCTCGGTATTTCTTTCGCACCCCAATACAACTACTGAGTAACCCCACCACGGGCGATGTGCGAATACGGATCGTGTAATCGCCCGACAGACGGGAACAGTAAAGAAAGTCAGAGCCCATGCCGTCAGGAATATGGCTCGCGAATATCCCTCGGCGCCACGAAATACGAATGTGGATGCGCCTAGGACGCTGAAGCCTACCAATGTTGCCATGGACGTTCGACGAAGTTCCTCAGCCGTCCCCATACCCGGGTGTGCCATGATTCCGGGGTACAACCGGGAAAGAAGATACACCGGGATAAACAGACCCAATAACGGCCAAAGTTCCCAGTATTTCCACGGTTCCTGTAGTCTCTCCATAAACATCAAGCCACTTAGGTAGCGTATTGCGAATGCCCCAACTCCAGCTAAACTCAACGCGATCAGATCGCTGGCTATGAGTGTCAATACGGTCTGCGCAGGCCTGGTCTTACAAGATACGCCACTTAGATCTACGGACGTCTCGATTGACCTGTCCAAGTTTGGCTGTTGTTCGGCTAGTCGCGTCAAACCTTGCTACATCCTTGAAGTTTCAGGCTTTAAACATCCCAAGAATAACCTATTAACTCTCGGAAACAATCCTTGTGCGTTTCTGGGGACAACCTATCGGTTACGAAATGATTGATTTGCCCTGGAATTGTTTCCATTCCTTCTCCACCCATGACTTAAATCGACTTGAGAATTCATCTGTCCCGAATTTTTTGGCACTTTTTCCGATGTCTTCCGAGTTAAATTCACTTTCCGAACTTTCGAATCGTCGAATGCCCTCCATGCATCCTTCCACAGATTGATCGTTGAACAGGATACCAGTTAGGCCATCCTTGACGATTTCCGCCGCGCCGCCTTTCCCAAAGGCAATAATCGGTGCTCCGGCTGCCTGTGCCTCAACCAGCGTGATTCCGAAATCCTCCTCCCCAGCGTACACGAATGCACGACACCGTTCCATGTGATCGGCCACCACTTCATCCGTGCAACGCCCCAGAAATTGAATCGATTCACCATACTGACGATTCAGCTTTGTATACTCCTTTCCTTCCCCAATGACAATTAACTCGCGTTCCATTCGTTTCAAAGCTTCCGCGACAAGTCCGAATTTCTTATAAGGAACCATACGACCAACTGCGAGGTAAAAACTGTCTCTATTTTTCCCACTTTCAAATCGATTCACATCGACTGGTGGATGAATCACCGTTGCATCCCGTCGGTACGTCTTTTGAATTCGCCTGGCGATGTATGTGCTATTTGCGACGAACTTGTCGACCCGATTGGCCGCCAGTACATCCCACTTTCTGATTCGGTGTAAAATGTATTTTGCCAGCATCCCACGCACTCCATGTTTCAAGCCGTGCGTTTCCAGGTAGGGTTGGTACATATCCCATGCATACCGCATAGGCGTGTGCGTGTATGAAATATGGAGTTGATCGGCGCGTGTTAACACCCCTTTGGCTACAGCGTGACTGGATGAAATGATTACGTCAAATTCTCGCAGATCGAATTGTTCTACGGCCAAAGGCATCAGCGACAGGTATCGTCTGAACTTTCTTCTGGCGCCAGGCAGGCGTTGAATGAATGATGTTGTGATGTCTTTATTTTCGAATGTGCTACCTTTGACTTCTTTTCGATCGCATACCAAGGTAAAGACAGGCGCATCAGGCCAAATCGCCATGATGGCTTCAACAACCCTTTCTGACCCGGCGATTCGCGTCAACCATTCATGTACTATCGCAACTCGCATGACGCCATCATACCATTCATGGGCCGTTGTCCCCAGTTGCCATGTTCTTCCATATTGGTGTTTGGCTTGTGTTGCTCCTGATCTTTCGTAAACTATTCCATTCTCAAGCATTCAAGGATTGGCTCATGACGGATACCAAACCACTTCACATTGGCTTCATTGGTACGGGATGGGTTGCGGATGCTCACATCGACAACTTCAAGCAGTTGCCCAATTGTGAAATCACTGCCGTCTGTTCCAGAAAAAAGGCTCGTGCCGAGGCGAAGATCAGAGAGGCAGGTCTCTCCGGCGCACACGCGTATTCAAATATCGATAAGTTCCTTTCCCATCCCGGTCTGGACGTTGTTGTTATCTGTACACCTCACCCTTTGCACGCGGCGCAGACCATTTCTGCCGCCAATGCGGGCAAACACATTGTCATTGAGAAACCGGTTGCGTTGAATCCGGCGGATCTCAAGCGAATGGTTGCCGCGGTTAATAAGGCAGGTGTAAAAACGTCGGTTTGTTTCGAGCTTCGCTGGGTTGGGCTTTTCAAGAATATCAAGTCGGTAATCGAGCAGGGATTGATTGGTCCTATTTTTTACGCTGAAGCCAGTTATTACCACGGGATTGGTCCCTGGTACGGCCAGTGGTCGTGGAACATCAAGAAACGTATTGGCGGTGACGCACTACTAACTGCAGGTTGCCACGCCCTCGACGCACTGATTCATCTGCTGGATTCGCGTGTTGTAGAAGTTTCGGCTATGTCTTCCACATCCAAAAACAATCCGCTTCAATACGAGTACGCTCCAAATTCCGTCGCGATCCTCAAATTTGAAAATGGTGCTATCGGTAAGGTGGCCACAAGTATCGAGTGTCGTCAGCCCTACCTGTTTCCGGTTCTCATTCAGGGTGAACATGGAACAGTTTGGAACGATAAGCTCTCGACGACTAAATGGCCTGCCCTTAAGGATTGGGCCACGCTTCCCGCGGATATGCCTGACTCGGGTGATGTTGCGGATCATCCCTATCATGGGCAACTTGAGCATTTCGTCGACTGTATCCGCAGTAACAAGCGGCCGAAGAACAACCTGAATAATGCGGCCCACACCCACGAAGTTATATTTGCTATCGACAGTGCCATTAAGTCCAAAAAGACGGTTCGTGTAAAGAAGACGCCGGGCACTTAGAGATCCCGCTTAATGCAATCGAGTTCATCCCGCATGAATCACATCAGTGAAAATAAGACTGTTCTTGCATTTATGGCCCATCCTGATGATGCGGAGATATTCGCCGGTGGTACGCTGGTGCGTCTGCATCAACTCGGTTTCCATATCCATATCGCCACTGTTTCAGCAGGCGATTGTGGAACGATGACTCAGACGACTCAGGAAATTTCCGCTATTCGTACGGCAGAAGCCATGCGAGCTGCGGCCATCATTAAGGCTCATTACCATTGTCTGGATGAGCGAGATCTCAGGGTAGTATTCGACAAGCCCACGATTCAGAAGTCGATCGACCTTATGCGGAAGATCGCGCCCGGTATTGTGATTACCCATCCTCGTATTGATTACATGATGGATCACGAAGTGGTTTCTCAACTCGCGCGTGCCGCATCCTTTGGGTATGGCGCTCCAAACGCATCAATTCTTCCGCGTCTTGACCAATCAACGGTTCCGTATTTGTACTATTGTGATCCGCCTGATGCTATGGATATTTATGGTGTTGATGTACAGCCAACCACAATCATCGACATCACTCAGCAGCTCGAGACCAAATTAGAGATGCTTGCGTGCCATGAATCACAGCGTAATTGGCTTCGTGAGCACCACGGTATGGATGAATATCTGGATGCAGTGCGACATGCAGCTGAGAATCGTGGCAAGCTTGTCGACAAGTCGGCGGCGGAAGCCTTTGTGCAGCATCGAGGGCATTCCTATCCTGCAGATGACGTGCTTTCGAGTTTGCTCTCATGAATTGGATGGTCCATCACTCATGCTGGTTTAGAATGGAGATTCTTCAATGCCCAAGACACTCAACATGATGACGACCATCAAAGGCTCGCTTATTGAGAAGTTTTATCCTCGCGGGTGGGACTTAGCCCGGATCGATCGGTGTTGCTCTTTGGGCCTCAGGAAACTCACTACTCCCGCCAAGCACTGGAATGATGCGTTTAAGCCAACCTCCGTTCGCTCGGTGGACGATATGAACACTCGCATGGGCAATGCTATCGCGGATCAGATTATTCAGGCCTTCAGGCGGGACATATCGCTCGCTCTCATTCTTCCAGTTGGCCCGATGGGGATGTACAGGCAGGTAATAAAGCGTATTAAGGCAGTGCGAGTAACTTGCGACCACGTCACGACCTTTAACATGGACGAGTGGTCTGACAAGGTTGGAAACACATTTCCAGGCAACCAGCCCGGTGGATTTGAACACGCTATGAAGCAGGCTTTTTTTGATCCACTTGGTAAGTTTACGATTCCGAAGAACCAGCGGAATTTTGCTACTAAAGCAAATCTGCCTACTTACGCGGACAAGATCGCATCCATTAAAGAATCGGGCGGGCGCTTGGTTACCGTCTATGGCATTGGCCGCGCATGTCATATCGCATTCTGGGAACCGCAGATCGCCGCTGAATACCGATCCGAAAAGAAGTGGGTATCTCAGACACACCGCATCGGCCAGGCATTACACCCTCTGACGATCGAGCAGAATGCGTTTCATTCCTTCTCCAGCCGCTTTACTCTTATCCCTTGTTGGGCGAATACCATCGGGCCCGGTCTATTTCTTCGAAGCGATTTTGCCATTGGCGGAGCGGACGGCGCGTATCCGGATCGCGGTGCGATGTGGCAGGGCATGAGTCTCTGTGTCACGCTTCAATATGGTCCATCTCCCTGGATTCCTTCGTCCTACATGCCCACTCTTCCCGGCAAGCTCTTCTTCATGAGACAGCTGGCCGGGCCTCTCCTGCCTGACGCCCACTAGGCATCTTTTTCAGTTACTGGTTCTGCTGACGCCATTGATTTTTGACAAAGGCGTCAGTGCTGCGCGATAGTTTGAGCTGAGTATTAGTTGATCGTTACCGGACCATAATCATTGATTATTGGTCAAAATCAAACATTTGAACCCCAACCAATACCTAATCATACTCTTACGAAAGCCACACATTTAACATTTTTTTAACTTATCTCTGACGATTTGGTAATTCTTCTAACCATAATCTGGTTCTGTTAACAGAATGCTCAACCATTGCTTGCAAATTGAAAACATGTGAAGAGAGGTACAAGGAATGCCAAACTTGAAAAAAATTGTTGGAATCGTTGCTTTGATGGTGGTAAGCCTTGGGCTTATCGGTTGCGGCGAGAAGAAAGAGAAGGTTTCGATTAAGGGTTCGGATACGCTCGTCAATTTGGCTCAGAAGTGGGTCGAAGTGTATGGAGCTGAGCATAAGGATGTTGCATTTGAAGTCGGTGGCGGTGGCTCAGGCGTCGGTATCAAAGGCATGATGAACGGCACGGTGAAAATGGCGACCGCCAGCCGGGCCGTCAAACCCAAAGAAGCGGAAGCTATCAAGAAGAAGTTTGGTAAAGATGCAATGCCTCACGTCGTTGCCTTGGATGCGCTTGCCATCTACGTTCATAAGGATAATCCTCTGAATGAGATTTCGATCGACCAGCTCAAGGGTATCTACGGTAAGGATCGCACAATTACCAAGTGGTCTCAACTGGGCGTGACGGTCAAGCCGGATGAGATCAGTCTCTGGAATCGCCAGAACAGTTCAGGTACTTATGCCTATTTCCAAAAGACCGTCCTTGGTAAGAACGGTGAATTTACGCTTGATGCCAAGTCTGCCAGTGGGTCCAAGGAAATCGTGGAAGCTATCGAAACCGACATTTCTGCATTAGGTTACAGCGGCATGGGTTACAAGACTGACGGAGTAAAGTGGCTCAAGGTCAAGAAAACCGCTGATTCACCCGCGGTGGAACCTAGTGAAAAGACTGCGCAGGACAAATCATACCCCGTCTCGCGCCCTCTCCGAATCTACACTATCGGTGAACCGGTGGGCGCTTCCAAAGCTTTTCTCGACTGGGTGAAGTCTTCTGGTGGGCAGAAGATTGTTAAGGAAATGGGTTATGTCAGAATCGGCAGTGATAAAAAGCCGTCGTAATCCACATATTACAGTTCGATGCCGATAACAAATGACCTTTGTCGCCGACCCCAAATGGGGTCGGCGTTATGAAAGGACTCAGCTGGCGATTTGGAAAATCGTTCGCAGAAGAGATGTCTTATGAGTCAAGCACCTACACAACCAGCTCCGGATCCCCGGAGGCGTAAGCCGGTGGTTCCGATGCTACTGGACAAGTCGGAGCCCTTCGTACAGACAATGATTCGTCTGTGTGGATGGAGTGCGATCCTGTTCGTTCTCGCCATTTTCTTTTTCGTATTCAAAGAAGCGTTACCTGTTCTTAACGATCTTGATCTGGGCGAATTCTTCACAAGCGATCAATGGCGACCCACCTCTGAGGTGAAGGAGCAATTTGGAATATTTGCTCTCTTGGCGGGTACGCTCTCGGTCACCGCGTTGGCCATGCTAATTGCCGTGCCACTTGGGCTGGGTGCTGCCGTTTATGTTTCAGAATTTGCTTCTCCCAAAGTCAAGGAATCGTTAAAGATTATCATTGAGTTGCTTGCTGCCATTCCCTCAGTGGTTTGGGGTTTCATCGGAATGGCTGTGCTGGCCCCAATCATCAAGACTCAACTGGGTACATCCGACGGTGTCAATATTCTCAACGGCGGTATTATCCTCGCGCTGATGAGTATCCCCATTATTGTCTCGGTAGGCGAGGATGCCTTGCGTGCCGTGCCTGATTCCTATCGGGAAGCCGCCATCGCACTTGGTGCCAGCAGGTGGGAAGTTGTTGCCAAAGTGCTTTTCCCTGCTGCCAAGAGCGGGCTTCTCGCGGCCGTCCTTCTCGGCGTGGGTCGCGCAATCGGCGAAACCATGGCCGTCCTTATGGCCACGGGGCATAAACCTATGACGCCTGGTAGCATATTTGATCCTGTTCAAACCCTTACTGCGACTATTGCAGCGGAACTGGGTGAAGTATTCCAGGGCGGAACGCATTACCGCGTGCTGTTCCTCATTGGTATCGTCCTATTTGTCATCACCTTTATAGTTAACCTCACTGCCGACATTGTCGTGAAGGGGATTAAGGGGAAGACCAATGAGTGAGATTCATTCAGACAGCCTCGAGTATTACATTTCCCCGGGATGTTCCGGCAGCAGTTCCGGTTCGGCCGATCAGCCTTACACCAGCCTTTCTGAAGCTTTTGAGAAATTGCCTGAGAAACTGGTAGAACTTAATGATGGCAATACTGGAAGAAAGATTGAACTTGTTTGCATTGCATCACCGGGGGTGCAGACTAAGCCTCCGAAAAAAGCGAAACATCGGTTTTACGTGGATACCAAAGCTGGTGGTGTAGACGGTCAGGGTACGGAGCTTGCCCCTTGGGCCGATCTGGTCACTGGTTTCAAACATCTTAAGGATCAGACGGATCAAGGGCGGCTGGATCTGAAACCAGGTCAAAAAATCCGTGTAACCATGCGTGAGGTTTTCACTTCCACCGACCAAGAATCACTTCGGTCGGGACGTGAACTGATTGCACGTGTTTCTTTTGGAATTATGGCGTGGTCATTGGTAGTTCCCATCTTTGCTATCTTGGGATACCTCGTATACAAGGCCGCGCCATCGCTCAACCTCGACTTTCTGCTTACGAATCCCAAGGACGGCATGACTGCGGGAGGAATTTGGACACCGCTGCTTGGGACGTTTATGTTGGTCCTTATTTCACTCGCAATCGCTGCTCCGATCGGTATTCTTGCGGGTGTATATCTCAACGAATATGCGGGCGACAATTGGTTCACGCGAGTAATTAACCTTGCCGTGATTAACCTTGCCGGTGTACCCAGTATCGTTCACGGTTTGTTTGGCGTGGGCGCTTTCGTCCTTTTCATGAAGATGGGCGTGTCGCTATTGGCAGCATCCTGCACTATTGCCGTGATGACGCTGCCTGTGATTATTACTTCCACCAAAGAAGCTCTGGCAGCTGTTCCTATGGCCTTCCGCGAAGCATGTTGGAATCTTGGTGCGACCCGTTGGCAGACGATTCGTACGATCGTTCTGCCAAACTCGATTGCCGGTATCCTCACCGGCGTCATCCTTCAGGTTGCTCGTGCCGCAGGCGAGACCGCGCCGATCCTATTCACGGGTGTGACGTACTATGTCATCGTTTCAGATGACTGGAGTGACAAACTTACTGCATTCGGCCTGAACGATTCGTTTATGGCTCTCTCCAACCACCTTTTCAAGCTCGCATCAAACGTCAAGGGTGTGCCGGACTCCATTCTCTACGGTACGGCCGTCGTACTCATTGCCCTTGTACTCGTCGTCAATAGTATCTCCGTCCTCTTCCGTCTTTACCTTCGTTCACGCAAGAAGTGGTAAGCAAGCTGAGATTGAAGTCATGAATGCACATATCAAATTTGAAAATCTGAACGTGTCCTATGCAGGCCAATCGGCCCTGAGGGATATCAATATGGAGATTCCGGAGAAGCAGATCTTCGGAATCGTCGGGCCTGCAAACTCCGGCAAGACTACCCTACTCAAATGTATCAACCGAACAATCGAGTTTACCGAGTCGGGAAAGGTAAACGGTGTGGTCCGAGTGGCAGGCGAAGATGTCAGGGATATCAAGAACGTCTATGGTCTTCGGCGTCGCGTCGGTATGGTGTTTCCTCTTCCCGTCGGATTACCGATGACCATCTACGAAAATGTCGCCTATGCGCCCAAGCGTGGAGGCATGTATGACAAGGTAGAACTCGACGCTCTCGTTGAGAAGTGCCTCAAACAGGCGATGCTATGGGACGAGGTTAAGGATCGACTCAACTCACTAGGCACGAAGCTGTCTGGCGGACAGCAGCAACGACTTACTCTCGCGCGGGCTTTGTCCCTTCAACCGGAAATCCTTTGCCTCGATGAATTCTCAATCGCCATCGACCCCGTTACCACGATGAAAATTGAAGACGTCCTCACCGAACTCAAGAACGAGATGACCATTATTCTCGTTACCAACCTGCTTCAACAGGCCCAGCGTATCGCCGGTCAGACGGCATTTTTCAATGCCGGCGACCTCGTAGAATATGGATCAACGGAAAAGATATTCTCTGAACCGGAACACCAGATCACCTACGACTATGTCACAGGAGGATTCGGATAATGGCTACGGTATCACCTTCATCAAGTTCGTCTCTCCAGACACCTGTCAGTGTCCCGGTTCCTGAAAGTGCGAACCAGACACTCAGCATCCAAACCAAGGACCTCAATCTTTGGTATGGTGACTTCCAAGCACTGCAGGATGTCACTGTCAACATCAAGCCTGGCATCATTACTTCCCTCATTGGGCCCAGCGGATGTGGAAAGACCACTCTTCTTCGCTGCTTCAATCGTATTAACGAACGTTATGGCAATGTGACCACTACCGGTGAAATCAGAATCCTCGATAAGAACATCTACGATGATGATGTCTCGCTAAGTGAGCTGCGAAAATCAGTAGGTATGGTGTTTCAACGCCCCAATCCCATGCCGATTGCCATATATGACAACGTTCTTTTTGGAGTTCGTGTTCACACGCGTCGAGACCAGCTTTCTAAATCGCAGCGGGATGAGCTTGTTGAATCGGCGCTACGTCAGGTCGCCCTTTGGGATGCAGTCAAGGATAAACTTAAGAAAAAGGCGACAACGCTTTCTCTTGAACAGCAGCAGAAGTTGTGCATTGCGCGTCTTCTTCCGCTTAAGCCGCGCGTCATTCTCATGGATGAGCCTTGTTCCGCTCTGGATGCCGAAGGAATTGAACGTGTTGAGGAAATGATTGCATCTCTTCGCGAAAGATATACCATCCTTATTGTCACGCATAATATGGCACAGGCGCGTCGAGCGAGTGATGAATGTATCTTCATGCTGTTGGGAAAGATCATCGAACATTCGCCAACGGAAGAACTTTTCTTCAAACCCAAGGAAGAAAAGACCGAAATGTACATTCAGGGTCGGTATGGATAAGGACGATTCATCATGAAAAAATTTGAACAGGAAATCGATCACATTCGCGACCAGATTAATCAGATGGGAGATCTTGCCGAATCCATGGTAAAACAAGCTGTCGGCGCGGTTGTCTCTCAGGATCTTTCTGTCATCGATACCGTGAATACAGAAGAGGATCAATTGGATCAGCTTCAGTTGGACGTTGACCATGATATTGTTAGGCTGCTTACTGTCTATACACCTGTCGCTTCGTCTCTTCGTTATTTGTTAACGATTTCACATGTCAATACCGCTCTCGAACGAATTGGCGACCAAGCGGTCAATCTTTGTGACGACTTGAAGATGGTCGGTGAAAAAACGGAAATTATCTCATTGCCGAAAATCAAACAGATGGCCGAGTTGGTGATCGACATGGTCGATGACTCACTCAAGGCTCTTCGCCGAAGTGACGCAGACATGGCTGATGCTACCAAGACGCGGGATGACTTGGTTGATTCACTTAAGGATCAGGTTGTCACCGAACTGTTAAGTGAACGTGTGGTGAGGGCCGCTTTAGCAGAATCCGGCGACATTTCCAGTATCCTGGGCCAAATTTTGATTGCCAGTTCACTCGAAAAGATTGCCGATCAGGCATGCAACATCTGTAATGAAGTTGTTTACATGGTGAGCGGACAGGATATTCGCCATATGCACGATCAAGGCGAGACCGCTGCATTATCCAATGAAGCATAAGCAACGCTAGGTGCGGAGGCACATACTCGATGGGTCGCGCCTATGTGACCCCGACCCCGATGCACAGGTCTTTTTTCGTACATGCCCCGCGAATTTGTGTAGAGAAAGCTCTCACTGGATGTGAGGGCTTTCTTAATGTAACTTTATTGCGATTTATTCGGTTAGTATGACGATTTACGCTACTTGCGCCGCAGCACTTGCCGTAAGCGCGATAAATCCGTTGTTTCGTGCGCCGATCACTTTTACTGGGACGAACTGCCGAAAGTAGTCAATGATTCTTTTCGGCTCGGCTTTATTTGAAGCGCCTGGATAGACTTCATGAGCGTTAATTTGCTGAGCCTGGGTTTTTTCATCGATCGTTGTAACGCTGAAGAATACCCCCAATTTGTCAGGGCGATGTTCATCTCTCAGGACGCCCAGACGATCACGAACCCACATGCAGTACCATTCACGACATACGTTCGGGCGTGTCGCATAAATGCCACATCCCTCTGAAGTCTGATGCTCGCATCGAGTGCCTGCCGCCTTGTCAAGCGGACGCACGTACATCATCGTGCAGCATACGTTGCAATCTTCGCACATTCGCGCGTCTCCCACTGGTCGTTCTTCGGGCGCAGAACATTCTCCGTGCTGTGCAGATAGATCATCTTCCACCATCGACTGATACTCCGTCTAGCATCTCACAGCCGAGGGAAATTAATCCATCTTTCACTCCCGAATTGCAACAATTACGCTTCGGGATTTCCCGCTGACATCCTTCTCACTCCACTTATATCATCGTTCCATTCCTCTTGTGAATTAACGCTTTCGGGTGATTCTAACCATTTAATCTCATAATCTCCGATTGGCCATGTCTGCCTACCAGGTTATTATAGGCGTCTCAACCCGATCCTATGGTTATTCTGTCGCATCGGGCCTCCCGATAGATACTTCATACACCTCAATACGGGTCTTGCATTCTGATAGAGTATGAGGTTAGTGATAATTCAACGCGCCTTGGCTTTGATTTAAATCACTGTAAATAAAGGGGTTATGGCTGCGCGTGTCGCAACGGAAACCGTATGCATGTTGGGTTATTTCACGCAATCTCCTACAATCACTCAAAGATTGATTGAACATTATTTTGCTGTTGGACTCTAAGAAAAACATGGTTGAATCGTTGATATATATGGGCGGCCAAGCCAACTGCTCGGACCGCCCTCGGAGTGTAGTTAAGTGACCGATGAACACGGAGGTCAGTGGATCCGTGAAGCGGTGGAGCGTCATGAGCGCCGCCTGATGCAATATGCCGCGCGCTTTATACGGGATCCACAGCGGGCCGCCGACATCGTTCAGGATACCTTCCTTAAACTCTGCAATCAGAACAAGGAAGACATTCAGGGTCACCTTGTCGAATGGCTATACACTGTGTGTCGAAATCGCGCCCTCGATGTGCTTCGCAAGGAAAAGCGCATGACACAGCTTAGCGACGTCACACTTGCCAATGATCAGAGCACCGAGGATCAACCCCATGACCTCATTGAAAACAATGAATCCCAAACCCGTGCGATTGACGCCATCGACACACTGCCTCCCAAGCAGCAGGAAGTTATCCGACTCAAATTCCAACAGGGACTCTCGTATCGTCAGATTAGCAAGATCACTGACCAAAGCGTATCCAACGTCGGCTTTCTCATTCATGCCGCGCTTAAATCTCTCAGAAAGAAACTTGTAACAGATCCTGTCTCCGCGACAAGAACATGAAGAGGCTGCATAGACCATGCCCTACGATCCTAAAGAAGATCAAAAACTGACCGACTTTGCACTTGGCGAAATAGATCAGGAGCATCGCGACGAAGTTGAGGACATGATTGCCTCCAACGAAGATGCTAGAAAACAAGTTGAACTTATTCAGTCATTGGCCGGCGATCTATCCAAACAGCTTCAAGAGGAACAAGGTCCATCTCTGTCTGCGGACCAACGCGACGAAATCTATGCTCGTATTGATGATCGATATGCGCCGGTGCATGATGGCTGGCAAATAGCGTCTTTTCTCCCTCTTGCTACCGCCGCTGCAATCGCACTCGGCGTCAGTCTGTTTCTCTTCATCGGCCATGAGTCTGATTCCGGAAACTCCCGTACCGTTGCCACACATGAATTTGGAGACCCCGAACATAAGCCTCCTTCGCCTCTCAGAAATACGGAATCCGATGAAGATGAGGTCGATATGGATGATCTCCAGGCCCAATCCCGGAGTCGGGACGATAACCATGCAGGATTACGAAAGGAGCTAAAACGGTCAACTGATGCTAAGTCGGCGTCTACGAAATTAGATAAGAAGTCTGAATCGGCGAGAGCGAATTTTGTCAAGAGGGCTGCGGGTTCTGCCATGCGAAAAGCCGCAGGCGGAAAATTACCAGATCCCAAGGCCGATCCTCTTTCGCCCAAGAAACATTTGGTGCGTGATCAACAGGACAAAAAGCCTCAGGCACAAGCCAAGAAACGAGATCTCACAAAAGCATTGCCCGGTAAGCCCGAACCTTCTTCTGTTGCCACATCCCCATCACCAAGTCCTCTCTCGGCTAAGTCACTGAAAACTGCCGGTTCAAAGGGAAATGAGTCTTCAAACCAGCTTCGGCGATCTCAGCCGGCGGTTCGAACCCTTGCTTCATTCGCGCATCTTCTTCGTAAGAGTGAGTCGAAGCCAAGTCAAATGAATCATCTGGCAAAAGACCACTCTTCAGATAAAAAAGGAACCGAGCTCCAACACAATATCGGAAAGCAAGGGGTTAAGAAGCCGGTTCCGGAGAAACGGCGCGCAACCCCTGCAAAGTCGGATCCTGACAAGGGTGCATTCCGCTCTCGTTCAAATCAACCTGTGCGTCGAGGGCATCACGAAGGGAAAAAAAAGGGCGGCACTTCAGCCAGTCAATCGATAGAGGACGCAAAGACCCTACGCCGTCCAGATAGCGGGAAGGCAGACTCCAGAGTCGAAAGTATTAATGTTCCACAACAGATCACTTTCAAGGGGATAAGGCCACTCAGTCCGTTTCAGAAGATTGGTAAGAATTCAAGTCATATACCGCTTCTTATTGTGCCCACGGGCAATCTTGAATTGATTACCTCGTTGATCAGGCGAGGCCGGAAGCCTCACCCAAACCAAATTGATGTTGTTTCACTGATCAATGCAGTGAATTTGCCGCGCGTTTCGCAAGCCGAGTCCAGTTCTCCCATTCGAGTCGATTCGGAAATGTTACTTTCACCCTGGTCGCCCACCAATCGACTTGTTCGTATTACGCTCAGTGATAATCACCTTGCTCAGCCCATTCAAAAACTGTCCATTTTCGTAAAAATAAACCCCAGGTTTGTGAAGTCTTATCGGGTCATTGGATTCGAGCGACACCCAAACATCGAAGAATTTCGAAGAAAGCTGGCCGCGATTCCGGAGAGTGCCTTAATTAGTCACTCGCTCGACACAGTCACACTATTATACGAGGTTATTCCCACGAATTCGGATGCCGTCGCGTACGGTAAGGTTTCGAATAACAATGGTATTAAGGGAAATGCAAATCATGGTGGAAATAAGCGGTCGGGATTGTCTAACCATGCGACAGCGTGGTTGTCCGTTCGAACTTCTTACCACTCAGATCAATCAGGGGCATTAGCGCATCATATTCATCATGATGCTCAACCAGTTCAATCTACCTCAACCGCTACTCGCCTCGCAGTCGCTGCCGCATCTATCGGTCACGTTCTGAAATCAGACAAGCCTTTGCCCGCTGATCTTGATCCTGTGATTCATCTTCTAAACACGATTAACTTCGAGAATAATGCACCAACAGGGTTCTACGTTTATGACAAACCATCTACGCCAAGAAAACTCAAGCTATTGAGTCTTGTCAATGAGATCCGGTCGCTACTTTCGAAGGAAAAATCAAAGTAACTCCAACTTTAGTTTCCCCAAGGTCCGCTGAGCGCAACGTCGGGGTTGGCTATAGAATGATACCGTGTCAACCTTGCCGCCGGTCTATCCATATAACTCATCAAGGGTGATATTCCCGCTTTCGACAGCGCCTCGGCTGATCGATCCGTGAGATACACCTCCGTTGGCGGATACATTGTCTGTTCGTTTTCTTCGGTGATGATATGTGCGGGCAGCCCGTCCAGCATTGGCTCATCGCCCGGGCGCATTTTCCAACCTTTTGTCATAAACCCTTTCGCCAAAAGCCTTACCAAGCCAAACGCCGCCGATCCCCACACATAACCCTCGTGCCCGACCTCGGAGGCAAGCTCGCGAAATTCGAACGCGTCTACCTCGTCGGTCTCAGGAGAATACGGCAATCTCATCATCACACGCGGTCCAATCAACCCGATGTACTTGGCCACAGCACTTTCTCTCAGTGACATCCAGCGTTCGTTCGCTTCACCACTCAGGCCCGGCCAAAGCGTCGAATCACCTGAGTCCGCAAATGATTCCAATCCCGCAAATGCAGGGCTACCATCCGCAATAAAACACGCGCCAGCTGCCGCTGCCATCATTCCGAGCGATGCGAGTAGCGCTACATCCGTTGCATCCGGGCCAAACATATAATTACCTGCGAATACGGACCATTGATCAGCTCCAGGCACATTGACTGTTTGCCCAACCAGCAATCGAAAAATACCGGCTCTGGTTAAGTCATCCAACGCCTCACCCACGTTGGCAAGCAATTCTTCCTTTGATATATCGAGAAGAAAGACCTTGAGCGATTCATCTGTTTCCACATTCGTAACCACATTCCACACGCTCCGCCATGTCGCTTCCAATTCAGAGAAGCTCTCATCACGCAGAATCCGTCGCATTTGATCCGCAATTGCATTATCCACCGCAGAAACATACTGATCCATCTGTGGATCCGGCGCCGGTACGAAGTGCTCACCCACGATCTGTTTAATCAGTCGATTAATGTCGATCGAACCTTTTGGTGTTTGAGCGTGGCCCGTGTTTCCCGTTTTCGTTGTATCTATGCTGCCGCCCGCCGATTGCCCCAACAAACGTTGAAATACATTCTCTTCCTCGTCTTCGTCCTTATCGACTTTTCTCGTTGGTTCGACTTGTTTCATTGTTTGTGTCGCTTCTTTTACGCCAAATGTTTCCTCGCTCATGGACGCCCATTCCCGCATTTCCGCGGCGGCTTCCGCGAATGTCGAAGCATCCTTTAGTCGCTTTCGTTGCTCACGCAACCTTGCAAAAATATCTAATTTGCGGTAGAGCGTATCCGGGTCAAAATCCTCCATCTCTTCAAAAGCTAGTCGCATTCCTTCACTCTTATCTTCCGTCACCTGCACATCGATCGTTGGTCTCATTCTTCCCATCACTTCTTCAAAATTATCGACGTCAATGTAAACGGCACGCTGCTCCGCCAGTGTATTCCCCACCTCACAAATCCCCCGGTTCGCTCGTCCAGAGAAATCCCCCATCAACAGGATCATCATGGGTATTTCTTCACGTCTAACCGCATCACCTGCTACTGCCTTCCCTAATTCGAAATCAAACCCAAATTTCTCTTGATCATTCATAGTGTACCTCAGCTTTTACTATCCGAATTTACGGTTCTACTTTTCCTGAATGCAATGTTCTCATCATACCGTATATCCACAGATCCCGCCTTCAGCGCAGGCATCGATCGTTGACCGTCGCGGCGTATGCAAATTTGGTACAATCGGATTTTCACAAGAAAGCGGTATGTCTTTGCATGCTATCCCCAATGAACACACCGACATTCCAGCTTCCGTATTTTGTCAGGAAGGATCATCATGAAATCTTCGTTAATCGGTCTAATTCTTGCGATCATCATCACGGCTTCTTTTGTCTCTCAGCGCGCCCTTGCTGATGTCAAACTTCCCAACATTGTTGCCAGTCACATGGTCATGCAGCGAGAGACGCCTTTGATCTTATGGGGTTCGGCTGACGCTGGTGAACGCGTTACGGTTACCATGAAAGACCGCGTCGCCTCTGTGGTGACCAATGCAAAAGGCAAATGGCGCGTCAAATTTCCGCCTCAGAAAGCAGATGCCAAACCTCGTTCCATCGTTATCAAAGGCAAGAACGAGATCACATTGACCAACATTCTAATCGGCGATGTGTGGATCGGGTCAGGCCAATCTAACATGGAATGGCACCTTCGCTCCACACATGGTGCCCAACAAGCAATTGCTGCCGCGAACTACCCGCAAATTCGGCTCTTTCATGTCCCCAAAGTGCAGAAGAAAACACCTGCTTCTGATGTCAATGCCCATTGGAAAGTATGTACGCCTCAGAACATCCCTACATTTTCAGCGGTTCTTTACTACTTCGGTCGAGAATTACATAAAAACCTTAACGTACCTGTGGGCCTTATCAACAGCTCTTGGGGAGGTTCACCCATTGAACCCTGGATTTCGCAGGGCAAGAACAAATCCGGGGGTATGTACAACGGCATGATCGCGCCGTTAACCAGTTTCTCGGTGAAAGGCGCCATTTGGTATCAGGGTGAAACAAACGTCCTGCACAAGAATGGCCTTAAATATTACGACAAGAAAAAGTTACTCATCAACGGCTGGCGAAAAGCATTCAGCAATGAAAACCTCCCTTTTTTCTTCGTCCAGATTGCTCCCTGGTCAGGTCGATACGAAGCCGGCCAGCTTCCCGCTCTCTGGGAAGCACAGGTCAAGACATTGAAGATCCCGCACACAGGCATGGCCGTCACCACCGACCTAGTCGATAACATTCGTGACATTCATCCCCGAAACAAACTCGACGTCGCCAACCGTTTGGCCCGCTGGGCGCTTACGAAAACCTATGGTAAAAAAGGTATTGTATATTCAGGGCCGCTTTACATATCCATGAAGAAGGAAGGCTCGAAAGTTCGACTTTTCTTTGCCCATACTGCCAAAGGTCTCAAATCCCGCGATGGAAAGTCCCTAACCGAATTCAAAATTGCTGGCGCGGATGGCAAATTTGTACCCGGCACGGCTGTCATTGATGGTCATACGATTCTCGTCCACGCCGATTCCGTAAAGTCGCCCAGGCATGTCCGCTTTGGATGGCACAAGACTGCTAACCCAAATCTTGTCAATTCTGGCGGTCTCCCCGCTTCTCCGTTCCAAACCAATAAATGGCAGGGAGGAACAGGCGAAAAGTAGGCCGGATATGGCCTTAACGGGATTTCACGCTTTTCTAGCTTATTTCTAACTTCAAGGCGGCGCATCATCTATGTTTGCCTTGAAACTCCGTGGGGCATTAAGGTAAAATAGACTATACTGCTGCCTGTGTATGGGGATTAATCATGTCAACTGATGCGTGCTTGGACACGCTTTGTGTCCAAGAGGTGCCCTCGTATGCCAAGAAGGAGCTTGGCGTTCGTGGTCGGCATCGCGTCAGTTCTTCCTCAAGAAATGTCCGCCATGCCATCGAGTCTCATGAGTACGGCGTTCAACCTCTCGAATCCAGAATCCTTCTTTCCGCGTTGTCCGAATTCGTTCTCTCTTCCTCAGATATCGTTTTTGACGAAGATGGTTCGCCCCTCACGCAATCAGGTGGTGCGGGCTCAGTAGATGGTGTGGACAGGTTCAATCAACTCTTTGCCGATTACTCGAACAAGACCAACACCCAATACATCGACATAATTCAGAGTGGTCAACGTCAGCAGTTCGATTCGGACCTGCTCTATCTCGCGAATACGATTCATCACGACAGTCTCAAGAACTACGATCGTGTTGATAGTGCTCTACTTCGACTCCATAGTCGTCTAAGACGCGATGGCAATATCGAGATCGAGAACCAGCGCATCCATGGCACAAAGTTTACGGACACTTATCTTACACACGGCCAGAAACCTGCCGTGATGATTCATGTCGACCACGCTGCGACCGCCGCCCAACCGCTTCGTGATCTTGGCGTTGATGTATTCCACACTTACTCCAAATACGGTTACGAAGTGATCTCCGCCTGGCTTGATCTGAATCTCATTGA
The DNA here is from genome assembly GCA_028284925.1 of Phycisphaeraceae bacterium. Taxonomy (GTDB): domain Bacteria; phylum Planctomycetota; class Phycisphaerae; order Phycisphaerales; family Zrk34; genus JANQQT01. The sequence continues at coordinate 27,547 of JANQQT010000047.1, read as the reverse complement.
CGAGATTGCAGAGCTTCCATTTGTTCGTTCGGTTTCGGCCGCTCCGTTTCCCTATGCCGAAGCGCAAGGGGCCGCGACCAACCAGGCTGAGTTTTCCACCTTTTCCGATCAGGTCAAACGCCTGTTCCCCGGACTTGATGGAAGTGGCATTGACGTCGGCATCATCTCCGATTCCATCAACCGTCGCGATGGTGGCGTCCAGGACTCCATTGATTCCGGTGATCTCCCGAGCTGGTCCCGAATTGAGATTCTAGATGATTTCCTGACCGGCTCCACTACGGACGAAGGCCGCGGGATGGCCGAGCTTATGTATGACATTGGGCCCGGTTTTGACTTCCTTTTCCATACCGGTTCAACACTTCCCTTCCTCATGGCCGGCGGTATCGAAGAACTCGCCGATAGCGGTGCCGATATTATTGTCGATGACATCTCCCATTACACCGAACCGGTCTTTCAGGATGGCGTTATCTCTCAGGCTATCGATGACGCCTATCTCGACCACGGTGTCCTTCACTTTGGCTCTGCCGGAAATGCCCATCCGGGTGGCTATAACGAACCATGGTCCGATCCCGATGACGATGGTCTCCACAATTTCGCACCCAACGATGAGAGATTGACTTTCACCATGTCACCCGGCGCCAGAATGACCGTTGCCCTCCACTGGAGCCAGCCACATACCCCGACCGGCGTTCTCACCGATCTCGATATCGAGATCACCGACAGTTCTTTCAATATCGTTGCAGACAGCAACATTCCCAATATTGCTATTGCCTCCGTCGATTTGATGACGTTCACCAACGATTCCGAATCGACTGAACGATTCGGCATGCAATTCAGAGAAACCCTGTTCACCTCAGCAGACGGCCTCGACTTATACCTCATTGTTCGTCCAACTGAGGGCACTGTGACCTTTGAAGATGGCTACACCGAAAACGAACCTTCAATCTCTGGTAACCATTCCGCCCATCGATCGTTCACCATTGGCGCCTCTAGATATGACTCACCCAATACACTCGAGCCTTTTTCCAGTTATGGCCCCGTCGTTCTTCAATTTTCCGATTCAGGTAACGAACTAGACAACCCCATAACCAGACAAAAACCTGACTTTGTGGGTTTCGATGGTGCCGATACTTCCTTCTTCGGTTCTACAAGCGACTTTGATAATACCGGCTTTCCCAACTTCTTTGGTACCAGCGCCGCCGCGCCCAATGTCGCCGCTGTTGCAGGCCTTCTTCTTGATCAGGCTGGCGGCCCTGATTCCCTCAACTACATTGAAATGCGAAACCTCCTTCGTGATTTCACCACCGGTCCTACCGCGGGATCGGGTTGGGACTTTCGTTGGGGATATGGTCAGGTCAACGCTCTGGGACCAGCGCTTCATCAGGCCGGCCCCCATAGTCCGGAGACCACTATCGAGTTCGGGCCGTTCGGTTCCGCGTCCCAAACACTGGCCTTGAGCAATGGCTCTGATATCGATGTCTTGTCGTTCATTCCTCACTCCACTGCCAATATCGATATCGACGTAACTTCTGAGTCTCCAAATCTGGATGCCGCCGACTTTACCCCCGGCCAAGTACTCACCAATGTGTTGTCCGGTGTCAGGATCCAGGCTGGAAATACTGTTGATGTTGCCAGTCGTCTTGCAGGTACGATCGCGTCGATAGGATGGGGTACAACCTCCGTCAACTGGACCGGTGGTGACAATTTAAACCTGTTTTTCGATGGGAGTGTCTCTTCCGTATCGGTGGATCTTCATGCAGGCGGCACGACCTCAATAGCTAAGGCTACTCTCTTTCTATTGGACGAGAATGACAACGTTCTCCAAAGTAAAACCTCGGAGGACATCCCTTGGGGATCTTTTCAAACACTTTCAATTCAAAGGCCCAGGTCCGATGTCGCGCGCGCCGCGCTAGTGATCCCCGGTGAACCGGGAGATTTTCGGGTCCGATACAACAATATCTCCTATGGAACGACCCAGATCCTCTCCATTTGGGACAACTTCTTTGGCGATCACGAACATTTTGCCTACGCCGACGGCTCAAGCACGCAAACCCACTCCGAAGTTTTCAATGCGGGTAAGTCTTACCAAATTGAAATCCTCAATATGGGGGACCACACCCAGCCCATCAATTACACGGTCACACTCGATGGGCCGGTCCCAGCCATTCACACGCTTACGCCAAATCTCTTTGGCGATACCAGCTCCACCGGACAGATCAATATTGGCGACGCCGATTACTATCGCGTAACAACGCCCAGTGGAACATTCACTGGAGACGGTTGGGTGCGCGTTACGCCCAGTAACTTTATGGACACTGTCCTTACTATTTACGACGATACGGGTAACATCATCGAACGCGTCGATGACAATCAGACCGGCGGCACGGAATCCTTCGATTTTTCCTCTGTTCCCTCAGGCCAAACCTATTTCTTCAGAATCGGCGCCCGTAACAACGCAACCTCTGGTGGATATAACTTCGCCGTCAACTTTGATTCACCTCCCGTTCCCAACGGAACCATCAGAGGAACCAAGTTTAACGATCTGGACGGAGACGGTATTCAGGATACCGGTGAACCAGGTCTTGGTGATTGGGTCGTGTATCTCGATCAGAATCAGAACGATCAACTCGATTCAAATGAAGTTTCGACGCTCACCGATTCGAATGGTGACTACGAGTTTACGGGACTGGATTCCGGTACTTATTTCGTCGCCGAAGTTCAACAATCTGGATGGATCCAAACATTACCCGCCTCCAATTACGCCTTTGAAGCGGGTACACTTCGCGATTGGTCTTCTATCGGCGATGTCAAACTCGAACGTTCGCCCTTTGGTGTCAATCCCACCGAAGGTCGTTTCATGGCTCGCCTGACTACCGGCCTCGGGGCGGTCGACCAATCCAAATTAGAGACGTTCGGATCATTCAGCAATGGCGCGCTGGATGGCACGCCCTCTGGAAATGCTCGCGAAGGTTCAATGCTACTCCGAACGATCACGGCGGAAGCTGGCGCACAGGTCTCCTTCGACTGGAACTTCCTCACCAATGCCTCCACACCCAGCGCTAACAATGACTTTGCATTCTGGATCGTCAGCTTTATCGGTCTGGGTGGTCCTCCAGCCGTTGTTGCTGATACCAATGATATTTTTGCCTCATCCGCAACGGTCTATAACGAGGAAACCGGTTGGAACACTGAATCCGTCACACTTAATTTTGGCGGGACATTTCTTCTAAAGATTGGTATCGTCGATGAGGACACGACGGCGCAGGAATCTGCGCTTCTCGTGGACAACTTACGTATCCAAAACCCCAGTGGTGACCCCAAACCGGGCCAATACCGCACGGAGATACTCGGTCCGGGAAATATCAAGTCCGGCCTGGACTTCGGCAACCGAATCCCCACAACCACACGAATCACTGGAACGAAATTTAACGATTTGGACGGAGACGGAGTTCAGGATCCCTCTGACATCTCGCTACCGAATGCTACCATTTACCTCGATGCCAACCACAACGGTCGACTCGACGAAGGCGAACAGTCTACCCTAACCGACTTGGATGGAAATTACGAATTCACCAATGTATTACCTGGTGTTTATTCCCTCGCCGAGATAATTCCGGACGGCTGGACTCAGTCCTTCCCACAGAACGTGGATGATGCTCCCTCCCTTGTGATCACCGAGGTCGGTCTTGGTTCCCGTGACTACATCGAGATCCAAAACCTCGCCCCTCACGATATGGACACAACCGGTTGGCAGGTCATTGTCAGCGATAGCTATGCGAACCAGAACGTACACAATCCGAATACATGGCTCCTTCCGGATAGGATGCGCAGCGGCCAAGTCGCTTACCGAACAGATAATCCAAATGAACAGTATTGGGGTGACAACCTCCTCTGGAACAACGGCCGGAACGGTTGGGCCGCCATTATCGATAATCACGGCGCTGTCGTCGACTATGTCGGATGGGGGTGGCTTGATTCAGAAATCGAATTCTGGGTGATTCACCCTGACCCCTTCATCAACGTCGGCATAGATAGTCAATGGACCGGCGCCTCTGTGCCGAACAACGGCTCTGGTTCGATTCAGCGACGTGGCGCAACAGACACGAATACCGCTTCTGATTGGATCTGGCTGGATCCCCCATCCAAGGGCCAAATGAATCTCGACCTACGCGGCCCCGCGTACCCAATCGAGGTTTTTCCACAACAGCAGCATTTCAATCTTGACTTTCACAACACCCGTCTCGGGGAAATTCGAGGTCATAAATTCCATGATATCAATGGAAATGGCATTAAGGAGCCTACGGAACCTGGCCTTGGCGATTGGACCATTTACATCGATGAAAACAGTAATCGTCAGTTCGATAATACGCCGTTGTCTCTTGAACCAGATGACTTTACATCCGGTTCGGTCATCAGACAATCAGGGCTTTCCCTTTCCGCCATTGGTTCCGATCTCGGTATAAACAACTTCGTCACATCTGAAGCAGATTCTGATGCCTCCACCGGTTCCAACCTTTTGGCCAATAACCGCGGAAATATTTGGTTTGAAGATAGAAGAATTTTGCGTGTGGATTTTGCGCAACACGTCTCTCAGGTCACCATCGACTTCATATCAGATGACGATTCCGATTTTGGCCAACTCAATGCATACGACGCTAGTGACAGGCTCATCGGTCAGTACTTCACGCAGGATCTCGGCAACGGTCAATCTGAAACCATGATCGTGGATGTCGGAGAGCCTGCCATTGCCTACATCCACGCATTCGGCATCGGCAATCAGGCGGGCAAACTGGACAACCTGACATACGGCAAATCCGAACCGTCAATACGTACGGATGCTTCAGGCGATTACCTGTTCGACAACCTTCCCATTGACCGAATTTACGAAATTCGTGAAGTTCTACAGAACGGTTGGGCACAGCAAGCCCCCGTTGGCGGCTCTCACACCGTTCGCCTCAATCTCGAACAACCCATTGCCACCGATCGAAATTTTGGCAACAGCAGAACCGGTGTCCTTACCGGAACCAAATACCACGACCAAAATGCGAATGGCTCACGTGATCCCGGCGAACCATCATTATCCGGTTGGACCATCTATCTCGACCAAAACCAAAATGCCATGCTCGACCTTCACGGGTTCGTCGAGCCGGATGATTATGAACCGGATGACATCGAAGGCGTCAGCCTTGCCGCGGTCGGTCCATCGGAAACCTATCCCGTCCAATCCATCGTTTCTTCGGATGCCTCGACAGGCAATCGTGTCTTTGGTTTTGACAACCTTACGCGATGGTCCGCTAACGACACGCAGTTCAGAGCTGATTTCGATTCTCCCGTCTCTTCCGTATCCGTCGACTTCATCAGCCAATCCACAATCGCAACGGGTATCATTTCTGCTTACGCCGCAAACGACCAACTCGTCGCTCAAGCCAGAACAAGTCTACTCCGAAATGGCGAGTGGGAGTCGATGACCATTAATCGCCATCGGACCGACATCAAATATATCATTGCGTCTGGCGTTACGACCAGCGTCGGCTCGCTCGATAATCTTGTTTATGGCAACGAACCAATTGCCATAACCAGGGAAGATGGCTCATACCGATTTGATTCTCTTCCTGCAGGGATTTCCCACGTCCGCGAAATCCAACAGCCGGGTTGGTTACAAACCGCTCCCCTTGGCATCATCGAGAGTTTCGAAGACAATGACGTCTCCAACTACATTGAATCGGTCGCCGGGCAAACAGCTATTTCCGTCGATCCTACTGCTGCACACGATGGATCTTTTGGCCTAATTGATGCAGATGCTCCGGGTGCCGAAGCCGTTGCATACCGAACGGACTCTTCTGTCAATACAAAACCAGGCGACAGAATTACTGTCTGGATCAACATGCAATTTGCCGCCGTTCCAGGGCGTGCACATTTCTTTTTCGGTGTCACACCCACCGATGCCTACTCGGTAGTCCTCGCCAAAAACACCAGCGATCTGATCCTGATGCGGCACCCCAATCTCTCCACGCTCTCCAGTCAGATCCAGACGCTTGCCGTTTCTGAACAATCTTTTGCCCATGACCGCTGGTATCTTCTGAATATTGATTGGGGTCTTGACGGCCAGATCACAGCCTCCGTCTTCGATTCTGATGGAACGACTTTGATCAATTCCATTACAGCCAATGACAACAATGTATCTGCCGGCGGTATCGGCTTCCGGGCATTTGGAGGCGATGCATGGTACGACACGATTACCGTCAACGAAAAAGATGTCCACTTTGCCCAGGTGTTGTCAGGTGAAACCGCCACGGATTATGACTTCGGCAATTATCAATACCAGCCGCCCGATGCCAATGCGGGTGGACCTTACACCATCGTCGGGGGACAGAACGTTACTCTGAACGCTTCAGACTCCTTCGATCCTGATGAATTCCTCGGCGATTCCATCGTCTCCTACGAGTGGGATCTCGACAACGATGGGGATTTTGACGATGCAACCGGGCCCAAACCCACGATCTTCTGGGCGACGCTCAAGGGTCTTAATCTCAATATTGCAAACTTAGGCCAGTCCTTCCCCACCAACACGATTACCCTGCGCATAACGGACACAAGCGGCCAGACAAGTACCGATATGACCTCCCTAACCATCCGCAACACCAATCCCACCATCAAGGTAATTGCAAGCCCAACCCTCGATCAGGGTGAATCCTACATCATCACCAATCGCGATCTTCTCACCACCGACATCGAACACGATTCCAACCAGTTGAAATATGAAGTCACCCTCCCACCATCCAACGGTCAAATTCTGGTTCGCGGAAGACCCTCTGGATTCTTCACCCAGGCACACATCGATGTCGGCTTCGTCCAATATGTCCACGATGGCGGCCCTTCCGTTTCCGATGCCTTCCGCTTCCGCGTGACCGATTCTGCAAGCGGATCGTCCGAGCCTGCACAGATGTCATTTACCGTTAATCCTGTTCTTGATCCTAGGGTTGAGGTTTTTCTCATCCCCTACACAACCAATCGAGAAATTCATGCTTCGCGATCCCTTCCGACTTCCGATCTAGACCCCTTCTTCAGACGCGAAGGTTCCGATCTGTTTCTTGAAGTTTGGACCAGAGCGGAAGACGTTCCGGAAAACGCTGCTATCCGTTCTGGTGGTGTTGCATTGACGTTCGATCCCAACGTCACTCCTTTCGTAGCCATTGAACATGGCAAGTTCTTCGATGCTTCAAGCTCAACCTACAGCGAACTGACCTCCGCCAGCCAAATCCGCTTCGGCGGCGCAACCGATGGTCCTGGCCTCGGAGATGATGAGTACATCCTCCTCGCAAGGCTTCTCTTTGACACCTATGCAGACATCGATCCGGGCAAACCCTTGTTCGGACCATTCGATCCCTCGCTTAAGCTTCTTCCGGATACCGTTCCGTTCCAACTTACTGTACCCCGTCTTGTAGTTACTGACATTCAACCCGTCCCCGATGTTTCTATTCGTGCTATACCCTATGATTTTGACAATAATGGCGTTGTTAACTTTGCCGATCTAGGCTTCTTCCTTCCCGCAATGGGCGTGCCCGTCGATCAGTCTGGCGACCCGCCATATGCCACCTGGGCTGACTTCGATGGCGATGACAACGTTGGTCAAATCGACTTCAAACTCATCATGGCCGCATTTGGAAAAGCACTCGCAGAGATTGCAGTTCACCCCAATTCCCGTACAGAGTCAAATCCCGACACGCCCGTCTGAATGGCTTTGTTGATATCTAAATTCAAGTCAGCACAATACGCCAATCTTCCCATACACCACCAGGCTTACGAATCGATCATAAAGCCACTCCGCATCCTCCAATACCCCCTCCTGCCTGAACCCCAGCCGTTCCGGGATGGCCCGACTCTTCTTGTTTTCAACCGCGCACCGTATTTCCACACGATGCATACCCAATTCGTCAACCACATAGTCCACCACCGCTTGGCACGCGCGCGTCATGATCCCCATTCCCTGATACTCCGCCCCCAACCAATACCCCAAGCTCGTTTGTCGATGATGCCGATTCACATCATGTAATCCGATAGTCCCCGCCAATTCTCCGCGACACCAAATTCCGAGCTGGAACCCGCGTTCCTCCGCAAACTGATTCCTCGAGCGTTTCACAAAATCTACCGTATTGTTCTCACTCTCTACGTCGTCCACCCACGGCAGCCATTGCCGTAAATGTTGTCGATTGGCATTTGTCAGCCGGTATAGCTCCTGTACGTCTGCCATTGTGTACAGACGCAACTCAATCTCATCATCCACGGTCCATCCGAACATCATATCACCTGCCTTTCATTTCACTGCCTCGGCATGTGGCAGCAACAACAGTTGGAATTCTACACCCCTCATTTCACATCATCTTTTCCTTTGACACTCCAACGGACTCTTGTCTCCTCCTCCACGGAAGTAACCCATATTATTCTGGCGCAAGAAAAAGCCCCTGCATCTTAGTACAAGGGCTTTCATCGTTCAGATATCTTTGATCTCTCACTTCTCAATTCGATACAACGCCTTATCCGTTCTCAAAAAAAGCGCATCCCCCAACGCAGCCGGCGATGCCATCAAACTGCCGTCTAGTTCATTCTTTGCAATAACCTTAAATTTCTTGCCGGGCTTCAACACCGTCACCACACCCTCTCTCGAACTGAAGAAAATCTTCCCATCCGCATACATCGGCGACGATGAAAAATTACCACCAATCCGCTCCACATAATGAACTTTACCTGTATGTGCATCCAGGCAAGTCACCCGCCCACCACTATCCGCCACAAAATACAACTCGTCACCCACCAGAAGTGGAGAAGACATTCTCGGTACCTGCTTCTTATAACGCCACACAATGTGCGGCTTTTTTCCATTCAGCCCTTTGTATTTAACCGCCAGCATCTGTGCCCGCATGAAACTGGTGGAGATATAAATCATCTCATGTCCCGCCACGGGTCGTGGAACATTCGAAAAACCCAATCCTCCGTACTCAACTTTCCATAACTCCTCTCCTGTCTTCGCATCGTACGAATACAACCAATTCGCTCCTGTAGAAATAATCTGCTTCTTGCCGTCTACCTCTAATACGATCGGCGTCCCATACGCCTTCTTCAATTGCGGATTGGCATTCATCTTTCCCGAACGCTTTGTTTTCCATAACCGTTTTCCGGTTTTCGCATCCAACGCCGCCACAAACTGCTTGTCCGAACCATCACAGTGAAAAATCAACCTTCCATCCACCAGTACAGGCGTCGAACCGGGTCCGTTCTCGTGCATCACACGAATTTCCTGATTCACCCACATTACTTTCCGTGTCTTCGTATCCAGGCACGCCGTCCCGTACGATCCGAAGTGACAGTAGAGCTTCCCATTTCTCAAGACTGGCGATGGCGAGGCGTAAGAATTCAACTCATGCACCCACTGCGGACTTTTCTTTTCGAATAGCTTCACATTGTGCAATAACTTTCCGCTCCGCCGATCCACACACACTGCATGAAATATCACTTTTTCAGAGACCACCAGTGGTTGGGAACCTGTATTTTCCTTCAGTCGTTCCTTCTTGTCGCCCGCCTTCGCTGGCACATCAAACGCCGTTGTCATCCAGATTTCGTTTCCTTCAACCACGGGCGACGACCATCCCTTTCCCGGAATTGTTCTTTTCCAGGTCACGCCTTCCGTTTCCGAGAACTTCGCTGGCAGGTTCTTCGCCGTCGAATGTCCCTGTCCACCCTCACCACGCCATTGTCCAAACCGTTCCAGGCCCACCGCTCCTTCCACCGCCAATCCAATGCTTATCATCAAACCCACCGCCAAACCATAAACACAAGCCGTCTTCATCTTGTTCATTCCTTTTTGAGATACCAGTAACCGGTCGCCCATTTTACACAATTTCATCCACCTCGCGCCCCAAAATTCACCGCCTTCTCCCTTGCACCTCTCACGCAATTCCTTAATCTACACCATTCTCAAAATCTGTCGTACGACACGAATACCACCTGAAAGGTTCACTGAATGCTCCCCCACACCCAGACTTTTCTCGCCGACGCAACAGAATCAGCCTCAGGAATGGCCACTGCTGACTACATCGTCCTCATCGGCTACTTCGTCGCCATGGCTGCCATTGGTATTTGGGCCATGAAACGAACCAAAAAACAGGAAGATTATTTCATGGGGGGGCGATCCTTCGGCAAAATCCTCCAAACCTTCGCCGCCTTCGGCGCTGGTACAGGCTCCGCTGACCCCATCAACACTGCGAAGGGAACATTTTCCAACGGCCTCGCCGGCATGTGGACGGTCATGTACTGGCTGTTCGTCACACCGATTTACTGGATCACAGCCGTCTGGTACCGTCGTATGCGCCACATCACACTCGGCGATTGGTTTACCGAACGTTACGAATCCAAGGGACTCGGTGCTGGCTATACCCTCTTCGCCATCTTCTTTTACATTCTTTACACGGCAATGCTTTTCAAAGCCATCAGCGTCTTTGCCAGTCCGCTCACCGGTATCCAATCCGTCATCATTTTCGATTCCGTTTTCGAAATCGACGACATTTACATTGTTGTTGTCGCCTTCATGGTCGTTCTTTACGGCGCACTTGGTGGAATTACCGCCGCTTTCTGGACCGACCTCATTCAAGGATTGTGCATCATTGCTCTATCCGTTATGCTCATCCCTCTTGGTCTGGAAGCCGTTGCTGCTAAGTTTGGAGAAATCTACCCCGATCTCAATGCCTTTCAGATAATCCACCGCGAGCTACCCGCCAGTTTCTTTGAAGTCATCGGCTCCGAAGCCGCCAGTGATTTTCCACTCTATAACATCATTGCTATCGTTATTCTCAATATGGTTGGCGTTGTCGTTCAGCCACACTTCATAGTCACAGGTGGCGGTTCTGCCAAATCTGAAAACAACGCCCGCATAGGCCTCGTCACCGGTAACCTCCTGAAGCGATTTTGTACGGTCGGTTGGGCGCTTACCGCCCTCATTGCTCTCACACTTTTTGCTGATAATGCGGAAGTCGTTGGAAACTCGGAGAAGGTTTGGGGAGTTGCCTCCCGTGAACTTCTGGGTGCTGGTTTTTTGGGCCTCATGCTTGCCTGCCTCCTTGCCGCCCTTATGTCTTCGGCTGACGCTTACATGCTGGTCTCCTCAGGCCTTGTCGTGCGCAACGTTTACGCTGCATACATTGACCCCAACGCTTCGGAAAAAACCTGTGTCAATCTTGCCCGCATCACGGGTGGTATCATCATCTTCGCTGCCATGTGGGTTGCGATCCAAGCCGAATCTACACTCGGTCTATTCAAACTTACCTGGTACGTCCCCGTTATCTTCGCCGCCCCGTTCTGGATGGGAATCTTCTGGCGACGCGCCACGCGTACTGCCGCTTGGACCAGCGTTGTTTTCTGCACATTCGTATTTTTCATTACCCCAGTTGTGGCTCCGGCCCTTTTTCCTGCCCTACGCACCAGCCAGATGTTTACCCAGACAACCGACTTCGTTGAGAAAACCACCACGCGAATAGCCGCCCCAAGCGATGTCGCGCGCAGGAAGGCGGGAATTGCCCTGTGGGAACAGAATCTCGCGGAAGCAAAGAAAAAAGGCGAGAAGAATCCCGCCAAACGACTTGGGCGAAAACCAAACCCCCTTACGCTCGGCCAAACCTTCACCGAAACAACCAAATCTGGCGGCCTCCCGATCTTCTGGAAAGGATCACTCAAGCTCGAATCAAAGCCAAGATTCGACGTACGCAACACGGAAGTGAAAACCGATGAGGAATCCGGAACGAAAATTACTACGGTTACCAAACGCTACAAACCCGATACCAAACTTGAAGCTACGGGTTACTTTCAACCCGATTACCTCCTCTACGACCTCGTCGGTGTTGACCTCCAAAGCGTCGAGAAACCCATGCTCGAAGCTATGGCCATACTCCCCAAAGTCGTCACCCCGTTCCTGATTGTCTTTCTCGTAAGCCTACTGACCAGGCGAAATTCCACCGAATCTCTCGATCGATACTTCGCCAAAATGAACACCCCCGTAGACCCTGATCCACAAACAGATGCCGCCGAAGTTCAAAAAAGCTACGACAACCCACGACGTTTCGACCACCTCAAAATCTTCAAAAACTCGGACTGGGAATTCGTCAAACCCCGCCCCTCAGATGTCATCGGCTTTTTCGTAACCCTCGCCCTCTGCTTCGGCGTCATATACCTGACAATCCTCCTCGCTTCAATCGGCTCATCATAAAGCAACGTAATGCAAATCCGCCGATCAAGTCCTCCCAAAAAACAACCACCTCGCACGCAATGCGTACAAGGTGGTTGTACCCCCATTATGAACAATCACTTCATCAGATAATCTGCTTGATCGGTTCGGCCCCTTCGACACCAACCAGCTTCTGATCCAGGCCATTGTAAAAGAATGACAACCTATTCGGATCCAATCCCATCTGCGTCAAAATCGTTGCATGAAGATTCTTCACATGGAATGGATGCTCGACCGCTGAGGCGCCCAACTCATCCGTCGTGCCTACACTCTCACCGCCCTTGATCCCGCCGCCTGCCATCCACATCGTAAATCCGTACGAGTTATGGTCGCGCCCTGTGCCTCTCGCATACTCTGCGGTCGGCTGCCGACCAAACTCACCGCCCCAAACAACCAGCGTCTCGTCCAACATCCCCCGCTCTTTCAAATCCTTAAGCAATGCAGCGATGGGTTTGTCTGTATTGCCCGCATGATAAGTGTGGTTCTTCACCATATCCGTGTGGGCATCCCAGTTATTGTCATTGTGATTTCCGCCTGAGTACAACTGTATAAAACGCACGCCGCGTTCCACCAGACGACGTGCCAGCAAACACTTCGTCCCAAAGTCATTCGTCCGTTTCTCATTCAGCCCATACATCTCCTTAATCTTCTCAGGCTCGGATGAAACGTCCACTGCTTCCGGCGCGTGCTTCTGCATGTTGAACGCAAGCTCAAAGCTCGAAATGCGTGCATCAAGGTTCGTATTACTCTTACGCGTTGCCGCATGTTCCACGTTATACGCATTCAAATGGTCAATGATCTTTCGCTGCATCTTTCGAGTCACACCTTTGGGATTCTTCAAATCCAGAATCGGCGAACCCTTTGATCGCAACTGCACACCTTGATAAGAAGCAGGCATATAGCCGGAGGTCCAGTTCTTCGCTCCCGAGATAGGTCCGCCCGTGGGATCCAACATAACCACAAACCCGGGCAGATTCTGATTCACACTTCCCAAACCATAATTGACCCATGATCCCATACAAGGATTTCCCGATAACACTCGACCTGAATTCATCATCAACATCGCAGAACCGTGTAGCGGCGAATCTGCGTACATCGAGTGAATAAACGCGATATCGTCCACACGCTGGGCAAGATGCGGGAACAAGTCAGATACCATCTTGCCGCACTTGCCGTACCGCTTGAATTTCCACTTTGGTCCGACCACGCGTCCCTGGTTTTTGCGCCCCCCGCGCCCGAATGTCTTGACTTTGATCGTCTTTCCATCGAGTGGATACAAGTCAGGTTTATAATCAAATGTATCGACCTGCGAAGGGCCGCCATACATAAACAGGAAGATCACGGACTTGGCTTTGGCCTTGAAGTGAGGAGCTTTCGGTGCAAGCGGATTCGTCAACTTCGTGCCGTCAGCCGCATGCGTCTGGCTCGTGAAAAATCCGTTACCCAGCATTCCCGCAAGGGCCGTCCCCATAAAACCTCCACCCGACTGCCACAAAAACTCACGGCGTGTTCGACCGCAAAATTGTCCCTTCGGTACATTCATGTCATTCGACCAGTTCATGTCAAAACTCCGTTAATGCCTCGCCTCAGCGATCCCTATTAGTCCAGATAGAAAAATTCATTCAAATTCAAGCAGACTAGACAGAAATACTTCAACGCGTTTTCCTTGCTTACACTATCCTCTTTCATGAGAGACGAAATCAATTTCTGCCCGCGCTCAATTTCACGCGCTTTGGGCTTTCGCGAATAAACCAATCTCAATGCATGTGATATCTGGGCTTTCAAATCACCCGGATGCTCCGTCCTCAACCGTTTTGCAAATAAACCAGCCTGCTCCTGAAAAAACTCGCTGTTTAAGGAAGTTAATGATTGTGTCGGAACGGTCGTCGCAAATCGAACGGCACACGAATTGTCCGTGTCCGCCAAGTCGAACGATCCCAACAGCGGCTCAACCAATGACCTCTTGATAAAGATATACACACTTCGCCGACGTTGATCTTCCACCGAACTTCTACCCCAAGCCGAGTTTGGTCGCGAAGCCGAAGCCAGTATTTCCTTCGGAACCTTGGTATAAATACTCGGACCCGCCATCTTCAGATTCAAAGTCCCGTTCACCGCCAGGATAGCATCGCGAATTTCCTCCGCAGTCATTCGCCGCATATCAAACCGCCAGAAAAACCTATTCGCAGGATCCTTCGCCAACGCCGTTGTATTATCTTTGGATGACATCTGATACGTGTTCGACATCATGATCATCTTCTGCAAACGCTTGATCTTCCATCCGTTATCACGAAAGTCAGCCGCAAGCCAGTCCAACAACTTCGGATGCGTCGGTAATTGTCCCAATCTCCCAAACTCACTCGAAGAGGTGACAATGCCACGACCAAACTGATGCTGCCAAACCCGATTGACCATGACACGCGCCGTGAGAGGGTTCCCCTTATCGGTCAGCCATTTGGCAAATGCAAGCCTTCTTCCCAATGTCCCGTGCTTCGTCTTCTCAATCTTCGGGTCCGCAAATCCCAACACTGCCGGAAAGCCCGGCTGAACGGCTTTCCCCTGAAGATGCGGATTACCTCGACGAAGTACGTGCGTTGCTGCATTTCCTCTTTCCGAAACCGACATCACTGTCAAGCCGCCTCCCGTCTTAGGTTTGGCAGGTTTTCGCAGCGCAATCAGTTGAGCTCGAAGTTTCAGATACTCTTGAGTCTTACGGGCGCCAATTACTTTGTTTCCATGCCGCTCGACCAGCGTCGGTAGATCCGTATGTCCTCCCACTGCCCTTAATCCCACGTCAACATACTGTCCACCACTCGTTTGCTTGCAATGAATCGCGATGACATTCAGTCCTGTCTTGAAATGCTTCGCCGATAAACGCACCTTGCTGTAATTGGTTCTGAATCCGGTCGCACGATGAACTTGTTTCCCGTTGATATAGACCGTCATATCCTCATCATGGTGAAAGGTCATATCCACCTGACTCGGAACGCCTTTCAAGTGAAATGCCTTGCGAAGAAAAATCTCCTTCGTATGCCAGGGTGTCTTTACATGTGCGTTCGGCGTTCCCGTCCGACCAAAACCGCCCGCGCCACGCTTCCACTTTTTGTCATCAAACCCAACAACTGTCCAGCCACCCGCAGGTTTGGCAGTTGTGTATGCCCACGTTTCCATACCCTTTCGAGCGTCCACGAAGATCGTTGAGCCCGCCTGTTTTGTCAAACTTGCGCCGGATGCATCCGACAACAGCCGTTTCTTGAAACCAGGTCCTGACCAGGATACTTCCAGATTTGGCTCATCGTAAGCGTTGAAATACTCAACACGAAAATCATGCAACCCCTTCGTCAGCGTCACAAGTTTGCTGTAACTCTTCTTACCCTTGCCATCCCGCTCCGCCAATACCTTCTTGTCAATCAATATCCGCGAACCATTCATCGACGTCACATGAAACGCATATCGACCGTTCGCAGGCACACGCAACTGCCCCTCGTAAACCAAGCCGATCGCATGTTTACGCGACGCCGGTTCAAGGGACAGGTAATTATCCGCCAACCGACCCTCCGTCTCATGCTTAATTCCGTCAAAATCAGGCAACTTCTCCCACGTATCCCGATAGAATTTATATTTCAATTCCACCAGATCACTGGCTCGACGCGTATCGATCTTCACGCCCCACAATTTTGTCTTGGCCGCCAGTTTGAACTCCTGTTCCAGTCCAAATATCTTCGAGTAAAGCTGCGCCGCCTCTTGCTTCTGCTTCTTGTCTAGCTTGGCAAGGGCCTTGCGTTGACCTGTGTCTATCACTTTTCGCGTCGGATTCTTGCTCATATCCGAAATGTTTCGGAAAAATGCAAGCATCCGATAGTAATCCTCATGTGGAATCGGGTCCTTCTTATGTGAATGGCATCGTGCACAGCCCACACTCATCCCCATGAAAGCGTTACCTGTCGTGGAAACCACGCCGTCCAAAACATCGTATTTATGTAGCAAGCGGTCGGCGGGTTCATCGTTCCAGATCCCCAGTCGGTAATACCCTGTAGCGATGTAGGATTGAGTCGTAGGCTCATCAATCTCGTCGCCCGCCAGTTGTTCCGTCACAAACTGGTCATAAGGCAGGTCCGAATTAAACGCGTCAATCACATAATCGCGGTATCGCCACGCATAAGGTTTCTTCGAGTCCCGCTCATATCCATTTGTCTCTGCGTAACGCACAAGATCGAGCCAATGCCGTGCCCAACGCTCACCATACTGCGGCGACGCCAGCAACTTATCGACCAACTTCTCCCACGCATTCGGCGATTGGTCTGCCACAAACGCGTCCACATCTTTCGGCGTAGGCGGCAACCCCGTCACATTGAAATAAGCCCGACGAATCAACGCGATTTTCCCAGCTCTCTCATTGGGTGTCAGGCCCTCCGCCTCCAACTTCGCCAGTACAAACGCATCAATTGCATTCTTGACCCACGCCCTATTCTTCACCGCTGGCAGTCGGGGAGATTCGATCTTCTTGTAGACCCACCAATTCTTCGACTCAGCGTCAATCACAGGAGCATGGGCGTCCTTCGCCGGCTCAACACCATAATCCTTGCCGGGCGGAAACGGCGCCCCCATCTTTACCCACTTGGTAATGACGTCAATCTTGTCCTGCGACAACTTCTTCTTCGGCGGCATCTCATGGTCTTCATCCTTCCAGGTCATCATCTCCAGAAGGTTCGATTTCGCGAGATTATTCGCGTATAGGGCGCTTGCCTTCTCTCCACCCTTGATGATCCCTTCCTTGGATGTGAGTCTCAGTCTCCCCTTAACTTTCTTTTCTCCACCATGACACTTAAAACAACTCTTTTGCAGAATCGGCAAGACCTTTGTTTCGAAAAACACCAATTGGTCATGCGTTGGCTTGGCCTTGATCAAATCCTCGCCTCGTTGCGATGCTCCCAATCCCTCGGAACCGGGCCATGCCCATACCCCGATAAGCAACCCTGTGACCAGGAATCCAACCAAGACTTGCGGAAATCTCACGATAATCCATCCTCCGTGTTGAAGGTTGTTCAACGCGTCCATGTTCTATCTAATTCTATCGTTTCCATTACCGCCGTGTAGGGGGTATCATCCAATCCAGCGCCCGCCAATAGTCATGTTATTGTCTTGCAGCGAGCTTGGAGTTCGCGCCAATCGTCTCTCTCATTATGTACCCCAACCTCGCGCGATCTATTATAGTACGCATTGCAACTGTTTCAAATAGCAAACGACGTTTTATTTTTCCGCCCAGCGATCAGATGGCGCCTGCCTCTTCCAGCAAGTCAACCTCACTATCACCTCCACCTCCGCCGCCACTCTCAGACTTCGCACTCGTAGGTATGTCCAGCGGACCATCAAACGGCTTGGCAAATGCACCCAGAAGCAGGTCCAAATCATCCTCATCTACCTGACCGTCATTATCAAAATCCCCCCAATTGGTATAAGGCGGCTGACTTCCTCCCGATACCAGGCCCATCGCTGGTAGGAAAAGTCCCAAATCAGCGAAGTTCACGATCCCGTTGTTGTCGAAGTCATAAATCACGGCTCGCGTTTCGACCACCGGAGCCGACTGAACATCCGCGGTCGCGGCCCCCAATCCACCGCCCAACTCAAAACTGCTTGGTCCTGCAATGGCGTTTATCCCCGTATCAAATGGTCCAAAAACACTACCTGCTGCATCAATCGGTGCGTTAGCCTTAAACATCACGCGGCCCAGCAACGCAAATTCATCATCACCAACCCCCGTCAGGTTCGTGCTGCCGCCAAATGCCAACGTACTACTCGAGCCTGCAGATGTAAAGGTCTCAAATGTCGTTCCAACCTCGTTAAACACATCCCCGTGATCCACGGCCAGATACTCCGCGAATGCGCTGTCAAACGTAAGCGTAATCGAGCCCGTTTCAACGACACTCCCCGGACTCGCCAGCTGATCGGACTTCACCCAAACCTCCACCATGAACATATTCCCCTCCCTTTGATAAAACGGCGTTCCACCGCCACCCGTCACCGGGTCGTTATCCGATACCGGCAGACTTCCACTTAACGACACCCCGGACCCCAGAATTCGCGGCACAAGATGAACATCCACATTTGGCGTCACACCGAAATCCACCGAACCCGGTGTGGCCGCCAAGCCACTCCAGCTTGCAGGATCATTCCCCCAGCTTGTCACTGCTTTCCGCTGCAATGAGTTACCCGTTCCTGAATTATTCGTCGGCCAAGGTGCAACCTGGTTATACCTGAACGCGTCCTCCAACACATGCGGAATAAAATCAGGATCATCCGCAGGTGGTGAATCCGGTCGCTCCAGCCTCACAGATTCACCTTCGTTATCCAATTTACCCGAGAATCCGCCAACCAATTCGACCGATCCGTCGATTTCATACCGTGATCTGAACAACCCAAGTAGCGTATTATTCGCCACATCAGTCGGATCAAAATCCACCAAAACCAACACGCCGTTCGGCTCAATCACCGTTCCCGCCGCAAAATCAAAATCAATTCCACCCCTGACACGCCAGTTCTCCAGATCAACCGCTGCTCCCGTCGGATTCGCAATTTCAATAAACTCAAAATCTTCCGCCGTTACACCAGGCAGCGCAGCCAATTCACCTGCTGTCGGCGTCGCCGGATGGAAATGCACTTCGCTGATGATCAATGGCCCAACGCGCGGCCCTGAATTGACACCGCCAAACGTCCGGGAAACCATCGGATACAAATCGCCGATTCCATTTGGCCAACGACCAAACGATTCGCCGTTCAAGGCGCCTCCAAATCTCACATGATCGACATAATTTGTAATCACCCCACTACCATCGCGTTCCATGAGCCAGACTTCATCACCCTTCGCACTCGAAAGCGCAAAATCAATCAGGCTTCCTCCCGAATTGAAGTCCGCTTCCGTCAGCACAGCGTATCCACCTGCTGGTATCACAAACCCATCAGGAAATTCAAACTTCTCATATTCCTCATCTGAATCCGACAGCACCCATCCCGATAAATCGATCGGCAA
This sequence comes from Phycisphaeraceae bacterium, assembly GCA_028284925.1. GTDB lineage: Bacteria > Planctomycetota > Phycisphaerae > Phycisphaerales > Zrk34 > JANQQT01. The sequence goes on along the minus strand of JANQQT010000047.1, from coordinate 8,249 downwards.
CCCCGTCGGGTTAAACAACTCAATCGAATCAGTCAGAGGAAGGTCCGTATGGGTCAATACCTCATTAATAACAATTGAGTCAATCGGTCCGCTCCCAATAAACCCGGGCGTCCCGTGATACTCCCGACTCGACCGCCACGAATCACCGTCGCTATAGTCAAGGCTTGTATCTTTGATCTCAAGCGAGAAACCCGATCCATCAGCTCTCTCCGGCCAATCGCCGTCATCATCATAATCAAACTGCTGAATGATCGTATCCGCCCCAAACGATAACGTAATATCCTCTCCGCCATTCGATAGCGAACTACCAAACACACCGGCCACGTTGATTCCTGCCGTCTCATAACGAAGGTCAAATGCAGCCGCATCCCCCACCACCACAACAAACTCACCGGCATCTAGCGTCGTCACATCCGATCCCGTAAAGTCAAACTCAATGCCGCCCGAAATTAAGACATCCGTCAAATCAAGCGTCGAAATGCCCGTATTCCTCAACTCAATAAACTCAAAGTCAGAATTTGAGAATCCTTGGTTGACCGGCGCATCCGCAGGGTTGTAATGAATTTCAGTGATTCGCAGATCGTCCAGCAACGCATCGACATTATTCGGCTGAGTCGCAATAAACGAAACCGCATCCGACCAGTGGCTCCACCGTCCCGAGTTATCCATCACACGCACCCTCGCTCGATACGAACTCCCTACCTTGATCGCACTTGCCGGAATATCGATCGCGTCATTGAAATCCCACGTCATTAACTCCCCGCTCTCCCAATCCGCGTTCCACTCCAGCAGGAACTTCGCTTCGGGATCAAAATTCGGTGCATTAGAATCCGTTACTTCCGCCACTCTGAATTCCACCGCCCCAAACGTCCCGCTTCCCTGTGGATCACTGAAGCTGCTTGATCTAAGGCGCAGTCCATTCGTTGGGAAATTCACATCCCCTACATAACTCAAGGTTGGCGTATTGGGTATCTGACCTCCTTCACCATTAGACCCCTGCAACACATCAAGATGGGCGGCCCGGCCGCCCGCCCCTACGCCGCCACCGGGCCAGCTCCCACCTGAAAACGCGAAGTTCTTCATATCCTGAACCAGATTGTCAAACGAAATCGAGCCGGCGCCTCCCAATCCGTTGTAACTCCCCGAATTAAACGGTGCGCCCTTCCAGCGCATCTCGTCCGCCGGAATAAAGTCGCGTATCACATCCGCAAACTCATCAATCAAAGGTTCAATCTGATCCGGCTGCCACAGCAGGTCCCGCAACTCACGTACCGTATTAAAGTACGCTGGCCACAACTCTGGCGTTGATCCACTATCGCTTCCACCGCCTCCCGCCGGGAACAAAGCGTTATAAACCACATCGTGACCGCTATTCCAAGTCGGTCCCCAGCTCGCATCCGTATCCCACGGCAAGATCCACAACTTCCCGCGATTGCTATTCTCCGGCAAATAGTCAGGCTCAAAGTAGTAAACCATATTCTTATTGGCGCTGGGCCAGAAATCGTAATGGCGTATCGCCTCCGCCAACGCATGGAACAGATTCCATTTCTCCAGATTCACGTGCGCATCGATATGAGCCGCCGTATCAAAGCCGTCAAGGTTATTCTCGATGTTGTTATGGTCGGACCCGTCTGTAACTGCATTGGGAGCCTGGTAACGCTGTTGCTGCTCCCAGTTTGTCGTTTGGTTAATGAGCTTATAAAGGTTTCCCTTCTCCAGATCATGCGATTCCAGGAAGCGTACATCGTAAGTCTCCAACACAAAGTTGGTTCCCCAGAAATCACCATTCCATTGATTCGGCGCCTCATCCACGCCATCAATCACGCGGAAATGGAACCAATACGTCTCTGAACCCGGCACACCGATCTCATTAAACAGGTGCATCGAAACTGCTTCGTTCAACCCCCACGTCAATGTCCCCCGATTGTCAAACCCCTTGCCCGTCGTCAACGTTCGGAATTTCTCCGGCAATTTATTTCCATCGTTGTCATGGGCCTGGAAATAGCTTCCCTTATTGAATCGGAATCGCATCGACCGCTTACCGTCCAGATGATACCGACCATTCGCCCCGCGCAACCGATACTTGATATTGTCGTATACCTCCCCGTCATAAACCATCGTTCCCGGCCAGTTATACGCAAATCTCGCCTGTGTACCTTGTGGAATCTCCGTAGAACTGTAAGCCAATACCGTACTCATATCCTCCGCACGCGTCAGGAACTGATACACCGGGAGACTCTCCAGAATCTCCGATGAAATCCCCTGATAATCTGGCACACCGTCGTAAACAAAATACGCAAAGTTGAGTGACGGATCATCCGCATAAGGAACAGTCACCGATTCGCCCAGCGTATCCTCCACCGTCATTCGATACCGCACCAGCGAACGATTAATCTGCCCCGGTATGACCGCAGTGTAAATGTTATCTCCCGCCACTTCATCCGCCCCCGTTCCATCATCGACCATCACAACCGTTGTCCAGTTTGCAGGGTCAAAATACGCCGGATTAGGCGTTGTCGGCGTACTCGCATTCGAAATCAACGTATTGATAGGCACGGGAATAAACGCGGGAATATAAGAACCCGGCAATACCACCTGATATTCCAGATTCACCGACGCTACACCATCCGGATCTGTCGCCTTAATTGTCAATACCACATCTTCGCCCGCAACCGGCTCATTCGGCCCATGCTTTACCTGACGCGTCTGAGGCGCTGTGTTTGTCGCAAACGCTGAATTCTTCTCACCCGGCGAAGGCTCCGCCAACGCGTCACTAGCCCCTGGAATCACAACCTCTATATCGATTGACAAATCACTCGAACCCAATGTCGCATTGATCGAATGAATCGCGATCGTATTGATACCCGGTGTAAAGAACTGTTCCGGATTGATATAAGTCACATCAACCCAGCTCGCATTACCCACTGCGTTCTGACCCGTAAACGAGTTAAATGCTTTGTCCGCACCATCCATGTTAAAGCGATCAATCTCCGCTCCGTTGATATAAATGATTGCTCCGTCATCTACATATACGCGCAATCGGATCAACTCCGGAACTTCCGGACCTATATCAAACGTATTACGCAGATACACCGTCGAGTAATTCCCCTGCATATCGTCCAGAAGGTAATTATCATCATTATCCCCATACCCAACTGGCGTCTGCCTGTTTTGGATCCACGTCCCATCTTCAACAAATTCTGGTTGTCGCCAGGCATCAACCGGATTCGACGGTTCGCCGAGAACATTCGTACCCTTTCGCACACTCCAACCCGTATCCGCCGCCCCAAGCAAAGTCACCGGTTGCTGGGGCAACGTGGAAGATGTCGTCGACACACGCCAACTACCACCCAGATCATTGTCAAGCGATGGATGAATCAACTCCATAGATCCGCCGTCACCCGCCGGACCAATCGGCCACGGATAACCCACGCCATAATCCACTTCATCTACCTTATCACCCACCGCATTGCGCAGGATCAAATGATCTCCGTCATTCGACAGTTTTCCTACCCACGGCCCAATCGCACTCTTCCCGTAAACACTCTGAATGGTCGCCGGGTCCGCCGCAACAAGCAGATAACTATCTGGCGCCATCACCGTCCCATTCGGAATCGTCAGTTCAATCCCCGATGAGAAGAACCACCCCGACAGATCCACCGGCGTCTGGCCCGCATTGTAAAGCTCTACAAACTCGGCCGGAACAGTATTGTCGGGTGGATCATAATTGATCTCATTGATCACCACCTGCGCATCACGCGAATTCACCACCACCGATACCGCCGTCGTGTCCGAATGTGCCAATCCGTCAAACACCCGGTATTCAAAGGATGTGGACCCCACAAACCCGGCCGGAGGCGAATAGGTAAACGATCCGTCATCGTTCATACTCACCGTCCCCGTTCCTACCGCCGGCTGCGACAACAACTCCACCGTCAATGACGAATTATCCACATCAATGTCATTCGCCAACAAGCCTTGCCCCACCGAAACATTCAGATTTTGATCCTCAAACGCGAAATACTGGTCAGTTACACCAATCGGCGGATCGTTCACCGCATTCACCGTAATCCGAACCGTCGCGGGCGATGAATCCAATTCTCCATCCGTCGCGAAATACGTAAACTCATCCGTCCCTGAAAAATCTTCATTCGGTTCATAACTGAACGATCCATCGCCGTTCAATGTTAACATTCCGCTTGAAACATCATTCACCAATATCGCCGTCAGCGAATCGTCGTCCACATCATTATTCAGCACCCCACTTCCTGCTGACACATTCAGCGTGTCGTCCTCATTCATCACGTAACTCAAGTCATCACTTGCCTCCGGTCGAGGATCAACCGTAATCGTCACCGTCACCTCATTCGAATTCTGCGTCCCGTCAAAGATCGTGTATGTAAATGTGTCCGTGCCCGAAAACCCTCCGTTGGGCTCATAATCAAATGACCCGTCCGCCGCTAGATTTAACGTTCCGTGATCTACGTCATCACCCAACACAGCGTTAAACACGGCGGCGTTGTCCGGATTCGTATCATTTTCCAACACTCCCGCGCCAGCGCTCACCGCCAAAGTCTCATCACGCGCCACCAGGTACGCATCCGGTACAGCCGTCGCCGGATCAAACGTATTCGCCACCGTAATCGTCACAAGTGTCGTCACCGAATCCTGTGCATCCTGAGCCTTATAGGTAAATGAATCCACGCCCGCGAAGTTCGGATCAGGCAAATAGGTGAACGACCCGTCCGGAGACAGGTTCAGCGTTCCGTGATCAACATCATTCAACAACACAGCCGTCAAAGGCAATCCTTCATTGGACGTGTCATTTTCTAGTACACCCTCTTCCACACCCACCGTCAATAAAGTTTCCTCCGTCGCATTGTACTGATCTGGAATTGCCGTCGGCGCCAGACCTTCGGCAATACCCGCCTCGTAGTGCGCTAATACCTCTGCAGGCGTCAATACCCGGTTATACAAAGCAAACTCGTCGATCTCGCCGTCAAAAAAACGTCCATCCAGTGTGTTGGCTCCAATCACAATGTTTGGATTGGCATTGAGGAGTCCCGTCCCGGCCGCGCCCGTTCGCTCTTCCACACCATCCACATACAAACGTCTCAGTTCCCCCGCTTTACGCGTCGCTACAACGTGATGCCATTCCCCGTTGTTCACCGTACTCAATCCATGCACGGTCGAGTTGACCGTCCCACCCTCAAAAAAGGTCACCCGATTGTTCATTGCTGCAATCACAAAGTCATTGGCTCCGCCCCCCACATCCGACCACGCCAATCCGTTCCCCTGATACGCCTGTGCCCCAAAGGGCGTCGGTGCGGAAGACTTCATCCAGAACTCAATCGTAAAATCTAACCCCGTCGTGTTGTCAATCACCACATGATCATTCACACCGTCGAATCGCACCGCGGTATCCGTATCCGTCCCAATCGCTCCTTCAACTCCAACCACCGGCGATCCGTTATAAACCCCGTTATTATCGCCTCCCGCCTCATCCACTGCCGGAACACCGTTTGATCCTTCACCCAATCGCAAATAGGTATCCGGATTGTCATCCAGCACCTGGTCAATGTAATTCAAGCTCGTCGCAGCATAATTTGACTGCAATTCCTCTGATAGCGTCGCAACCTCATCACCCGTCAAATCATTGTCATAAAACCGGACCTCCGCGATATCACCCGTAAAGAACCCTCCGCCTGACAAAATTCGACCAATCGCCACATCTCCCGTTTCACGATCCAGAACGTCACCCAGACTCGAACTCCCCTCATTGACTCCATCCACATATAAGGTGATCGTTCCCGCCGCACGCGTAAACACAGCCACATGCAAGCGGCCGTCATCCTGACCCGATGTCGTCGAAACGCCAATGTTCCCGGATACCGGACTTCCCATTCCCGCCACCAGGAATCCCTGGTCGTCGATCGCCAATCCCCAATCCGCCGCATCGCCCGGCAGATTCATATCCACCAATCCTGAATTCTCAAACCAATTTGCCCCTGCCTCTCCCGCAGTATCTGTCTGAAATATCGTCACCAGAGAGAAATCCCTCGCGCCTGCAAATGGATTCTCCGCCGCAGCGATACCCAACGCATCATTCCCGTCAAATCTCACCACCGAATGACCATTTAACACACCTTGCACCGTTGTCGGGTCGGATTCCAGAACTGTCGCCGTCGCTCCCCCAATCCGACTCGTCCACGTACCAACGGTTCCTCCGGGCATATCGTCTGCCACAAACTGTGCAACCAATTCAGCGCCGCTCTCCACCGTCGGGCTTTCGATCGCAATCTCGTAAGCATTCCCCAGTTCACTCGCCAGCGCAAACGCCTCATCCGTATCAAATGCAGACCCGTAGACCTGAATTTCGGCAATATCACCCGAAAAGAAATTCGTCGATGATGCCAGCGAGCCAAAAGTCAAATCCGTTGTCAGCAATGCACTCGTACCACCCACACCTATAAACCCATCACCTCCATCTACGTACAACCGGGTCTCTCCCCCTGAGCGAGAAAGAATCGCCACATGTGCAAACCCGTCATCTTGCCCACCATCCGAATATGCGGTGAAATCAGGGTTGCCTAATCCTGCCCCAACCTGACCACCAGAGTTTATCCCTAGCCCGAAATCCGTCCCTGCCAAATCCGAGGATGCGTCAACAATCCCACTATTTTCCGTCCATTGGAATTCCCCTCCCACACCCGCCACCGGGGCGCGGAAAACGACCGCTACCGTGAAATCCTCAATACCTGAAAGCGGACTTTCCACCGCATCCACCAACAACTGGTCCGCCCCATCACCGGGATCAAACCTCACCACGGCATGGGAATTGATCGCGCCTTCCTCGAAAATGGGTGATCCAAACGAAGCATTTGCAGCAACCCCGCCAATCGAATCCACCCAGCTCACTACTGGATCGTCTGTATCAAGCGAGGCATCCAGGTCATCTGCCAACCAGTGCGCAAGTAATCCCGACCCGTCAAGCTGCAATGGCGATGTTCCGTTTGCTAGCGCCATAACCTCGCTGTCTTCCAACGCCACATCCCAGATTGCAACGTCATCAAGCGTCCCGTCGAAATACTCTCCGTTATTGGTTGAGCCAATCCTGAAATTCGCAGCTGTCGAGTTGTTCGCCCCGGGTATATCGCTGACCAGCAACTCACCGTTGAGCCATAACTCTCGATCAACCCCGTCATAGCGCGCAACAATGTGATGCCACGCTCCCTCATCCAGATTCACACCCTTGCCCGCCACTTGCCCATCACTCGCATCCAGGTCCGCCCCCCACCAGTAGTGTCGAAATCCGTTGTCATTAAATAGTCGCAGCGCATTCACCCGCCGACTCTGTCCGTAGCTTCCCCAGCCCACAATACCCCGCGCACCGGTCGCATCCGCTTTTAACCACGACGAAATCGTGTAGGGCGAATCGCCCGTCGGTAGCTGAGATGGCAACCCCACCAGATAATCATTAATCCCATCCAATGACAACCCGCCGCCGGACTTCCCATCCGCCGTATGCGTTGCGCCGCCAACTGAAAACAGATTACTTCCGTTGGGCCCCGAATCCTCGCCGACGTTCGTCGCGTTATCAAACGACCAGTAACCAATTGGGTCGGATGCAAGTAACAAACGTTGCTCCAACGTCTCCATCCGGTTCGCCTCGATTGGTCTCGTCCCCATCGTGCGCCGACGCGCTCGCCGAACTCGGCCGTCACGCACATCTTCCACCAGACACCCGCGTATGTGCTCTAGTCTGCTTGACAACATCAAACACTCCTCATCCGTATCAAAGGAATTGAATTTTCGGTACTGATTCGGTTTCTCCCATTGCAGCGAACTCTCATTCATCTCTACCGTTTTCAAAACGGTTGCTATATACTAAACGCTGGCATCTCTCTGCACAAGTCCAAATCCGTCATTATATTGGACTTCTTTGTCGTTGTTACGTGCCTTTGACGCTTTATAGGTTTCACTTTTCTTGAGACACGTTATTTCCTGTTTGGAAGATCTCACCTGTCCGTAAGCTTAGGTGAAAGTACCATTTAGTGTTATAACCATAGATTTTCCGGGGCATTCCTTTAAGTTCATGTCGTTTACAACCGACTATCGAAATTGTAAACAGAGCCCATGCCGTTGGTGCCGTATGCGTTCTGTCGTGAGACCTTTTTTCGGGGGTCTCCTGGTTGCTGAGTGTCTTCGGCTGAGGAGCAGGTTCAAGTCGAGGTCGGAGCCTTCGCAAT
>JANQQT010000043.1 GCA_028284925.1 Phycisphaeraceae bacterium | reverse complement strand
GTTGCGGCGGAGATGAGGGAGGTGATGAGGGCGAGGATGAAGCGTTTGGCGGTGGTGTTGGATTTGGGATTGTTGCGGTAGATTCGGATGGCGGCGGCGAGGCAGAGGAGTGAGATGAGGGTGAGCGGTGGGAGGAACTGGTAGAGGAAAGAGACGTTTTGGAAGTAAAGTATGGTGCTGAGGGTGGCGATGATTAAAGGGGCGGCGGTGAGTGCGGTGAGGGTCTTGTCGGGTGGTTTGTAATCCGGTTCAAGGTTCATCGCGATGGCTTGGTATAGGTGAGTTGATAGAATGGTATGCGATTATTGAACGTTGCGTATTGAGGGCGGCGTTTAATGAATAGTTCATCTTTTGAATTTTCAAAGGGATTGGTTCATGCAAATTCAGATTAATTATGGGGATATTGAAAGCAGCGACGCGTTAACGGAGCATGTGGAGACTTCGGTACACCATGCGGTGTCTCATTTTGAGGATCAGGTGACGCGGGTTGAGGTTCATTTGCGGGATGATAAGCAGAAGCGAAAAGGGCCGGATGACAAGCGTTGTTTGATTGAAGCGCGTATTGCGGGTAAGCAGCCTTTGGCGGTTGAGGCGAGGGCGCGTGAGATTTATAAGGCGGTGACGGAGGCGGCGGGTAAGATGGGTCGTGCGGTGGGTCGTCAGGTGGAGAAGCGAACGACGTAGGCCCCCCCGGAAGTTTTTGTGCATTTTTAGGTGGGGTGGGTGGAGTCTGTTTTTTTTGGGGAGGTACAAGTTTGGTTGGTGGCCCCTGGATTGCGCGACGAATCGTTTTCTGCGGCGCGCCCCCGGCGGGGCGCCGGGGGTTAATCTTCGCATAGTTAGGGTAGGTATGGTGAGATGTGTTAGTTGTTGAAGGCGGCGAGGAGGTCGAGGTGGTGGATGGACCAGAAGAGGCCCTGTGTTCGGCCGGTTTGGGTGATTCGGATGAATTTTGTTTTGACGGGTTTGAATTTGATGAGGGTTTTGGGTGAGAAGCCGTGTCCTGTTTTAATGGGTTTTGACCAGTTTTTGCCATCGTTGGAGATGGTGACTGTGTAGCCTCGCGGATAATCACCTGTGGATGATGCGGCGTTGAGTTGGATGGCCTGGATGAGCTTTGGTTTGGGTAGTTTGATCTGGAACCACATGCCGGGTCTCATGGGTGTGCCGGTGGACCAGCGTGAATTGAGGTTGCCATCGATGGCGGAGCGTGTTTCGTTTTGGCCGTGCGAGGCGGTGAGTTTCCATTGTTTTCTGTTACGGATGAGCGGGTCGTACTTGAGGAGTTCGGGGAGTGTCCATTGGGTTTTTCGTTTGATGGAAGCTTTTCGGATTTGTTTGACGGTTTGGGCGTCGATGAGTGGGGCTTTGTTGTCGAAGTCGTTTCGGATGTAGGTGAGTACGGCGGCGATCCACTGGTCGTCGTAGGTGTTCATGGGGACCATTTGCTGGATGTAAGTCTTGCCGTCGACGGGGCCGGTGAGTCCGTGGAGGAGGATCCGGACGAGTCGTTGTTCGTTGCCGATGACGCGGGGTGAACGGTTGAGGGGTGGAGCGAGTCTGACGTTTGGCATGCCGGGTGTGGGTGTTCCCTTGCCATCTGTGCCGTGGCAGGCGATGCAGAGTGTGGCGTAGATTTGTTTGCCCTGTGCAATGTTTTTGGCGAGGTGTTTGTTGATGCGTTCGAGTTGGCGTTGTCTTTCGCGTTCAGCGCGGATGCGTTGGAGGTTGGCGCGGTAGGTTTGGGTGATGTGTTTGAGGGGCTGATTGTCGGGGTTGGATTTGAGTGCGGCGTTGACGACGAGTTCGAGGTTGGGTGAATCGGTGTATTGTGCTGAGAGCAGGGCCTGTATGGCGACGTTTGGGTTATTGGATTTGGCGTGGTTGAGGAGTAGGGCGGTGAGTTTGGGGTTTTTGTCGATGAGTTGTTCTGCGATGCGTAGCGCGGCGATTTTGACCTGGGGGTGTTTGGCTTTTGCGGCGGATTGGATGAGTGCGGGGGTGACGGCATCGAGTCCTTCGAGTGTCCAGAGGGCGTGGATTTGAGCGAGGTGGTTGGAGGCGTCTTGTGCGAGTGAGGTGAGCGCCGGAATGGTGGATTTATCGTTTCTGAGGATGATGAGTTTTTGGGCGGTGTCGCGCCACCAGCCGTTGGGGTGTGCGAGGTGTTTGACGAGTTTTGAGGAGGGTGCTTTGAGTAGTTTGGGTTGGGGGCCGGGTTTGAAATCTTTGTGTCGGAGTCGGTAGATACGGCCGCGTCCGATGTTGCGGTCGAGGCCGTATTTTTGGACGACTTTTCGGAGGTATGAACCTCGTCGTACCCAGTTTCCTTCCTGGATGATGCCTCGGTACATGTCGACGATGTAGAGTGTTCCGTCGGGGCCGGTGTCCATGTTGAGTGGGCGGAAGTTGGGATCTGTGGAGGCGATGAATTCCTTTTTGTTGTAGGCGTTGGTGACGACGGTTTTGCCCTGGTGGTTGGTGACGGTGGCGCGACGGATGAGTCGTCCGACGGGTTCGGGGATGAAGAGGTTGCCGTAGAGTTCCTTGGGCAGGCGGTCGCCGCGGAAGATGGTTTGTCCGCAGGAGGCGGTGAAGCGGTTGAGTGAGTTGTTGGCGCGGAGTCGACCCCGGCCGCCTTGTGTGTCGGGGATGTTATCGATGGGCCAGACTTCGCGGAAGCCGGAGGCTTGTTCGCCGGGCATGGAGATTTTGCCGTATTTGATGGGTTGCTGGAAGTCAGTTGCGGGGTTTTCGCCGCCTGCTGAGGAGTAGAAGATTTTGCCGTAGTCGTCTTTGGCGAGTCCCCACTGGCCGGCTCCGTGGGGGAGGGGTTCCTTGATCATGGTGTTGTTTCGGATTCGGAATCGGTGGCGGGAGTATGTGGTGTAGATGTAGTTATCGATGTTCCAGATGAGTCCTGAGGGTTGGTGTTCGAGGTTACCGCCGCGTCTGCCGCCTTTGAAGAAGCGTTTTTTTTCATCGGCGACGCCGTCGCCGTCGGTGTCGCGGTAGGACCAGAGGTCGAGGGTGTTGGTTTCGCGGATGATGATGCGGTCGTCGAGGGGGAGGACCATTCTGGGGAGGACGAGGTTGTCGACGAAGACGGTTCGTTTGTCCATGACGCCATCGTTGTTGGTGTCGGTGAGGAGGACGACTTTACCTTTGGGTGCGTGTTGGTTTTTGCCATCGATGTCCTGCATATAGGTGGACATTTCTGCGACGAACATTCTGCCGTTGGCATCCCATGCGATGAGGACGGGTTCGTTGACGAGGGGTTCGGCGGCGACGAGTTGGAGGTAGTAGCCATCCTGGAGCTGGATGGTTTTGAGGGCGGCTTGTGGGGAGAGGGGTTTGACCTGGTTGAAGAGTTCGCCATCGGCGCGGGTTGTTGAGGGGGAGAGGAGTGTGAGGACGAGGAGGATGAGGGTATAGATCGTGAGGAGGGGGTTATTCATCTGTTATGACCTTGTGAGGGGTGATTTTGTAAGTAACAGCGTGGAGGGATCATCGGCTATTTTAAGGTTTTGGGGCGGTTTATTTACAGGTTTTTCACGGGTTTGAGGCGTTTTTTGTTTTGTGAGGGGGGTGGTTATACTTGGGGTGTTATGGCAGAGCCTATTGGACTGATTGCGGGTGAGGGGAGGTTGCCTGTGGTGACGGCGCGGGGTATTCATGCGAGTGGTCGTGAGGTGGCGTGTGTGGGATTGCGTGATCAGTTTGATGCGGATTTGCCGGGTGAGTGTGATCGATTTAAGACGGCGGGTATTATTCAGTTGGGTCGTTGGATTCGATTGTTGCGGCGATGGGGATGTAAAGAGGTGGTGATGGTGGGTCGGGTGAAGAAGGTTCGGATGTATGATCCGTTTTATATGTTTCGTCAGATGCCGGACTGGCGGGCGGCGAAGTTATGGTTTGGTAAGCTGCGACATGATCGGCGGACGGATATGATGTTGGGGGCGATTGCGGATGAATTGGGTGGTGAAGGGATAAGTCTTATCGATTCGACGAAGTACATTCCTGAGCAGTTGGCGGATGTCGGGGTGATGACGAAGCGCGAGCCGAGCGCATCGCAGCGGGCGGATATTGAGTTTGCGTTGCCGATCATTAAGCGGATGGGTGATCTGGATATTGGCCAGTCGATCGCGGTGAAGGATCGGGAGGTGATCAGTGTGGAGGCGATTGAGGGTACGGATCGGATGATTGAGCGTACGGGTGAGTTGTGTCGGCGTGGCGGCTGGACGATGGTGAAGGTTGCGAAGCCGGGGCAGGATATGCGTTTTGACGTGCCGACGGTGGGTGAGGCGACGGTGGAGAATTTGAAGAAGTTTGGGGGGACTTGTCTGGCGTTGGAGGCGGGTAAGGCGATTATGATTAACAAGGCGGGGATGATTGAGGCGGCGGAGCGGTTGGGGGTTGTGGTGGTGGGGGTGGAGGTGGGGTAGGGTTTGAAAGTGAAAGGGGTTTTATGGAATCGGGAAGCACAACATATAGGGGATTAGACGGGGCGCGTGTGTTTTTGAACCTGTGGACGCATCGGTTGTTGTGGATGTTTTTTATTGCGGGTCTGGTTTTGGTGGGTTATTGCAGGGTTCGAGGAGGCGAGATTGAGGCGGTGTATGGTGAGCCTGCGTTGCGAGGTGTGATTGGGAT
>JANQQT010000025.1 GCA_028284925.1 Phycisphaeraceae bacterium | reverse complement strand
TCTCCGTGGGTGTATCGGCCAAGCCGATGAAAAATATGGTCATCGCGGTTGCGGGTCATGTTTTCCATCGTGCTGACGACGCGGATGCGTTTTATAACGCGGGTGGCGGTGTTGTTCGAGCCGGTGGGACAGGTTCGGATAGCGAGCTTGGGCAGGAGATTGATGTGACGTTGAAGTATAAGTGCGATGCGCATACGACGATCCTGATTGGCTATTCACATTTCTTTGCGGGTGATTTCGTATCGGAATCGACGCCTGCGACAGATGAGGATATTGACTTTTTCTACTTCCAGTGGCTGTTTACATTCTGAATTGATTTTCAAATTTCCTGAAAGGAACCCCACACCTCGTTTTCGGCCAGCCCGTGGACGAGGCGCTGTTTTGCACTCACGTGACGGTTCTGATCGGTTATGATGTGTGCTTTGCCGAAGTGCCTGGTGGACTCATTGAGGATATGGAATATGGAACGCAAATGGGTATTGGTTGGTTTGCTGGTGTTTGTGGTTGCGGGCGCGTCGATGGGCGCGCCGCCACAGCGTTATTGGCCTAGTTGGCGCGGGCCTAATGCGACGGGGTCAACCCAGGTGGGTGAATACCCTTCGGAGTGGTCGGGCGGTAAGAATACGCTGTGGAAGATTCCATTGCCTGGCAAGGGGTGTTCGACACCGGCGGTTTATGGGGATCAGATTATTGTGGCGACGCCTCTGGAGAAGTCGGATGCCATATTCGGTATTGGCTTTGACGGTAAGGTGAAATGGCGCACCAAGGTCGGGCGTGGGAAGGACGGTAAGCACAGAAACGGTTCGAGTACGAATTCCTCTCCGGTGACGGATGGGAAGTACATCTTCGCTTATTTTAAGAGCGGGAACGTGGCGGGTTTGGATATGAAAGGGAAGCTGCTTTGGAAGACGAATCTCCAGGAGCGGTACGGGAAGGATACGTTGTATTGGGATATCGGGACGTCGCCGGTGATTACGAAGAAGTATGTGGTGATTGCGGTGATGCATAAGGGGGAGTCCTACCTGGTGGCGTTTGACAAAGCGACGGGAAAGGTGGGGTGGAAGGTGGCGAGGAATTATGAATGTCCGGTGGAGGGGGATCACAGTTATGCCACGCCGATCCTGATTAAGCATAAGGGGCGTGAAGCGTTGGTGGTGTGGGGGGCTGAGCGATTGACGGCTCATGATGCGGCCGACGGGAAGATTATTTGGTCGTGCAGCGGATTCAATCCGCAGAAAAAGAATTTCTGGGTGGCTGTGGCGTCGGCAGTGATCGTTGATGGGATCGCGGTGGTTCCTTACGGGCGGGGTAAGCATTTGACGGGTGTGAAATTGGGTGGGTCGGGGGATGTGACCAAGTCTCATCGGCTGTGGACGTTGGATCGTATTGGGACATTTGTGCCATCGCCAGTGGGATATCAGAAGAAGCTGTATTGCGTGGCAGATCGTGGTGCGGTGACGTGTCTGGATCCGAAAACCGGGAAGACGTTATGGAAGGGTCAACTTCCGAGACATCGGGCAAGTTATTATGCGTCTCCGGTGATTGCGAACGGGAAGCTTTATGCGACGCGCGAGGATGGGATGATCTTCGTGGCGGATATTCGGAATGGTTTTAAGCTTCTGGCTGAGAATAATCTGGGTGAGCGGATGATTGCATCACCCGTTCCGGTGGATAATCATTTGCTGCTTCGCGGTGAGCAACATCTCTATTGCATCAAGCAGTCGAAGTAGGTTGCGACGGCGAATGTGATTAGGCGAATTCCCGGTCGACTGCTTCGAGGATGATATGAAGGAGGAGGGTGTGCGCTTCCTGGATTCGGGCGGTCTGGTCAGATTGGACGATGATTTGGTGGGTAGCGAGATTGTTGAGATCGCCACCGGTCTTACCTAGTAGTGCAATGGTGGTCATCTTCTTTTGATTGGCGATTTGTACTGCGTTCTTGAGGCCATCACCGTTGCCAGAGGTTGAGAAGATGACGAGGCAGTCCCCGGGTTGGCCGAGTCCTTCGACCTGGCGGGGGAAGATTTTGTTGAAGCCGTAATCGTTGGCGATACAGGTGAGGAGCGTGGTATCGGCGACGAGTGCTACGGCAGGCAGCGGACGGCGATCCTTGTCGAAGCGGCCGAGGAGTTCTTCAGACATGTGGAGTGCATCGGCCGCAGAGCCACCGTGACCGGCGGTGAGGATTTTGTGACCGGCTTTTAAAGCGTTGATGACGGCGTTTGTGATTTCATTGATCGTGTCGGCTTGATCGTTGAGTGATGAAATTACGACGGCGGAATTGTTAACCGAGTCAAGGATATGAGGTTGATGATCCATGGGTGAGGTCATGGTGCTGATTGTAGGCGAGGTGGTGGTGATGCGCGAATGCGTATGAAGAATTATGCGGGGTTTTTCGGGTAGCCATCCGGGTTGGCTTCCAACCAGTTGTAGGCCGTGCGGACAATTTCGTCCAGATCGGTGTGATTGGGTTTGAAGCCGAGTTCCTGAGCGACGAGGTCGGCATTGGCGTAGAGTTCGGGGGGATCGCCGTCGCGGCGCGGGCCGATGTTGACGGTGAAGTCTTTTCCTGCAACGCGTCGCACGGCGTCGACGACTTCCTTGACGGAGTAACCCTTTCCGATGCCGAGGTTGTAGAATTTGGTTTGCCCGGGATTCATATTCTTCATCGCTAGGATGTGGGCTGCGCATAGATCTTCAACATGGATGTAATCGCGGATGCAAGTGCCATCGGGTGTGGGGTAATCTTCGCCGAAGATGGTGATGGAATCGCGTCTTCCGAGTGCGGCCTGGATGATGAGTGGAATGATGTGGGTTTCGGGGTGGTGATCCTCGCCAACTGAACCATCGGCTGCGGAACCTGCGACGTTGAAGTAGCGCAGGACGGTGAATGCGAAATCGGGATTGACGGCGGCATAATCGATAAGAGCGCGTTCGGTCATCAGCTTTGACCAGCCATAGGGGTTGATGGGCACCTGTGGTGTGGATTCGGTGATTGGCATGGTCGCGGGTTCGCCGTAGGTGGCGCAGGTGGACGAGAAGACCAGTTTTTGGATATTCGCTTCGTTGATGGCGTTAAGGAGGGAAAGTGAGCCGGCTGTGTTGTTGGTGTAGTAGCGGAGTGGGTCGGTGACGGATTCGCCGACGTAGGCAAGGGCGGCGAAATGTACGACGCAGGAGATTTGCTGGGTTAGGAGAGTTTTGGTGATGAGGTCTGTGTCGT
>JANQQT010000009.1 GCA_028284925.1 Phycisphaeraceae bacterium | reverse complement strand
ACACCCCGACACAATGCCATCCGAATTTCCGCAACATAAAACGCACCTCTTCAACTTTCCGACACAACCTTACCACCATCCTACCCCATCTCCCACCACCCAAACACCTGTTTCCAGCCAACAACTCCACTACCATAATCCAATGACATCACCACCCCGCCCAAAACTCCTCCTCGACGAATCCCAGTTCGGCCCCGCCGCCAATCAAATGGTCAACCACCAACTCTTCGCGCGCGACATTCGAGACACACGCGTCCTCAACGCCATGCGCGCCATCCCCCGACACCTCTTCGTCGACCCCGCACTCCAACAACAGGCCTACCACGATTGCCCACTCCCCACGCTCAACGACCAAACCATCAGCCAACCCTACATCGTCGCACTCATGACACAACTCCTGCAACTCCAGGGCCACGAAAACATCCTCGAAATAGGTACAGGCTCAGGCTATCAAACCGCCATCCTCGCCCACCTCGCCAACCACGTCACCTCCATCGAACGCATCCCCGAACTCGCCAATAGAGCACAACAAACCCTACACCAGCTACAAATACAAAACACCAACATCATCACCGGCGACGGCACGAACCCGCAGACACTCAACTCCGACATCAACTTCGACCGAATCCTCGTCACTGCCGCCGCCCCCGATATCCCCAACTCCCTCCTCCAAAAACTCAAACCCCTCGGCCAAATGGTCATCCCAATTGGCGACCGATCCATACAAAAACTCATCTCCATCATCAACACCCCGGACCCCAACCTCCCAAACTCAAATCATACCATCCACCAATCCATCGACTGCCGCTTCGTCCCTCTCATCGGCCACGAAGCCTGGCAATCCAATCAACCCTCCACGTAACACTCTGAACGCCTCCCCTACTTCACCCCCCCAGGCCTCACTTTGACCTTCATCTTCATCTTCATCGGGACCGCAATCTCAACACCATCAAACGCCATAAACATCTTCGCCTCCCCAAGCATCGAGGCATCCCCATGAACCGTCATCCCCGTCTTCAGATCACGCGACTCAGTACCCGTCACTCGACCGCTCATCTCAACACGCTGCAAACCCTCCAGCTTCGGCTTACGCTTCGGATGATTCTTCATAACCGATACAGTTACCAGATTAACACGACCATCCTTGATCGACTTCACCGTATAAGTCGTCTCAATCAAATACGGCATCGAACCCGCATCCTCATGCGTCTTCTTCCACTGATCACCTACGTTCACCGCCTTCTTCGGAAATACATCAAACCAACTTTCCACATACGCCCCCATCGAATCCTTACCAAATATATCCCCCATCTCACTCATCACCAGCACCTTCTCATTTTTCGTCCCCACAACCTCCTTCGAAACATCCTTCAACAACTTCTCCATCCCCTTCAACCCCGAAACCTTACCCATAGGCGATACCGTCATTTCAAAACCCTTACCCACCAACGCCCCATAACCCGTCTCCCACGCGCCCTTCGCCTTCTTTCCCCGTGCCGAGTCATAATCCACATCCTTGATTGGATCCTTCATCTTGTACCGCAACCGATGAAACTTCACCGACAAATGCATCGACTTCTTCGCATCAACCTTCTTCACCTCATACGTCAACCCCATGCCCATCTCCATCGTAAACTTCTGCTCAACCCCTTCAGTACTCACCACACCCTCAAGATCCATCAATACATACGTCTGATACTTCTTCCCCTTCTCCAGCTTTAACCTCAGCAACGTCCCCTCCGCACCCTTCACACTCCCCGTCAGGAATCCCAAAAAAACCAAACCAACCAAAACCGCCCAACCAGTTAACTTCATCCTAAAACCCTGCATAACAAACCTCCAATTAGTCATCTCATGCCCTGAACCATCAGGGACTCAATCCAACAATCCGCTACTTCCCATCCACGGGTTTCAACGTAATCACCGACTTCGCCCCCATCTCCATCTCCATCGTCTGATCACCCATCTTCATCGTCATCGTCACATCCAGATCCTGCTTCACCTTCGACCCCAAAATCCACCCCGTCGCCACGTCAATCCGAATCTCACCCGCCTGCTTCCCTTTCGCATCCACCTTCGTCACACCCGGAAGACTCGCCTTACCACCAGGCGTCGAATCAATCACCGATTCCACACCAATCACCGCCACACCATCCTTCACCTCCTTCAACACAAACCGATCATCAGTCGTAAACTCAAACACCGATTTCACGGTCCGTTTCATTCGCCACGCATCCCCAACCCCCACGCCTTCCTCCGGAAAAAACCCCATCGTCTGCCTCAACTGCGACCTGATCGATTCCTCGCCAAACTGGCTCACATACTGATTTCGCAATGCCTCCTTCGCAGTATCCGGCACGTCAATCTCATTCAACATCCCCTCCAACATCTCCCTCGCACCCTTGATCTCCAGCACCTCGCCACGAGACGAAAGCCTGAACTCAAACCCCTTACCCACCAACGCCGCAAAACCACCCACCAAAGGCCCCTCACCCTTATCACCCCGCGCGGAATCAAAATCCAAACCCGCCGCACTATTCTTCATCTTCATGCCGTGATACACCACTCCAATGCGCATATTCCCCTCGCCATCCACATCCTTCACACTAAACGTCATCCCCATCCCCACAACCTGCTCCATCTCCTGCAACCCAACGCCCGGAATGTTCATCGTCAAATCCTGATCCACCAGATAATTCAACCGATACGTCTCACCCACACCCAACCGCAACCTCAATTCCTCCTTCGCAGCACAACCCAGCCCCCCCACGACAAACAACATCCCCACCCAACCCATCACCACACACTTCCCAAATAATCGCTGCATAACCAAGTCTCGCTATAGCCTAACCTATTCCCTTATACTCAACCAACACCCTCATTTCCCCTTATTCGCCCCCGTCGGATACATCGCCACCTTGGACTTCACCTTCATGGGAATAACCTGACCGTGCCTCATATGCATCTTCATATCCAGATCCTGCTGCAAATTCGATCGAACGATCCATCCCGTCGAAACACTGATCTTAACCTCACCACTCTGAGTGCCCTTCGCCTCCACCTTATCAATCTGCGGATTGGCATGCTGCCCCTTGCCTCCCGCAGCCGGCTTGATCTTCGACGACAATGACATCACCGCCATCCCACCCTTAATCTCCTTCAGTGTATAAGTGTCCACAATCTGCATCGGAGCCAATCCGCCCGCATTTCGAGTAATTGTCCATCGTTGCCCAATCTCTACCGCGTCCTTCGGCAGATACTGCGTCGCCTGCGATAACTGAGCCGCAAATGCCTTTTCATTAAACTGCTGCTTCATGGCACGCTTCATCGCGATCTTCGCCCCCTCAGGCATGTTAACGTTCGCGATCATCCTATCAACCATCTTGTCAATGCCCTTGATATCCTTCACCTCACCCAGCGAGGTCATCGTCAGGTCAAACCCTGCGCCAACCAGCGCAGAAAAAACCAACGTCACAGGATTATTCGGATTCTCCTTCCGGGTCGAATCGTAGTCCATCCCCGCAGCAGGATTGAACATCTTCACACTGTGAAAAACCATGCCAATCTGCATATCACCCTTATCCGTCACCTTCTTCACCTTGAACGTCATACCCATCCCTATCACTTGCTTCATCTTCTGCTCCACGCCTGCAATATCCATCGTGATGTCCTGATCCATCACCAGATCCATCTTGTACGCCTTACCCGCCTCCAACTTCAATCGAAACGTCACCTTCTCCCCCATCGCCTCCCCAACACCCGACACAAACATCACCAATACAACCAACAACACCAACGAAGCCCTACGCACATCACCAGTCATCATCACAATCCTTCCAAAAAGTACTCGTTCAGCAAATCACGTCCCCAGCAACCAATTCAACCCCCAGCATTATCAGTACGCTGCAATTATACGCCACCCCAACACCGAAAGATGACACGCCCTCCTTCATTTGTACACCCCGCGAAAGCATCCACTCCCCGCAACCCATCGTCCAAATCTGGATCGATGTGCAAATACTCTGAAAAACCCCATCCCTGATTCACTTACTCCCGGATCCCCAACCAAAATCGCCCCATCTCCGAACACACCCTTTCTTATACGGGGGGGAACTTCCGGGGGTCGAATGCGTTTCTTAATTCTTCGGGTATCCGACGAGGCCGACCCGTCTCCACATCCACATAAGCCCACACATTCATCCCCTCCGCGACCACCTCCCCATCCCCTTCCTTCACAATCAAATGCCTTCGTCGCGCCGTCGCCTTCCACAATCCATCAGGCCACGTAAACCCAATCAACCTCTCTCCCAGATAACCAGGCGTCTGATATTCCACCTCGAATCGCTTCACCACAAACCATCCCCCCAATCTCCGATACCCCTCAAGATCATAACCCAACGCCTTACTATGCCCCCAAGCCGCCTCATTCATCCAGCGAATCGGGACCGAATTCCCCACATGACCCAACACATCAATATCACCCTCCACCACCTCAATCTCCATTCGATACGCATTCTCCACAGGCGATTCAACCATCAAACAACAACCCTACCAAACCCTGCACCACCCGCACCTACGCCCTAAAACAAACCAGGCTCGCCGCTCCTAATACGGCGGACCCAAATTCCGGGGGGGGCTAGAGGATTTCTATGATCTCGAACCGTTTGGTTCCACGTGGTAGGTCCACGCGCACAACCTCACCAACACGCGCCTTCATCAGCGCCTCACCCATCGGCGACGTCGCCGTCACTTCAATCACATCTTCATCAAAATTACCACTCGACTCACCCACCAGACGATACAAGTCCTCAGCCCCCGACTTTTCATTCCTCAATCGTACCGTCGCACCAAGAAACACCAAGTCGTCCGGCACATCACTCTTATCCACCACCTGCGCCGATGCCAACCTCTCTTCAATCCGTTTGATCTCCGCCTCATTCAACCCCTGTTCCTCACGCGCCGCGTGATACTCCGCATTTTCCTTCAAATCACCAAGCGCCCGCGCCTCCGCAATGCGCGTCACAATCTCAGGACGCTTCGCAACCAGCGTCTCAAGCTGTACTTCCAGTTTCGCCTTATCTTCCGCAGTTATCATGTCCATGGCTTGCAACGCCTCCCTTGTCTCAAATCCAGATTCTTCCTGTCCAATATCGTAACCACCCCCAACCGACAAATCACCCCCAACCATGCCTTCACCCCCACCATAACCCGGTGGCTCATCACAAGACTCAAC
>JANQQT010000309.1 GCA_028284925.1 Phycisphaeraceae bacterium | reverse complement strand
AACCACCGCCCCATCCTTCACACTCAATACTGCCGCCCCACTCATATCCGACCCGAAATTCACCGCCCGATCCACGTCATAAAACGTTCCCCCACTCTTCAACTTCCGAGCTGCCAACGCAATTGGCGACCTCCCTTCGCCGGAAACCACCACACAATCCTCCGCTTCAGGCCCTTCCATCTTCCTTATCTTCCCTTCCTCCCATGCCGTCACATCTTCCAGCAACAAGTTCATCAGCGACAACTCTTCCCTCTCCCCTACCTTAGCCACGGTCTGGTCACTTAACTGATACTTCTTTCCCAGTACCTCCAGTGTCGCCCCCTTATCCTTACTCTTCAATAATTCAGCCGGCCCAATCAACCCTGCCTTCGTTACCAATCCCCACCCCTTGTAAAACACCTCTCGCTTCAAGATCGCCCCCTCCTCTCGCCTCACCGTTAACCGCACCATTTCCGGCATAACCACATGTCCCGGCAATCCCGCTCCCCCAATCCCGATCGCCGATCGCCATTCCAACCACTCCTTCTTCGCCTTCACCGCCACATCAAAAACATGACCTGCGCTTACCTTCTCCCCTGCATCCGGTGGCGTCGCCATCGCCACACCACCCTCCAGCAAACTCTCCAACGACGCGACATCAAATTGCAACCCTTCCCGAAGCCCAAACCGAATCTCAAATCCACTCACATTCCAAAATACACTCTTCACCCGTACCAGATTCACATACTCCGGCCGAATATTTGCCACCGCCTCCACACTCGATGAATCCCCCGCCAACCCCACACGCGTCACCACACCAATCTGCGTCTGTCGATACAACACCGGCGAACCCCTTCGCAAACTCCCCCGCTGCATCGCCGTTAACTTAATCTCCAGCCCATCATGCCTCGCATCCAGAATCACCGGCTCCTCATCAAGCCCCTCAAACTCCCACATCTCCTGACCATCACCCGGTAACACCTTGATATACCGCGGTCCAATCACTGTCTCCAATCCCGATACCCCCGTAATCCCCACACGTGGCTTAACCACCCAAAACCGACTACCCTGCCGCGCCAATTCCTTTGCCTCCGGATCCAATCGAATCACCACCTCCACCCGCTTCAAACCGTCAATCAGCTTAACCTCCTCCACCTTACCCACCTCAATTCCCAGACATCGCACCACATCCCCCACAGCAACCCCATGCCCCTCCCCAAACTTCACCGTCACCACAGGCCCCGTGCGCACCACATAAATCACCACCAAGACTACGGCAAACGCCATTGCACACCCCGGTATGACCCATACCCACCACCCACGCTTCACCGCGTTGATCTTCGCTACGGGTAAAGATTCTACATCGCTTACGGTTACGTCCTGATTTTCTGATTCACTCATGATCCCAATATCATCCCCCAAATCCCACCGCGCGTCGAGACCCCAGCCTCACCGAACCCTTTTCACCTTGCAATTATCCCCACTTCACACTAATCTCTTCTCCCAATCTTTATTCTCCATACACCCCCAACCCAGGCGGCACAATAATGGGATCACTTGGCACACTCGACCTGATCATCTTCTTCGCTTCACTCCTCGGCGTCATGGCTCTGGGCCTCTGGGCCGGCCGAAAAGAAGATACCTCCGAAGATTACTACCTCGCCGGAAAAAACACACGCTGGTGGGGCGTCGCGGGATCCATCTTCGGCTCAAACGTCTCCGCCAACCACATCGTCGGCATGATGGGCGTCGGTTTCTCCGTCGGCTTCGCACAAAGTCACTTCGAAATCACCGCCATCGTCGGCCTCCTCATGCTCTGCTACTTCTTCCTTCCCGTCTACCGCAAACTCAACGTCTACACACTCTCCGAATATCTCGGCAAACGATACGATGACAAATCGCGCATCGCATACGCACTCATCATGGTCATCATCATGGTCATCGTCCAAATGGTCCCCGGCTTCTACATCGGCTCGCGATCCATCAACATCCTCCTCCAGGGCGATGTCGGCCACAAGGCCGCCCTATACCCCGAAATAGACAAGAAAACCGGAGCCATCACCTCCATCCTCATCAACAACGGCGGTTCCCAATACACCGCGCCCCCCAAACTCACTTTCCCCGAAAACGATAAAGGCCAGGCCACCGCCGAAGCCATCATCACCGACAAACCACTCAACGCCATCGTCGTCCATACACCCGGCAAAGGCTACGACGCAAAGAACCCACCAACCGTCACCATCGAAGGAAAATCCGCCACGCCCGCCACCGCCATCGCCAAAGTCAATCCCGATGGTGTCCTCAACACCATCCTCATCAAAGACGGCGGCTCAGGCTTCGAATCACAACCCAAGATTACCATCGCCCCTCCCCCCAATTCCGATGGCAAAACCGCCGAAGCTTTCGCCGCAGTCGCGGACAAAGGCGTCTCCAAAGTCGTCCTGAAATCACCCGGTGCCGGCTACAAAAAACCACCCGCGGTCACCGTCGCAGGTGGCGGACGCAAAGAAGGCAAACTCAGCCCCGGCGATGTCGATCCATCCTGGTACATCATCGGTATCCTCCTCATGGCTTTCATCACCGGTACCTACACCATCGTCGGTGGTCTCAAGGCCGTGATCGTCACCGATGTCATCCAATCCGTCCTCCTCCTCGCCGCTGGCCTCCTCGTCGCCTTCTTCACCTTCGACAAAATCGGCGGCTGGGGTGCCATGGTCGAACTCGACAAAACCGGCGCCGACAAACTACATCTCTACAACCCCTCCAACCACGCCTCTCTGCCCTGGACAGGCGTGTTCACAGGCCTCATGGTCCTCCACTTCTACTACTGGGGTACCAACCAGTTCATCGTCCAACGCGCACTCTCCGCCAAATCCGACACCGAAGCGCGCTTCGGCATCATCGCTGCCGGTTCATTCAAACTCCTCATCCCCTTCTTCTCCATCGGCACAGGCATCGCCGCATGGTACTTCTACAAACAGGAAGCCAAGGTCGTAGCCCAGGACGCCGTCTTCACCGAACTTCTCACAGACCTCATCGCCCCCATTGGTTTCGGTCTCGTCGGACTCATCGCCGCCGGAATGATCGGCGCCATCCTCTCCTCCATCGACTCCATGATGAACTCCGCCGCCACCATCTTCACTTTCGATATCTACAAAAAATACATCAACCAGTCCGCCTCCGAACAACAACTCATCCTCATCGGTCGAATCTGCATCGCCCTCTTCATCGCCCTCGCCGCCGTCATTACCATTTTCACCATGGACCCGAATTCCACCGCCAGCTTCTTCCTGCACGTCGCCAACCATCAGGGTAAACTTGTCTGTGGTGTCGTCGTCGCATTCCTCCTCGGCATGTTCTGGAAACGTGCCACGGCTCCAGGCGCCATCGTCGCCATCATAACGGGCGTGGCCCTCAGCTACGCTATCACACCCTTGTACAACAACTACCTGGGCGATAACGAAGCCATTGCCGCCGTCTTTGGCCAGAAACTCAACTTCTTCCACGCCGTGTTCGTCGCCGCCATCATCAGTCTTATCCTGCATATCATCATCAGCCTAAAGACACAAAACTCCAACGAGCAACAAAGGCTCACATGGATCGGACTCGGCATCTATTCCGAGCAATCACTCAAGCGATTCCTTACCATATTCATCATCAGTCTCGTTCTCTTCGCCGTCCTCGGCGTTCTGATCGTCACAAACGCCCTCACACCGTTCATCGCCGCCATCATCGCCTCGATTTGGACCTGGGTTTTCTTCGCACGAGCAGCCGTCGCCTCCGTAAAAGAAGGCCCATCACGCGATATCCCCATATCTCTCCCTCTTGTCCTCAGAAACGATCGCTTCTGGGCTGGCGTACTAGCCGCTTCCGCCATGTTCATGCTTTACTATTTCTATTAAGTCAAACAAGGTTTGAGCCTCAGGATACCGCTTGGTGACCAATAATGCCCCACACTTACACCCATACGGCAACCAAACTGTAAATTCACCCTTCCCAAACTAGCCAAACCACCCCCTCTTCTCGTACAATAATACTACGTAAGGCACGGATCCGCCTGAACGCCATTTTACAGGATCAATATCATGCTACCTATACGCCTCTGCGTACCGCTTATCGCTGTACTCGCTATCGCCGGTTTCTACCCGGCTAGCGCCGTACCCGTACGTCCGGATAAACTCGCCTTGCAACCGGATAAGCCCAAACAACCCGAACCCAAAGACGACAAAAAGAAAAAGGGTCCCTGGATAGAAATGACCTACCTCCAGGCATCCGGCTCTGTGAACCTCAAAACCGGCAAAGTACACCGCCACATGTCCATCCAGGGCCGTGTTCACATGCCCCCCGGCTCCGATGTCGTCGGCGTGATGTACCAGATGAAAATGCTCAACGTGGTCGACGAATCCGGCAAAGACCTCGCTTCCGAACTCGCCGGCAAAAACGGCGCGTTCAACCAACGATACTACTCCTCCGTCAATAACGGATTCAACAGAAACTCCTCTATCTACGTCTCCGCATCTCTACAGAATCTCCCACGCGTCCCTACCAAATTCAAAAAAATTAAGGGACAGGCCAGCATCCTCATGGCCAAGAAAAGAATCAACCATAAAATCAAACCTGTCAGACCCGGCGGACTCATCGATCTTGCCAACGGCCTTACCATCCAGATTACCAACGTCAAGACCACGTCCTCCACCGTCGAAGTAGAATTCTCCTACGAAGCGCCACACGCCAATATCTTCTTCAACGTCAACCAAAAGCCCCCCTTCATCACCGCAATGGACCTCTACGATGAGAAAAACAGCCGCCTGTACCGCCGAGGTTGGTCTACAGGCTCAGCCAAAACCAAAAATGGCCTGACCAAAGGAACTGCCAAAATCACCTACCGCCTGACCGGCAAACAAAAACCCGGACACATGCAGATCCAGGCCGTCACACAAACCGAAGAAAAAGCCGTCGTATTCGAACTCAAAGACATTCCCGTACCCATCTATCACCAACCCAAAGCTGCCAAGCCAAAGGGAAATCAAAAAGCCAAACCCGATGCGGATGCCATAGAAGAAGCCGCGCCGCCGGCCGCCGAAGGTGATGCAGAAGGCTAAAACACTTCCTCTCCTCAATTACATACATCCCACTCATACATTCAGCGCATTTATTCCTACGTTCTCTCCAGCCCTATACCTAAAAAAACACCCGCCATTGCCGACGGGTGTTCTTATCGTTTGATTCAACAAATCTGGAGTCGTAAACCTTACACAACCTTCGACTTGCCAGGTTTCGGCGTGATGTATCTGCCGTTTGCATCCGGCATCACAGGAGCCTTGCCCTTCCAGTCCCAATTGTAATTCGGATCATGCGGGAACACATCAACCTTGGTTTCCAACGCACGCTTCCAGGTCAACATCTTGCCTGAATACGTCGCCATACGACCAAAGATCGCCGTCATCGTACTCTTCGCACCGTTCTCAGCCTCATTGTGAGGCGTGTCGTTGCGAATCGCCGCGAACAATGCATTATGCTCCTGCTGATAAGGGTTCACCTTACGGCCACGAGCCGGCTTCCAAATCTGATTACCCTTGCGATCATAAAGACGAGCGCCGCTCACCGTCGCGTATCCCTTCGTACCATAGACATGCTCCGAAACACTGTTCCAGCAACCGCGAATGTGGCGACAGTAGCTGTACATGTGAACACCGCGATCCCAGTTGTTGCCATATACATATTCAACGGCATGGTGATCAAAAATCTCACCGTGATCCTTACCGGTTCGCACTTCACGACCACCCATACCCTGCGCCACGGATGGATAATCACCCATCACCCAGTTGCACACGTCCAGGTTATGAATGTGCTGCTCAACAATGTGGTCACCGCAAAGCCAATTGAAGAAGTACCAGTTACGCATCTGGTATTCCATCTCCGATTGACCGGGCTGACGACTGCGAACCCAAGGGGTCGTTCCGTTCCAATAGCAACGCATGCTCACGATCTCGCCAATCTGACCATCGTGAATACGCTTGATGATTTCCTGGTAATTCGAGCTGTGATGACGCTGCAGACCAACGCCAACCTTCAACTTTTTCTTCTTGGCTTCTTGAGCAGCTGCCAGCACACGACGTACACCATGCGGATCAGAAGCAACCGGTTTCTCCATAAACACATGCTTGCCGGCTTTCACCGCCGCCTCAAAGTGCATCGGACGAAATCCGGGAGGCGTTGTCAGAATAACCAGATCAATGTCGTCACGCGCCATCACCTTCTTGTACGCATCAAAACCAACATACTTATCGCCCGCCTTGATCGCGACCTGCTTCGGCTTCGATCGGGAAATGTGCTTGAGCTTGTTTTCAAGATTATCACCAAACGCGTCCGCCATCGCAGCCAATTGCACCGGACCATCCGTACTCAACGCCTGCAATGTCGCGCCCGTACCACGACCACCGCAACCAACAAGGGCAATCTTTAAGGTCTCGTTATTCGCCGCGTGTGCACGCGCGCCAATCGCGCCCGCCACCGCCGCCGCACTAGCCGCAACGGTCGTATTCTTCATAAAACCACGCCGTGTTTGTTCGCTCATAGGTCGACTCTCCATTTGTATGTAGTCTCTTTGAGAAATTTGGCCTGCACCAAATTGCCTTGTTTTACCAATCATTTCAAAATTGGAGGCCCGCCATTATACTCCAATTTCGCTAATCCGTACGACTTTTCCAGTCATACGACTTCTCAACAATCTTCAGGATATTACCCTTATTTCGCCTCTTTCACCGCCTTAATCGTGTCCTTAGCCAATGCCTTACCTGCCTTCTTACCCTTCTTGATAATCTCTCGATGCGTATCAATATCAGGTTCCCAATACTTCAATTGCTCCTTCGCCTCGGGCACATTCAATGGCCGAATTATCCGAAACCCAAGCCAAAACGCCTCGGTATGCCACCAGATGCTCTTCGGTCCCTGAGGATCCTGTTCCTTCCAGTCCTTCTCAGACTTGATCCGCGCCGCAGGATTCAACCCCTTCGCATCCGTGTCCCAGTTACCACCCTTCGCCACACGCGGATATTCCTTCGTAGGCCATGCAATAATCTGATCCCACTTCACCGTCTTGCCCGCAAATTTCTTGCGATGACCCTTAATCGCCTGATCCAACACCCACTCCGAAACATTCCCCGCCATGTCGTACAAACCCCACGCATTCGGCTTCTTCTTTCCAACTTCCCGATATCCCGCGTCAAAATCAGGATGCCCCTTCTCCCCACAGGGAAATTCACTGTTATCAAAGTACCACGCATGGTCATCCGCTCCACCTTCGTCGTTCCCCCAGTAAAACTTCGTCGTCGAACCGGCACGAGCTGCGTACTCCCACTCCGCCTCGCTCGGCAGACGATAAAATTGACCGCTCAACTTGCTGACCCATTTCGTGTATTGCTTCGCCGCCAACTGGGTAATATCAGCCACCGGCAACTTGCCCGTGATTCCACCCATCCGCTTAACAATCGGTACACCTTCTTGGGCATACAAAGGCGTCGGAATCGATATCGCATCGTCCTCCTTGCCTTTTGGAATCTTCAACTTCGCTTCTTTCACCGGCTCGTACACACCCAAAAACTGGTCATAATGGACCCAAAGTGTCTCATACTTAGCCATCCAGAACGGCTCAACAACCACCTCAACAACCGGCCCCGCTTCATGACCCGACTCGCCAAATTTGAACTTACCACCCGCAATCGGAACCATCTCAACTTCAATCGTCGTCCCCGGAATCTTGGCCGTATAGGGCACCATATACAACCCGCCCGGCAACGAAACATAACGACCGCCCACCGGCTTCTTCTTCACAATGCCGGGCCCGCTCGGCGCCGCCGCATCAACGACCGACACAGCCATAAACAGACTCACCACGATCGCCAAAAACCTTACCATTAGAGTACTAACTGCACGCATATCCGTCTTCGACTTGTGAAACATCAGCACAACCCTTTTCTTAATAATAAAAACACAGTATTTCGTACGGTACGCAGCCGATTCTGGTTCATGCCGCGCCCAATCGCCGCCCCACGCCTCTCCCTCACCCAAACACCCTCCCCAGCATCCCGTCAGAGCCTATATTTTATCACCACACCACACCCATTTTCCAACTATTTCCAAAACGCCAATCCGACCGCAGCGGGTCAATATGACCCTCTCAGCCCAACATCCTTTCCACCCGGTTTTTCCTTTTCTCAAAGAAAAAGACCCGAAGCAAGCCGCTCCGGGTCTCGAATAAGCACAATCTATGTCACCCATTCACTTCCGCCGCATCAGCATCAATCCACCACCCACCAACAATCCCAATACACTCGCGGGCTCCGGAATCACCGGATTCGCCGTGACTTCAAAAGCAATCTCACCTAACCCCACACGATCACCACCACGTCCTCCACCCGTCGAGCCATCGCCCGGCGGAAAGAAAAAGTTGTCAATTGCCGTAAACTCTACATAACGAGCCGTCACAGGCGTTAAAGCATTACTCTGACGAATCGTGTCGTCAATCGTCATCAAAAACGAACCCTGCGAACTACTCCAATTCCCACTGCCCTCAGCCTCCGTTGCAAAACGCAGACCGAATTCGCTCACACCATTCGTGTTGGTCACATCATAACCCCACGTGCTGATCTCAGATAACAACCGATCTTCCCCCAGATCCAGCGTCAACACAGGCATACCCGCCACAGCAATATAGTCCGATGGAAAACCGCCCGGCGCGTCCGTCACCCAGTTTCCCGCAGCCGCGCCCAGAGTCTTGCCATGCGGTTCACTCGCATCAAATCCAACACCAGGCCCCTGAATCAGATTGTTCGGACCCCACAAACTACTACCCCCATAACTGATCGAGCTGATCGGATAAAAATCCGCAGCCTGAGCAACAGAACAACTCAACACCAGCATTGCCAATATTTGTCCAGATTTGACCATCACGTGATCTCCCAAATTATCGATCATCTACAAAAACACTTTCCCCTGTCGCAAAATTATATCTTTCAACCCCCTCCCTTTGCAACAAAAAATGCCACATTCCCCCAGTCATGATGCAACACCCGTAAGCCACCCTCGATAAATGACCGGTACGGGAAACGCCACTTAACAAAATCGGAGTAAACCACGATGAACCGGTCGATTTTTGCACGAGTACGAAATCTGCGAAAACAACACAAAAACAACGATTCAAGAGCATCGTTCAGCCTCGAATCCCTCGAATCTCGACAACTTCTCTCTGCATCACCGTTTGGCGATGTTGACACGCCCCAAACAGACCCACAGACGGCCCTCATCGTCCCCGCCGTCCAGAAAATCCGTGAAGCCGCTGCCGGAACACAATCGGTCACAGATCTACTGAATCCGGGCAAAACCACCACCGTCGGCCTTCTTCTTCCCGCGGTGCAGCAAGTTCGAGAAGCCGCCGCCCGTCACCAACACCAACCGAATGATCCGTCCCAATTCAAGAACCCCACCCCGGATCCCGAGGCCATAGCGCTTCTCCTTCCCGCCGTTCAAAAAGTCCGGGAGGCCGCATCAAAAACGCGGGAAGTTGCAGACATCAGGAATCCCGATGAGAACGTAGCTATCGGTCTTCTTCTACCTGCTGTTCAACAGGTTCGTGAAGCCGCCACTCGACAAAACTCCACCACACATGAAAGGGATCTGAGTAACAATAATGAAACAAAAGGGAAGGCCATGATCCTCCCCGCCGTTCAGGACGTCCGCGATTCTGCATCGAAACCCCCCAAAGAAAATAATGGCGAAACCAAATAGAAATCCCACCCAAAATACGAACTCAAACCCATCTTAATTACCTCATAGCCAACCCAGGCGAATGTTGCACCAAGGCCCCGTTCGAGACCCTTCCCAGCCCCGAAGACTCGGACGGGGTAATTTCATTCAAACCCCCGGTTGTTCATCTTCATCTCACCTCAACCACCTAACCAAATCATTTCCCCTACGTCGCCATCTCCGCTTACCCCACCTTCCGACCCAACAAACTCACGCGATAAATCGCCAACTGCCTCAAAATCGGTTGACGCTTCCATACCCACTCAAACCACTTCACCGGCGCAAACGGACATGTAGGTCTAAACTCCTTCAACACCTCAAATCCCGCCGCCTCCATCGCCTCCACAATCGGTCCAACACATCGCAACCCCGTATGCGTCTCATCCTGCTTCATCACACCCCAATCCTTTAACCGCTCAATCCAGTGCAACGGGTTAGGCGTATACACATAAAACATTCCCCCATCCTTCAACAATCGATGCGCCTCCCTGAACATATCCAGCATCACATCCGCTCCACAATGCTCAATCACATCCACACTGCACGCCTTGTCAAAACTTCCACCCTCCAGGTGTTTACAGTCACTCGCATCCGCTCGTCTAAACTCCACACCCTCAACCCCCTCACACATCTTCCGTGCCGCTGCCACCGCCTCATCCGCCAGATCAACTCCATGCACCGTGGCGCCCCGCTTTGCCAGATACTTGCTCACTAACCCCGCCCCACACCCCAGATCCACAATCCGATCCCCCTTGCCAGGCTCCAATGCCTCTCCCAACCACCGACACCGCCACTGATGACTCACCTTCAACTCCGCCGCACGCAAACCCTCATAATACGATTCATCATAAAGATCATACGTATAAGCCTCATCAAACCGATCGCCATCCTGATACTCAGCCATATCACTCTTTCAAATAGTTTCCACGCCTCCCCATCCCCGATCACGACCCAACCCTATGCGACACCACCCCCAACTTCCCCTCTTTCATTGGATTCAATCAAAACCCCCTCAATCCTTTGATTTTTCTTCAAG